>JAEUNX010000180.1 GCA_016791025.1 Zoogloeaceae bacterium | reverse complement strand
TGGTTCGGGGTCTCGAAGCGCTTCCTCGGGTCCAGAATTCGCGCCGCGAACCTGATTCATGTCTGTTCCCTCCCCAGCGCGCGGCCATCAGGCCGAAAAATGCGCCCGAAGCACATCCGGCATGGCCACCGATTTGCCCGTCCCGTGGCTCATCCAGATCATTTTGGAACTGCCTTCGGCGAACAGGCGACTGTCACCGTCGACCCGCATCTCGTACCACGTCATCACGCTGCTGCGCCCGGGTTCGCCAGCGTACACGTCGACCACCACTGTCGCCGGATAGACGATGGGAATCAGGAAGGTGCACGCCGCGTTGATGATGACGATGCCTTCGCCGGCATCGGTACGCACCGGATAGCCGATCTTTTCGCTCCACTCCACCCGGGCCTGTTCGCAAAAGCGGAAATAGACCGTGTTATTCACGTGGCCATAGGCGTCCATATCCCCCCAGCGCACGGGAATCTTGGTGGAATAAATCAGCTTGCGCGACGTGGTCACCGTGGTCTTCCCTTTCAGCAGATTGACCAGCAAAGGTTAGCATAGGCCCAAGGCCGTTTCCCCTCCGCCGGCGCATTGGCTATGGTTAGGAAACATGGATCGTAAAACCGCCGCCGTGGGGCCAGCCCCAGGCCAGGCAAGGAGCGCAGCATTGGAACGTGAATCGATGGAATTTGATGTCCTCATCGTTGGCGGCGGGCCGGCCGGCCTGGCCGCGGCGATCCGTCTCAAGCAGCGCAGCGCTGAAGCCGGGCAGGAGGTCAGCGTCTGCCTCATCGAAAAGGCCGCCGAGATCGGCGCCCACATCCTGTCCGGGGCGGTGATGGACCCCCGGGCCATCACCGAATTGATGCCGGACTGGAAGGAACAGGGCGCCCCGCTCCACACCGCCGTGACCGAGGACCGGGTGATGTTCCTCTCGGAGACCGGCGGCCGCAGCATTCCCACCGGCTGGTTGCCGGACTGTTTCGTCAATCATGGCAACTACATCGTCCGCCTGGGCAACGTGGCCAAATGGCTGGGCGAGCAGGCTGAGGCCCTCGGGGTGGAGGTCTATCCGGGATTCGCCGGGGCCGAGGTGGTGTTTGACGATGATGGGGTGGTGAAGGGGGTGATCACTGGGGACATGGGGCTCACCCGGGAAGGGGTGCCTGGCCCCAATTTCCAGCCCGGCATGGCGCTCCTGGCCAAATACACCCTGTTCGCCGAGGGCTGTCGCGGCCATCTTGGCAAACAGCTTGAAGCCCGCTACCGCCTGCGGGACGGCGTCGATCCGCAGACCTATGGCATTGGGCTGAAGGAATTATGGGAGGTCCCGGCGGATCAGCACGTTCCGGGGCTCGTGGTCCATACCGCGGGCTGGCCGATGGATACCGCCACCTATGGCGGTGGATTCGTCTATCACCTGGACGAACGGCTCGTCGCCGTCGGCTACGTGGTTGGCCTAAATTACACCAACCCCTTCCTCTCGCCCTTCGAGGAATTCCAGCGCTACAAGACCCACCCGGCCATCCGGCCCTTTCTGGAAGGGGGGAAACGGCTCGCCTACGGCGCCCGGGCCATCACCGCCGGCGGCCTGCAAAGTCAGCCCAAACTGATCTTTCCCGGTGGCGCGCTCCTTGGCGATGACGCGGGCTTTCTCAACGCCGCCCGGATCAAGGGCAGCCACGCGGCGATCAAGAGCGGCATGCTCGCCGCGGACGCCGCGTTCGACGCCCTCTCGGCCGGGCGCGAGGGTGACGAACTCACCACCTACCCCGCGGCGTTCCGCCAAAGCTGGCTGTTCGACGAACTCTACAAAACCCGTAACTTCAAGCCCTACATGAAGAAGGGGCTCTACCTTGGCTCCTTCCTTTTTGGCGCGGAACAAAAGCTCTTCCAGGGCAAGGTGCCCTGGACCCTCCACAACGAGTCTGACCACGACAAGCTCCTGCCGGCGAGCCAGTGCCAAGCCATCCCCTACCCCAAGCCGGATGGAAAACTGACTTTCGATCGCCTTTCCTCGGTATTTCTCTCGAACACCAACCACGAAGAGGAACAGCCCTGCCACCTCCGCCTTGCCGATCCGACGGTGGCCATCGAGGTAAATCTCGCCCGCTACGACGCTCCAGAACAGCGCTATTGCCCGGCCGGCGTCTATGAAATCGTCCGGGAAGGCGAGGGCCGACCGCGGCTCCAGATCAACGCCCAGAACTGCATCCACTGCAAGACCTGTGACATCAAGGACCCGACCCAGAACATCACCTGGGTGACCCCTCAGGGCGGTGAGGGCCCCATCTATCAGGGCTTGTAAGCGTGGCAATATGGACGATTCAAGAACCTCGCCGATCGCCCGATGAAAAGGGGGATTCGGGTTACGGCCTAATGGGGGCCACCCAGCCACCGAGGTAAATCGACTTGAAAACCCTACAGCGCATCTTTCGCACCCCCTCGGATGTGACGACGGCCCTCCCGCAGTTGCGGGATTTCGCGCCGGACCTCCTTCTGATCCATGCGGCCCCGGCCTGGTTCGAAGCACCCGAGTCCCTGGAGGTGCTGGTCGCGGCATTTCCGGGGCGCTGCACGGGATGCTCCACCGCGGGCGAGATCGCAGGAACGGCGGTCCTCGACCACCAATGTGTCGTCACCGCAGTAAAGTTCGACAGCACAACGATATCTCTCTTCGAAACCAGCATCCCCTCAGCCACCGAAAGCTACGCGGCGGGCCAGCAACTGGCACGCGCGATGGTGGAGAGCAACCCGGACCTCCTGATCGTGTTTGCCCCCGGAACAGCGATCGATGGCGCCCGACTGGTGGAGGGCATGATGGCAGAGCTGCCCCCGGGCGTTCCGATCTCGGGCGGCCTTGCCGGCGACGAAGGACGATTTCGCCAGACCTGGACCATAGGCCCGTCGGGAATCCACTCCGAGCGGGTGGTGGCCATCGCCCTGAAAGGCCCGCAACTTCGATTTGGCCACGGATCTTATGGCGGCTGGAAACCCTTCGGGCCCATCCGCCAGGTCACCCATTGCGACGGAAACCGCCTTTATCGCCTGGAGAGCGAACGCGCCCTCGACGTCTATCGCCGTTATCTCGGCGACTATGCGACCGACCTGCCAGCCTCGGGCCTCCTTTTTCCGTTCTCCGTCCTCGACGAAGATGGCCAGGAAACCGGCCTCATCCGCACCATCATCGGCATTGACGACGAAGGCGGCAGTCTTATCCTTGCCGGGTCGGTCCGGGAAGGGAGTTTCCTCCAGCTCATGCATACCAACTCTGAAGGCCTGGTCGATGGCGCGGAAGTCGCGGCGGAGCGTGCCTTCACCCCGGCGGCCCGGGACAGCGCGAGTCTGGCTCTGCTGGTTAGTTGTATCGGCCGCAAGCTTTTGCTCGGTGAGCGGGTCGAGGACGAAGTTGCGGCAGCCCTAGAGATGGGTCCCCGCCCGCTCACCGTGGCGGGGTTCTATTCCAATGGGGAAATCGGCCCAAGCGGCCTCACCACCGATTGCCGTCTCCACAACCAGACCATGACCATAACTTTACTTGGCGAAGGCGACGTTTGAACCGGCCACTTCACCGCCTTCTGCTGCGTCAACTGCGGCGCAGCCTCAATCTGGACAGCGATAGCGCCGTCCAGGATTGGCTCTCCCGCATCGACGGTGCCGCCGAAGCGGGTGGGTCGGCCCCGCCCGGCAATCTTCTCAGCGGCTTGAAGGACTTTCTTGGCCGGGTCAGCAGCCATTACGACCAAGCGGATCGCGACGTCGCGCTCCTCGATCGCAGCCTGAGCCTCAGCACCGAGGAGCTGGCCACCGCGAACGCGACCCTCCACCGCAACCTGATCGCCCGGGATCGGGCCATCCGATCGCTGCGCGAAACCATGGCCCGCATGCGGAGTGATCTGGGCCAGGCCCCCAATGACGACACTGACGACCTCGAAGCCCTCTCCGATGGCCTGGCCGCTCTGGTGGACGCATTGGCCAATCAGCGAAACCAGGTAAAACAACAAAAATTCGCTCTCGATCAGCACGCCATCGTCGGCGTCACCGATGTCGATGGCCGCATCACCTACGCCAATGACCACTTCTGCCGGGTCAGTGGTTACACCCGGGAGGAACTCATCGGTGCCGACCACCGCCTCATTCGCTCGGGCGTCCATGGCGCGCGCTTCTTCGAAGAGCTCTGGACGGCCCTCAAGAACAAGCAGGTGTGGAAGGGCCAGATCTGCAATCGGGCCAAGGACGGAAACCTGTATTGGACCGAAGCAACCATGGTTCCACTTCTCGATACCCAGGGGACCCTCACCCAGTTTATTTCGATCCAGACCGAGATCACCGCCACCAAAACCCTGGAAGCACAACTCACCGAGCAACTGCATTTCACCGAAACCCTGTTCGAGGCACTGCCAGTAGCGGCCTATCACAAGGATCAGGCCGGGCGCTACCTTCGCCTGAACGAGGCTTTCGGGCGGCTGTTCGGGCTCACGCCAGAGGCCTTCATCGGTCGCCGCTATGGCGATATTTCGACGCCCGACGAAATGGCAGATACCCAGGACGCTGCCTTATTTTCGGGGGTGGAGCCTCGCCAAGTCTTTCCGCGGACTGTGCACTTGCGGTCGGGTGAAGTCCGTGAGTGCTTCTTCCACCGGGTTGGGCTGACCAACGCTGAAGGGAAGATCACCTCGCTGCTGGGGGTCATCACCGACGTCACCCCCCTGAAGGAGGCCGAACAGGAGTTGCGTCGGGCGATGGAAGCGGCCGAATCGGCCAATCGGGCAAAAAGCGCCTTCCTGGCCACCATGAGCCATGAAATCCGCACACCTCTCAACGGGGTGATTGGAATGGCCGAACTCACGCTGGACACAGTGCTGGACTCGACCCAGCGAGAGTATCTGCAGATTCTCAAGTCTTCCGCGGATTCACTGCTGGCGATCGTGAATGACATCCTCGACATCTCCAAGATCGAGGCCGGTCGCCTGGAACTGGAACTAATCCCCTTCGCTCTGCGCCCGGTGCTCGAGGAGCCCATGCGCTTGCTGAGCGCCAAGGCACGGGAAAAGGGCCTGAGACTGTCCACCCATCTGGCCGACGACTTGCCACCTATCATCGTCGGCGACGCGCCTCGCCTGACCCAGGTGCTCATAAACCTGGTGTCAAATGCGATCAAATTCACCCGTCAGGGCGCCGTGACGCTGGAAGCCCGCTTCGATCGTGCGCAACGGCACTCGGAGCCTCACCTCCACCTCAGCGTTCGCGACACCGGCATTGGCATTCCGCCCGATCAACTGGACAAGATCTTCGAACCCTTTATCCAGGCCGAGCGCTCTGTGACCCGTAAATTCGGCGGAACTGGGCTCGGACTCAGCATCTGTCGCGAGATCACCCGGATGTTAGGCGGGAAAATCTGGGTGGAAAGCCATCCCGGCGAAGGAAGCTGCTTCCACCTCGATCTGCCGGTTGTCGTTGCCGATGCCTCAACCGACGATCTTGGGGCCCGCTGCGCCCTACCCCAACAATCTGGGTGGCGCGACGTGAACCGGGAGCCCCTGACGGTGCTGGTGGTGGAGGATCACCCGGTCAACCAGAAAGTGATCGTCGATCTCCTGGCGCGGGATGGACTCGCGACCTGCGTGGTCGCAAACCACGGGCTGGATGCCCTGGAGCAGGTAAGGCAACGCAGCGACAAACCGTTCGATGTGATCCTCATGGACATGCGCATGCCGGTGATGGACGGGCCGGAAACCTGCCGCATCCTGCGGTCCGAGGGCTATCGTGGCCGCATCATCGCCATGACCGCCAATGCAAGTGGCGAGGACCGGGACGCCTGCCTGAAGGCCGGCATGGACGACTTCATCACCAAGCCCGTTCGCACCACCGTGTTGTACGAAAAGCTCCGCGATGGCAGCGCCCATTCGGCCCAGGTCAATTCGTCGCAACCAGATCACAGCGATTACTTCGCACGGTTCCAGAATGTCGGTCTCGACACCATCGCAATAGTTCGCGACACCTTCCTTGAACAGGTCCCCCAAGACCTCGATCACGTCCTCCAGGCCGCCCGAGAGGGAAATCAGGAAACCCTCATCCGGCTTACCCATGCCCTGCGATCGGTATTCGCCACGGTGGGTGACCTGGAAGGCGCGGATCAGGCCCTGCAACTGGAGCGGCGCCAGCCTGACATGGACGTCGCGAGCCTCGTCCAGGCCGCCGAAGCCCTAAAGCATCGGGGCTTGGCCTGCTGCCAGGCCCTCGCGGCGCTGGATCTCTCTGCCCTGGAAGCCTGAGGCGCCTAGCCCACCCAGCGCCGTGCGTTGCGGAACATCCGCATCCAGGGCGCATCCTCCCCAAGCCCGGCCGGCGCCCAACTCATCTGCACGGTGCGATGGGTACGCTCGGGGTGGGGCATCAGGATCGTGAAGCGACCATCGGCGGTGGTCACGCCCGTGAGTCCGCCAGCCGAACCATTGGGATTGAGCGGATAGGTCTCGGCGGGGCGGCCCTGGTGGTCGACGAATCGCACCGCCGCGGTCACCTCGCTCGCTGCCGCAGGGGTCGCGAACACCGCCCGACCTTCGCCATGGGAGACCACGATGGGCATCCGGCTCCCCGCCATGCCGGCAAAGAACAGGGACGGGCTATCGAGCACCTCGGCCATGACGAAGCGGGCCTCGAACTGCTCGCTGCGATTGCGCTGGAAGGTCGGCCACGCCTCCGCTCCGGGAATGATGGGGGCCAGATGGGCCATCATCTGGCAGCCATTGCAGACCCCGAGGGCGAAAGTGTCGTCGCGGTTGAAGAAGGCCGCGAAGGCGTCCCGCAGCCGGAGATTGAAGAGAATCGACTTCGCCCAACCCTGCCCGGCGCCCAGCACGTCCCCGTAGGAAAAACCGCCGCAGGCGGCAAGACCCATGAAATCCGCCAGACTGACCCGGCCCGCCTGCAGGTCCGACATGTGCACATCCACCGCGGCAAAGCCGGCGCGGGTGAAGGCTGCCGCCATCTCGGACTGGGAGTTCACCCCCTGCTCCCGCAGGATGGCCACCAGCGGACGCTTTCCCGTGGCGATGAAGGGCGCGGCAATATCCTCGGCGGGGTCGAAACTGGGCGCCACCGTGAGACCAGGATCCTCCCCGGCAGCAAGCCCGGCGAAGGCCTCGTCGGCACAGGTCGGGTCGTCCCGCAGACGGGCAATTCGGTGGCTGGTTTCGCTCCAGAGCTGAAGAAGCTCGGCCCGGGGCGCGGCAAACTGGAGCTTGGCGTTCCGCCAGAAACGGATCTCGTCCCGGGCATTGGGCTCGCCCACGAAATGGTAGGCCAGGCCCGCCTGGCGCAACGGCTCGGTGATTCGTGCCCGATCTTCCCGCCGGATCTGGATCACAGCGCCGAGTTCCTCGCTGAACAGGCCAGCGAAGATCCGGTCACGAAACCGCCCTTTGAGGGTATCCGGCTTCTTTTCGAGCCCGTCCACATCGTTCATGAACACGTCGTAGCAGAGGGTATCGAGGAGTACCGAAAGGCCGCAGCGGGAGGCAAAGGCCATCTCGCACAGGGTGGCGAAGAGACCACCGTCCCCCCGGTCGTGGTAGGCCAGCAGCAGCCCCTCCTGGCGGAAGCGCTGGATCAGCCCGAAGAACGCAACGAGGTCCGCAGGGGCCACGTCCGGCGCCACCTCTCCCACCGAGGCATAGGCCTGGGCCAGGGCGGAACCCCCGAGCCGGTTAAGGTTGTGCCCCAGGTCGATGAGGACCAGCTCCGTCTCGACCCCCTCGATCAGTTGCAACTGCGGCGTGAGGGTGCGGCGAATATCCTGGACCGGGGCAAAAGCGGTGACGATGAGAGACAGGGGCGCCACCACTTGCCGGTCCTGACCGGCCTCCTGCCACGCCGTGCGCATCGAGAGGCTGTCCTTGCCGACCGGGATGGACAGACCCGCACTTTGGCAGAACGCCGAAACAGCCTCCACCGTGTCGAAAAGCTGGGCATCCTCGCCCCGATGCCCCGCCGCCGCCATCCAGTTGGCGGATAGCTTGACCTGGCCGAGATCCGCAACGTCCGCCGCCGCAAGATTGGTGACCGCCTCGCCCACCGCCATGCGACCCGAGGCCGGCGCATCGACACAAGCGAGGGGTGTTTTCTCTCCCAAGGCGAAGGCCTGACCGAGATGGCCTTCGAAACTCATGGCGGTGACGGCCACATCCGCCACCGGGACCTGCCAGGGGCCGACCATCTGGTCCCGCGCGGTGAGCCCGCCCACCGAACGGTCACCGATGGTGATAAGAAAGCTCTTGGACGCGACCGACGGCATACGCAACACGCGATGGCACGCCTCAGCGAGATCGAGATCGGTGGTGTCGAACGGCGGCAGATGGCGGGCGCGGCGGGAGACGTTGCGGGTCATCTTGGGCGGCTTGCCCAGGAGAACCTGCATCTCCATATCCACCGGTTTGTTGCCGAAGTGGCGGTCGGAAACGGTGAGCTGACCGTCGGCCGTCGCTTCGCCCACCACCGCGAAGGGGCAGCGTTCACGCTCGCAGAAGGCCCGGAATGTGGCCAGGCCCTCTGGCCCCACGGCCAGCACGTAGCGTTCCTGGGACTCGTTGGACCAGATCTCCCGCGGGCTCATGCCCGGCTCCTCGATATGCACCTCCCGCAACTCGAAGGCAGCACCCAGGCCGGCGGAGTCAGCCAGCTCGGGAAAAGCGTTGGACAGGCCCCCCGCGCCCACATCGTGAATCGACAAAATGGGGTTGGCCGCGCCGAGTTGCCAGCAGGCGTCGATCACTTCCTGGCAGCGGCGCTGGATTTCCGGGTTGCCCCGCTGCACGGAGGCAAAATCCAGGTCTGCCGTGTTGGTGCCCGTCGCCATGGAGGACGCCGCGCCGCCCCCCAGCCCAATGAGCATCCCCGGGCCGCCCAGTTGGATAAGCAGGGTACCGGCGGGGAACGCCACCTTGAGGGCCTGCTCGGCCTGAATCAGGCCCACCCCGCCGGCGATCATGATCGGCTTGTGATAGCCCCGCACCTCCCCCATGACCTCCTGCTGGAAGGTGCGGAAGTAGCCGGCGAGGTTGGGCCGGCCGAACTCGTTATTGAAGGCCGCGGCCCCCAGGGGCCCGTCGATCATGATCTCCAGGGCGGAGGCGATCCGCCCCGGCTTGCCATAGGGCCGCTCCCAGGGCTGGATGAACTCCGGAATCTCCAGGTTCGATACCGAGAAACCCGCCAGACCAGCCACCGGCTTGGCACCGCGACCCGTGGCGCCCTCGTCGCGAATCTCGCCCCCCGAGCCGGTGGACGCGCCAGGGAAAGGCGAAATGGCGGTGGGGTGATTGTGGGTCTCGACCTTGGCGAGGATGTGGGTGGATTCGGGGCGGAATCCCCACTCGCCGTCAGCGTCGGGATAGAAGCGCTCCACCGTGGCGCCCTCGATCACCGAGGCGTTGTCGGAGTAGGCCACCACCGTCCCCTGCGGGTGGGCCGCGTGGGTTTCCTTGATCATGCCGAAGAGGCTCTTGCCCATCGGACGAGCGTCGATCACCCAGTCGGCATTGAAGATCTTGTGCCGGCAGTGCTCGGAATTGGCCTGGGCAAACATCATCAGCTCCACGTCGGTGGGGTTGCGCCCCATGCGGGTGAAGTTGTCCACCAGGTAGTCGATCTCGTCCTCGGACAAGGCCAGGCCCAGTTCGCCGTTCGCCGCCATCAGCGCCGCCCGGCCCCCGCCAAGGAGATCGACGCTCGCGAGGGGCTGGGGTGAATAGTGGCGGAACAGGCCAGCCGCCTCGTCCAGTTCCGCCAGCACCGATTCGGTCATGCGGTCGTGGAGCACGGGCAGCAGGGCCTGCCGCCGCGCCTCGTCGAGGCCCGCCTTGATGTCCACCCGATAGGCCACGCCGCGCTCGACCCGCAGCACCTGCTCGAAGCCACACTGGCGGGCAATGTCCGTGGCCTTGGACGACCAGGGGGAAATGGTGCCCAGTCGTGGCGTGACGAGGACCAGGGTCCCGGCCGGCGGTTCGGGGGTGGCCGGTCGCGCGCCCAGAAGGTCCACCAGCCGATCCGCCTCCACCCGCGAGAGCGGCTGGGCGAGATCCACGAAATACCAGTGCTCGGCGGCCAGCCCCTTCAGCTTGGGCAGGAGCGTCCCCACCTTCTGGGTCAGTCGGGCGAGGCGATTGGGCGAAAACGCCGCGCCACCGCGCAGCTTGAGAAAGTCGGACATGGCGGAGTTCAGGCGAAAGGCTCGAGAAAGACGGTGTGGCCCGGAGCAGGCCGGAAATGGCCTTGCTGGCACGGATGAAGCTCAGGATTATACCTGAGACACCCCCGCGCCCCTGGGGCCCAAGGCCCGGTCAGGGACGTCGTCCGGCGCTTCGGCTAGAATCAGGCACCTTTCATGTTCAGGCCGCCCATGCCCGACCCCTGCCGGCACACCCTCTCCCGCCGGGCCGCGCCCGACCTGCCTCGGCAGCGCGCGCCTGGAGGTCCGGATCGGTGAAACGCATCCTCGCCGTCGCCTTCAGCCTTGCCCTCCTGGCCTGGCTGGCCCACGACGCCCGCTGGCAGGGGCTGGAAGCCGGCCTCACACGGCTCTCCCCGCAGGTGGTGGGGCTTGCCTTCCTCGGATTCCTGGTGAGCTACGCCCTGCGCGCCCTGCGCATCCACGACGAATTTCACCGCGAGGTGGGGCGCCGCTATCCCACCTGCCTACGGATCGTCCTGGTCCATAACGCCCTGGTGAATGTGATGCCCTTCCGCAGCGGCGAGGCGGCCTTTCCCCTGCTCATGCGCCAGACCTTCGGCACCCCCCTCACCCGGGGAGTCGCCTCCCTGTTCTGGCTGCGGCTGCAGGACGCCTTCGTGGTGCTGGCCCTGGCGGTCCTGATTTGGCCGGACTTGCCCGCCATCTTGCGGGGCCTGGGCCTCGCTGGAGTTCTCGGTCTCGCGTGGTATCTGCCGCGCTGGGCCCGCCAGCCCCACGACTGGCTCGGCGGCGAGGGGTGGCTCTCCCGCCTGGGCCGGGTCCGGGACGCCTTTGCGGAGAGCGCCCGTCACGCCCGCTATGGCTGGCTGTGGACCCTCGCCAATTGGTCGGTCAAACTTCTCGCCCAGGCTGCCCTGCTCGCGGCTTTGTTGCCCAGAGATCTCGCGACCGGCGCGGCCGGGGCCCTGGGTGCCGAATTGGCCGCGATCCTGCCGGTTCAAGGTGTCGCCGGCTTTGGCACCTACGAAGCCGGAGCCGCGGCAGCCCTCCTCCCTGCCGGTGTGCCGCTGGCCGATGGCCTTCAGGCCGCGCTGGTCCTCCATCTCTTCGTGATCGCCAGCGCTCTCTCAGTGGGCGCCGTCGCCTGGCTGGCCGGAATGTTCGGCCGACCCTCCGACGGAGAATCGACCGCCCCTCAATCCCATTCCTCAACCAAAACCAGTCCATGACCTCATCGCCCCTGCCTTCCGCCGAGCCCCAGATCCCGCTGGGCCTCCCCAAGCACCGTTTGTCGGTGGTGGTCCCCATGTACAACGAAGCCGACAACGTCGAGCCCCTCCTGGAGCGGATCCACCTTGCCCTGAACCCCTACCCCTGGCCCTGGGAAGTGGTCCTGGTGGACGACGGCAGCTCGGACGCCACGCCGGCGGAGCTTCAACGCTGCGCCCGCGCCTACGGCCCCCATGTGCGGGTGGTGAACCTGGTGCGCAATTTCAAGCAAACCGCCGCCATGCAGGCCGGTCTGGATGCCGCCCGGGGCGACGTGATCGTGACCATGGACGGGGACCTGCAGAACGACCCCATCGATATTCCGCGCATGGTGAATCGCCTGCTCACGGAAGACCTGGACCTGGTGGCGGGCTGGCGAAAGAACCGCCAGGACGGGCTCCTCCTGCGCAAGATCCCGTCCCGCATCGCCAACCGCCTCATCGCGCGGATGACCGGCGTCCAGTTGCGCGACTATGGCTGCAGCCTCAAGGTGTTTCGCGCCAGCACCATCAAGAACGTCAAGCTCTACGGCGAAATGCACCGCTTCATCCCCGCTTGGCTGGCGACGGTCACCACCCCTCGGCGCATCGCCCAGGAAGTGGTAACCCACCACGCCCGAATGTTTGGACAGTCCAAATACGGCATTTCCCGTACTTTCCGGGTCGTCCTGGATCTGCTGTTTGTCTACTTCTTCATGCGTTTTCGCACCCGCCCCGGGCATTTCTTCGGCGGCATCGGCATCGCGCTCGGCGCCCTGGGCATGGCGATCCTGGCCTACCTCTTCGGGGTCAAGCTGTTTTTCGGAGAATCCATCGGCACCCGGCCGCTGCTCTTCGGCGGCTTCTTCCTGGTAATCGCCGGGGTTCAGATGGTGACCTCCGGAGTCCTGGCGGAATTGCTTGCCCGGGTCCTGTTCGAGTCCGGCGCCTCCCAGGCCTATCTCGCCCGGCCCACCGCCCCCCTGGGTGACGACGACGGCTGGCACCGGCTGTCCGCCCCATGAACCCACCCCGCGAGGCCCAGGGTGCGCCGGTCGCAGCCCTCATCTTCCTGCTGCCCTTGTTGGCGTTCTTCACCCGCCTTGGCGGTGCGCCGCTCTTCGATGTCGATGAGGGCGCGTTCTCGGAAGCCACCCGGGAGATGTTCGAGCGCCAGGATTTTTTGTTCACCTACCTGAACGGGGCCCCGCGATTCGACAAGCCGATCCTGGTTTATTGGCTCCAGGCCGCCGGCGTCCTAGTATTTGGACCCACCGAGTGGGCCTTTCGCGCGCCTTCGGCCCTGTGCGCCACCGTCTGGGCCTATGCGACCTGGCATTTCGCCCGCCAGCGCTTCGGGCGCGATACGGCCCTGGCCGCCCTGGCGGTGGTCTCGACCTCGTTGGGTCCGTTCATCATTGGCCGGGCCGCCACGGCGGACGCTCTGCTCAACATGCTGCTCGCCCTCACCCTCTTCGATGCCTGGCGACACCTGGAGTCTCACCGGCGGGCGCCGCTCCTGCGCAGCTACGTCTGGATGGGTCTGGGCCTGCTCGCCAAAGGGCCCATCGCCCTGATCGTTCCGGCTGGCGTGACCTTCGTCTATTGCGCCAGCCGCCTGGCCTGGCGCCCCTGGCTGCGGGCGGTGTTCGACCCCCTGGGTTGGGCGATCCTCCTCGCCATCGCCGTGCCCTGGTATTTGCACGCCCTGGCCGTCCATGGGCAGGATTTCATCGACGGCTTCTTCCTTCGTCACAACGTCCAGCGCTTCACCGCCACCCTGGAGGGCCATGCGGGCAGCGCGTTCTACTACGTGGGGGTTCTGCCGCTTCTTCTCCTGCCCTGGATTGGCCCCCTGCTGGCCAGCCTGGGCCGGGCGCGGGAGGACGCCGCCACCGGCGTGCGGCGCTTTCTCTGGCTGTGGGCGGCCTTCGTGGTGGTGTTCTTCTCCGCATCCGGAACCAAGCTGCCCCATTACGCCCTCTACGGTGCAACACCCTTGTTCCTGCTGATCGCCAGTCACCGCGGGGAGCTCCGCCGGGCCTGGCTGCACCTGCTGGCGCCAACGCTCCTCCTCGCCGCCCTACCCTGGCTCCCGCTCGTGTGCGCGGCCCTGTCCGAAAGCAGCGCCGGCGATGCCTTCTACCGCGCCCAGCTTGGCCGTGCCCCAGAGGCAGCCGGCCCCCTCTACTACCTTGTTACCGGCGGGGCTCTGGCGCTATGGATTGCGGTGGTCATCGCGAGGAAGGGGCTGCCGGTCTGGTCGCGGCTGGCCATAGCCGGCACCCTCCAGGTCGCGGCCCTGGCGCTGGCGGTCAACCCCTTCCTTGGCGACGTCCTGCAGGGTCCGGTGCGCACCGCCGGATGGATGGCCCGGGAACTCGGGGGCCCGGCCGTCACCTGGCGCTTCACCACGGCGCCGAGCTTCAGCGTCTATCGCCAGGCGGTCACCCCGAGTCGCCCCCCGGAGCCCGGGGAACTCGCCCTGGTCCGGACCGACCGGATGCCCGAAGCCGGGGTGGACGTCCTCTATCGCGCCGGTGGCGTGGCCCTGGTCCGCAAACAGGAAACGCCCTGACATGCCGTCCCGTCCGGTCCTCGCCCTCTTCGTTCTGGTCGCCCTCCTGACCCTCTACCGGGTCGGGGTCATCCTGCACCTGGGCATCGACCCCTATGTGGATGAGGCCTACTACTGGGGCTGGGCCCAGCACCCGGATTTCGGTTACTACTCCAAACCACCGCTGGTCGCCTGGCTGATCGCCGCCTCCACCGCGGCCTTCGGCCAGAACCTGATCGCCCTCAAGCTGCCGTCCCTGCTCCTCTACCCGGCCACGGCCCTGATGCTGCAGAACCTGGGGAGCAAACTGTTCTCGCCCCAGGTGGGGTGGTGGACCGGGGTGGCCTTCATCACCCTTCCGCTGGTCTCCGCCCTCGGGCTGTTCATCTCCACCGATGCCCTGCTGCTGTTCTTCTGGACGGCCGGCCTCGCAGCCCTTTGGCGAGCCCTGGAGGACGGACGCTGGTCGTCCTGGTTGCTGGTCGGGCTATGGGCGGGTCTCGGGCTGATGTCCAAATACACCATGGCGGCGTTCATCGGCTCTGCCTTCTTGGTCATCCTGTCCCACCCCCAGGGACGGCGCCAACTCCTCGGCCCACGACCGTGGATCGCCGTTGCCCTGGCGGTGCTGATCCTGACGCCCAACTTGTGGTGGAACAGTCAGCACGACTTCCCGACCTTCCGCCATACCGCCGAGATCACCCGCCTCAATCATCGCCACTGGAATCCGGGCGAACTCGGTGAGTTCCTCGGCGCCCAGGTGCTCTCCATGGGTGCGCTCCTCGCCCTGGCCTTTCTCGTGGCGGTGGCCACCCTGCCACGCCGCCTGGGCGACCCACGCTATCGGGCCCTGGCCCTCATGACCCTGCCCCTCCTGGTCCTGGTCTGCTACCAGGCGGCCACCGGGCGGGCCAATGGCAACTGGGCGGCACCGATCTTCATTGGCGGCCTGCTGTTGACGGTGGCCCACCTGGCGGACAAGCGGCACTGGCGCTTTCTCGCCATTGCCGTCGCATTGAACGGGATTCTCATGGTCGGCGCCTACCATTGGCCAGATTTGGCGCAAGTGGCCGGCAAGGAGCTCACGGGCCGCAACGATCCCTACAAGCGGGCCCGAGGCTGGCAGGCCTTCGCCGAGGCCGTGGCGCCGGCCCTGCGGAACACACCGGGTGCGGTCCTGGTGGCGGATGACCGGGACATCCTTGCCCAACTCGCCTACGCCCTCGACATCAAGGATCTGGCGAGCTGGAACCCCAGCCACACCGTAATGGACCATTACCAGCTCACCACGCGGCTGGAAGACTACCCCGACCGCCCCTTTGTGTATGTTTCCCGTCAGCCCCTCGACTCCCGGGTCCTGGGCAGTTTCGCCCAGGCCACGTCCCTGGGTGAGGTGAACGTGGCGGTCCATCGCGACTTCCACCGCCGGGCCTACCTCTACCGTCTGGAAGGCTTCAAGGGCTATCCCTCACAACCCGCCCCGACCGACCTAGCCCCCGGGAAGGACGACGGCGGCACCTAGGCCCTTGACCGCGCACAGCCGCTGGATCATGGCGGGCCGTGGACGGGCTACCTCGCCCTGCTCGAAGGCCACAACAGTCCAGGCGCCGCGCACGAGTTCGAGGAGTTCCCCGGGCCGAAGGAGGAAATCTGGATTGCTCGGCTTGCCGAAACGCTCATTGCCGACCATGAAGGTTTCGTAAATCAGAACGCCACCGGGCCTGACCAGGCCCAGCAGGCTGGGCAGGCGTCGACGGTAGAGGTAATGAGTGACCACCACCCCGTCATACTGCTGGCCGGCATATGGCCAGACGCCGGCCTCCAGGTCCGCCACACGGCCCTCGAGATGAGTGACCCCGGCCAGCCCCGCAATCGCCGCCGGATCCTGGTCCACCGCTTCCACGCGATAGCCGCGCAGGGCGAGCCAGCGGGCGTGACGCCCGCGACCGCAGGCGTAATCCAGCACCGCCGCCCCCGTTGGCAGCAAAGGTGCGAATCGGGTGACCCAGGGTGACGGGGCAGCCAAGGCGTCATGTCCGGCTTCCCACCCGCTCATGCCGGTTGCCCCGCCCACGCCGAAGCGGGGCTCACCGGTCGACACCGGCCAGACACAGGTACTTCATTTCGAGATATTCGTCGATGCCGTAGCGGGAGCCTTCCCGCCCGATCCCTGACTGCTTGACCCCGCCAAAGGGCGCCAGCTCATTGGACATTGTGCCGGTATTGATCCCGACCATGCCGTACTCCAGCGCCTCCGCCACACGAAAGATCCGTCCCACATCCCGGGAGAAGAAATAGGCAGCGAGACCAAACTCGGTATTATTGGCCAGACGCACCGCTTCCTCCTCGCTGTCGAAGCGGAAGAGCGGCGCCACCGGCCCGAAGGTCTCCTCCCGAGCCACGGCCATTTCTGGCGTCACGTCGGCCAGGACCGTTGGCTCGAAGAAAGTACCGCCCAAGCGGTGGCGACGCCCCCCCGCCAGAACCCGTGCCCCCTTGGCCACGGCATCGGCGATGTGCCGCTCAACTTTCTCGACGGCCTGACTATCGATCAGCGGTCCTTGATTGACGCCGGGCTCCAACCCGGCCCCCACCTTGAGATCGGCCACCGCCGCCGCAAGCTTCGCGGCAAACCGGTCATAGACGCCCCGCTGCACCAGCAGCCGATTGGCGCACACGCAGGTCTGGCCGGTGTTGCGGTATTTGGACGCCATCGCCCCTTCCACGGCCGCATCGAGGTCGGCATCGTCGAAGACGATGAACGGGGCATTGCCGCCCAGTTCCAGGGACAGCTTCTTGATCGTCGGGGCGGATTGGGCCATTAGCAGGCGCCCAACCTCGGTGGACCCGGTAAAGGACAGCTTGCGCACCACCGGGCTCGCCGTGAGCTCCCCGCCGATGGCCACGGGATTGCCAGTAAGCACATTGATGACCCCAGGTGGGAATCCGGCCCGACAGGCCAGCTCGGCCAGAGCCAGGGCGGTGAACGGCGTCTGCTCGGCCGGTTTGACCACCACCGTGCACCCTGCGGCCAGGGCCGGAGCCACCTTGCGGGTGATCATCGCCGCCGGGAAGTTCCACGGCGTGATGGCCGCGCAGACCCCGACCGGCTGGCGGATCACCATTAAGCGCCGGTCGTGACCATTGGTGGGGATGGTGTCGCCATAGACCCGACGGCCTTCCTCGGCGAACCATTCGACAAATGAGGCAGCGTAGCTCACCTCGCCACGGGCTTCCGCCAGGGGCTTGCCCTGTTCCCGGGTCATCAGGGTCGCCAAATCGTCGGCGTGGGCAAGCATCAGATCGTACCAGCGTCGCAAAATGAGGGAACGCTCGCGGGCAAGCAGACCGCGCCAGGCCGGCAATACCGCTTCGGCAGCCGCAATGGCGCGACGGGTCTCACCGGCTCCCATATCCGGGACCCGGCCCAGGGTCTGGCCGCTGGCCGGGTCCACCACGGGAAAATCGGCTCCGCTGTCGGCAGCGATCCATTGTCCGGCAATGAAGGCTGCCTCCTTGAAAAGTGACGGTTCTTTGAGGCTTGCTTGCATGTTCGAAATTCCAGTTTGGGGGGCGATCCCACCCCGGCGACCGGCGATGCCGACCCCACAGTCCGCGCCGACGGTCCCCGCGGACGGGTCCAAGGCGTGGATTTTAGCGTTTCTCGCAAACTTTCCGCCCGATCCCCGCCGATCTTGGTGATTCCCCTTCTCGCCCGCCGGCAAGACGCTATGATTGGGGGATACTTTCGGGAGACTCCTGCCGCCTTGTCGCCCCCCACGACGCCCTCCACCCCGGTCACCCCACCCAGCCGCTGGTGGCCCTGGCTCATTCTGCTGGGAAGCCTGGCTCTCGGCGCCGTCGCCACCTTCCACCTGCATACCGTGGTGGTCGAATACTGCCGAACCCAAGAGCTGGAAGTCGCCCGTCGCAAGGCTGCAGAGTGGCCCCGCCTGCTGGACAATATCAGCGGCCGCATTTCAGGGCTCGCCTTCGCCCCCGGCCGGATCGACGGCGACACCGAGCGTTTTCAGGAAGGGGCCGCTGGTCTGCGCAAGGCGTTCCCAGGCGCCCTTCGCAATGCGCTGCTGTATCAGCCGACTCCGGCCCGCGACACCCTGCCGTTTCGCGCCGCGCCCACCGCCTTCCCGCCGACCTACGAGGTGGCCGCGGTGGCCCCCGGCCTTCCGGCGGGGGCGCCAGAACTCCTGGGCAGTGTGCTGCCAGCACCCCTCACGTCCCGTCTGGCCAACCAACGCGGCGCCATTACCCACGACCTTCAGGCCAGCGGCCCGGATGGGCGACCTGCATTGGTCCTGGTGGCCGCATATCGCCCCCTTGGCGAGTCCGTGCCACGAGCAATCCACGTCCTGACTTTCGACGCCCAGATCCTGGTCGAACAAGCCCTGGGGGTCGATCTGGCCCCCATGCTGTTGCCACCGGATGCCCTCGCCCTACCCCACCCGCCGGACACCCTCCGGCTCCCGCTGGAGGCCGCAGGCGGCAACGGCTGGCACCTCCAGCTTCGTGTGCCCCCCCAACCCGGCAGCCGATGGCTGACGGCGCTGCCCTGGGTGGCGGGGATCATCCTGATCAGCCTGGGTTCTCTCGGCGCCCTGCTGCTGCGAGCGCGGCGGGAGGACGTCGAATTCGCCCTGAGCTACGCCCGAAGCGCCACCCAGGTCAGCGATTTCAACCAGGCCCGGCTTCTCGGGTTCATCGAGCTTTCGGCAGATTGGTTGTGGGAGACCGACGCCAACCATCGCTTCACCCTGGTGTCCAACGGCATCCTCAACGTCGCCCGGCTCGACCCCGAGGCCATCGTCGGCAAAACCCCCTGGGAACTGGAATTCCTCAATACCGACGAGGGTGCGAGAAGTGACGACCGGGCCCGGTTCGAGGCCCACGAAGCGATCCGTTTGACCCGTTCGCTGCGCAATCTGGAGGGTCAGGTTCGCCGCCTTGAGCTATCGGGCAAGCCAATATTCGACGCAGACCGGTTCCTTGGCTATCGAGGGGTGGGGCGGGACGTGACCGAGCGCATCGCCGCCGAGGAGGCCCTTCGGGTCAGCGAGGCGCGGTTCCGTGATCTGGTGGAGCTATCGTCGGACTGGTATTGGGAGCAGGATGCCCAGTTCCGATACACCGCCCTCACCTCCAATCCCCACAATCCACGGCCCACCCAGTTCTCCGCACTCTTGGGACGGACCCGGTGGGATGTGGCCGAAGCCAGCGCCACCGATCCGGTCTGGTCGGCCCATATCAACACGTTGATGTGTCACCGCCCGTTCAACAATTTCGAATACCAAAGCAACTGGTTCGATGGACGGCCAATCTGGTTCTCGGTGTCGGGCCGCCCTCTGTTCGATGCCGCGGGACGTTTCATTGGTTATCGTGGCGTGTCCACCGACATCACCGATGAGCGGATTGCCCAATCGGCCCTCACCGAAAGCGAAACCCGCTACCGCAACACCTTCGAGCACGCACCCGTGGGAATTGCCACTCTGTCGCCCGGCGGGACCTGGCAGACGGTCAATGACACCCTGTGCGAAATCCTTGGTCGGCGCCGGGGCGATCTCGTCGGCAATCGCTATGAGGCCATCACCCACGCGGACGACCAGGAAAAAGATCGTCAGGACCTGAGAAAGCTGGCGGAAGGGGACCTTCACACCGCCAGCCGGGAAAAGCGCTTTCTCGGCCAGGACGGCAGCATCATCTGGACCCGGGTGACCTTGTCGGCCCAGTACGACAGCTACGGCACCACCCGGGGCCTCATCTGCGTGGTGGAGGACATCACCGACCGTATTGCCGCCCTCCAGGCCCTGCGGGCGAGCGAGGAGCGCTATCGGCGCCTGCTCGATCTGGCGCCGGATGGAATCATCTTGCAGCGCGATGGAATCATCCAGTTCGCCAATCCCGCCAGCGTCACGCTGCTGGGAGCCCAGGCGGAAAGCGATCTGGTCGGGCGCAGCTTTCTGGATCAGGTCGATACCGACTTCCGCCCCCAGGAAGAAGCCCATTTCGAAACCTTGTCGGGCCTCGATGGCGGCCGCCATGTGCCGCCCCACCACGTTCGGCTGCGCCGCGTCGATGGTACCGCTGTCGACGTCGAGTCGAGCGCCGTGGCCATCGAACTCGACTACCGGCCCGCGGTGCTGTCGATCGTGCGTGATATTACCGAGCGGCAGGCTGCGAGCCAGGCCCTGGTGGAGAGCCAGAGCCGGTACAAGGATGTGGTGGAATCCGTCAATGAAGTTATCTTCCGCACCGATGATCGGGGCCGCTTCGCGTTTCTCAATCAGGCCTGGAACCGCATCACCGGCTTCCGGGTGGAGGACAGCCTGGGACGCAGCCTGGTGGACTTTCTCCACCCCGACGACCGCGCCCGAGCCCGCAATACCCTGGAGCAGGTCCTGGCCGGTACCCGCCCGGACTGCCATGCGGAACTGCGCATCCGGACCCGGGACGGCCAGATCCGCTGGATCGAATCGGCCATGCGGCGGGCCGTCACCGCCGAGGGGGACGGAAGCGGTATCTTCGGGTCCCTCGATGACATCTCCAGCCGCAAGATTGCGGAGCTCACGCTGCGCAACCTCAACCAGGAGCTGGAGGCCCGGGTAAGACTGCGCACTGCGGAGCTGGAAAACTCCAACCGGGAATTGGAGGCCTTTTCCTACTCCGTCTCCCACGATCTTCGGGCCCCCCTGCGGGCCATTGATGGTTTTGCCCACATCATCGAAGAGGACTACGCCGACCACATCGACCCGGCCGGGCGCGCCTACCTGGTCCGAATTCGCACTGCCACCCACCGCATGGCGGCCCTGATCGACGACCTCATCGAACTCGCCCGGCTCACCCGCCAAGCACTCCGTCGCGAGCACGTGGACGTGTCGGAACTGGCCGGGCAGATCGTGGATGAGCTGCGGGCCGAGAATCCGGAACGGGTGGTGGATTTCCAGATCACCCAGGGCCTCACCGCCAACGCCGACCGGGCCCTGATTCGCGTGGTTTTCGAAAATCTCCTGCGCAACGCCTGGAAATTTACCGCCCGGGTGCCCAGGGCCGAAGTCAGCGTCACGGGCGAACGGGTGGACGGCAAGCTGGTGTATTGCGTCTCCGACAACGGCGTCGGCTTCGACATGGCCTTCGCCAACAAACTTTTCCGCCCCTTCCACCGCCTGCACGGCTCCGCCGAGTTCTCGGGTTCCGGCATCGGTCTGGCCACCGTGGAGCGGGTCATCCAGCGGCACGGCGGGCGGGTTTGGGCGGAATCGAAACCCAACGCGGGCGCGCGATTCTATTTCACCCTCGGATGATCCCGGCCGTAATGGCAGGATCGGGCTCAAGCTTGATTTGGGTCACACTCGGGGTGCTGCACCGCAGTATCCTATCCGCCAGTTCCTGGCCGGGCAAACTGCTTCCTCGGTCGTCGCCATCACAGTCGTCAAGGTGTCATTGACATGAATGAAAAGCATTACCTGACCCCCCTGCTCGAACCCAAGGCGGTCGGCATCATCGGCGCCAGCGAGCGCGAAAATTCCATCGGCAACGTGTTGATCCGCAACATGCTCGATGCTGGCTACAAGGGAAAGCTTTTCGCCATCAATCCCAAGCATGAATCCGTCCTCGGCGTGCCCTGCTACCACACCGTCGAAGAAGTACCCCACCGTCTCGATCTGGCGGTGATCGCCACCAAGGCCCAAACCGTCCCGATGCTGGTGGACGCCTGCGGCCGGGCCGGGGTCAAGGCGGTGGTGGTGATTTCCAGCGGATTCGGCGAATCCGGCCCGCGGGGCGCAGCCCTGGAACGCTCCGTCCTTGAGGCCGCTCGGCGTCACCGGATCCGCCTGCTTGGCCCCAATTGTCTCGGCATCATGCGTCCGGACCTGGGCCTCAACTGCACTTTTGCCCGGGGCGGGGCAGTGAAAGGAAGTATTGGCCTCATCTCCCAGTCCGGGGCGCTGTGCACCGTGATTCTTGACTGGGCCAAGCCCAATAATGTTGGCTTTTCCGCCGTGGTCTCCCTGGGCTCGTCGGGCGACGTGAATTTCGGCGAGGTGCTGGAGTACATGATCTCCGACCCGCGTACCGAGTGCATCTTCCTCTACGTGGAGGGAGTCAAGGATGCACGGCGATTCATGAGCGCCCTGCGCGGCGCGGCCCGGGTGAAGCCCGTGCTGCTGATCAAGGTCGGCCGCCACCCGGACGTGTGCAAGGCTGTGCATTTCCATTCCGGAGCCAGTCCCGGCGAAGACGGAGTGTTCGACGCTGCCTTGCGCCGCGCTGGGGTCATCCGGCTCTACAACATGGGTCAGCTCTTTGCCGCGGCCAACGCCCTGTTTTCCCATTTTCGACCGCGCGGCAACCGTCTGGCCATCGTTACCAACGGCGGCGGGCCCGGCGTCATGGCCGCCGACCGGTGCGCGGATTTGGGAATTCCCCTCGCCGAATTTTCCGAGGCCACCCTGGCCAAACTCAACCAGATCCTGCCTCCGAGCGCCTCCAAGGGTAATCCGGTGGACATCCTGGGCGACGCCTCGGTCGATCGCTACCGGCAGACCGTCCAGGCCGTCCTGGAAGGGCCCAACGTCGACGGAGTACTGGTGATGCTCACGCCCCAGGCTGTGACCGACCCGGTAGAAGTGGCCAAAGCGGTGGTGGACCTGGAGCGCAATGCCGACAAGCCGGTGCTGATCTGCTGGATGGGCGAGGGTCAGGTCCGCCCGGCCCGCAAGGTTTTCGAGGAAGCGGGCATTCCGTCCTTCCGCACGCCCGAGCCGGCGGTGGAACTCTTCAGCCACATCTCGGCTTACTACCGCAACCAGAAGCTCCTGATGCAAGCCCCGGCATCGCTGTCCGAGCACAACCGGCCGTCGGTGGAAAGCGCCCGCCTGGTAATCGAGACCGCCCTGGCCGAGCGGCGCAAGACCCTCAATGAAATGGAGTCCAAGGCGGTACTGGCGGCCTTCCGCATCCCGATCGCCCAGACCGTGGTGGCCCGTTCTGCCACCGAAGCGATGGTGCTGGCGGAGGAACTGGGCCTGCCGGTGGTCATGAAGATCGACTCCCCGTCGATTACCCACAAGAGTGACACTGGTGGGGTGCGCCTGAACCTCAACGGCCTCGCCGCAGTACGTGCCGCCTACCAGGAGATCCTGGAGGACGTGCGCCGCAACCAGCCGGACGCCATCATCAACGGCGTGGCCATCGAGCCGATGGTGGTCAAGCGCAATGGGCGGGAACTCATGGTCGGCGTACGCCACGACCCGGTTTTTGGCCCGGTGATCACTTTCGGCGAGGGCGGAACCCGCACCGAGATCCACAAGGACGAAGCGGTCGCCCTACCCCCGCTCAACAGCTACCTGGTCCGGGACCTGATCCGCTCGACCCGGATTTCCCGCCTGCTGGGGGAATTTCGCAATATGCCCGCCGTCAACATGGACGCCCTGGAGATGGTGCTCCTGCGGGTATCTGAGATGGTGTGCGAGCTTCCCTGGATCCGCACCCTGGAAATCAATCCACTGATTGTCGACGAAGTCGGCGCGGTGGCCGTGGATGCCCGCCTCACCGTCGAAAACGTCTCGCCCTCGGCGGACCGCTATTCCCACATGGCGATCCACCCCTATCCGTCGCACCTCATCACCAAATGGGCCCAGCCCAGCGGTGGCGCTGTCACCATCCGGCCCATCAAGCCTGAGGACGCCGACCTTGAAGTCGAGTTCGTTCGCAACCTCTCCGCCGAAAGCAAGTACCTGCGTTTCATGAACACCCTGCGGGAGCTGCCCCCGGCCATGGTCGCGCGGCTGACCCAAATCGACTACGACCGGGAGATGGCGTTCATCGCCACCGTCGACGAGGGCGGCACCGAAGTCGAAATCGGTGTTTGCCGCTATGCCGTCAATCCCGACGGGGAATCCTGCGAGTTCGCGGTTGTTGTGGCAGACGCCTGGCAAAAGCATGGTCTCGCCCGCAAGCTCATGGGCGTCCTGATCGAAACCGCCCGAGCGAAGGGCTTGGAGTACATGACCGGGGTTTTCCTCGCCAACAACGAACGGATGCTCAAGTTTGTTCAGAGCCTGGGATTCGTCCTGTCCAACGACCCGGAAGATAATTCGGTCAAACTCGGGGTTCTCACCCTCCAGGACTGAAATCTGGCCCAAGGAGGTGGGGAGCCGCCCGCTACCGAAGCTCGCCGCCTCCGCCGTCACCCCGCCGTCACCCATATGACCGTCCTTCCGCCGACCGCCGAACCCGCCCTGCCGCGCTGCCCCTGGTGTGGCGACGACCCCCTCTACGTGGCCTACCATGACCAGGAGTGGGGCGTGCCGGTGTTCGACGACCGGCGCCTGTTCGAATTCCTGATCCTGGAAGGCGCCCAGGCTGGCTTGGCCTGGATCACGATTTTGCGTAAGCGGGAAGGCTACCGCCGCGCTTTTGCCGATTTCGACCCGGCCACCATTGCCGCCTTCGACGATCAGGACATAGCGCGCCTGCTGGGCGACCCGGGGATTGTGCGCAATCGGGCAAAGATTTCCGCCGCGATTGGTAATGCCCGGGCGTTCCTTGCAACCCAGGCGGAATTTGGTACTTTCGCGCGCTTCCTTTGGGACTTTGTCGGCGGTGCTCCCCTCGTCAATCACTGGACCGACCTGGCCCAGGTCCCGGCCAGGACCGAAATTTCCGACGCCCTAGCCCGGGCCCTCAAGGCCCGCGGCTTTAAATTCGTTGGCAGCACGATCTGCTACGCCCACATGCAAGCCGTGGGCATGGTGAATGACCACCTGGTTGGCTGCCATCGCCACCCGACAAATTGACGACGAGCCAAGGGCCGTTTTCCCATTGACCAATTCGCGCGCCATGCCTCCTGCCATTGAATCCATTGACCACCAAGGCCTCCCGGCCCTGCGCCTGACCACTTCCGGTGGCGCCCGGGCACTCATCAGCTTCTTCGGTGGACAAGTGTTGTCGTGGGTTCCCGCAGCGGGTCACGAATGGCTCTACTTGAGCGATCGGGCCCGCTTGGACGGCCAGCAGGCGATCCGGGGCGGTATCCCGATCTGCTTTCCTCAGTTTGCCGAGCGCGGCCCCCTCGCCAAGCATGGCTATGCCCGCTTGGTGGAATGGACGCTGGCGGACCAGCAGGCCGGTCGTGACTTCGCGCAGGTAACGCTAACCCGCGACTGGCGCGCCGAATCGCCTTGGACGGCACCTTGCCAGACCGAGATCACGGTCTCTTTGGCCGATGACCGCCTCGACGTCGAACTCGAAGTAGCCAACCAAGGTGACGCACCCCTCACGCTCACTCTGGCGCTCCATACCTACCTCCAGGTGGACGAGGTCGAAGAGATGCGCCTCCATGGGCTCTACGGAGGCGATTACGAGGATGCAACCCAATCCGGGGAAGTCCGCCGCGAAACGGGCGACGTCCTCATGGTCGATCGCGAAGTGGACCGACTCTACCGGAGCGTTCAGGGGCCACTGCTTTTGCGCGATGGGGACCGGGCCCTCGGGATCCACGGCGAGGGCTTTCCCGACGTCGTGGTGTGGAACCCATGGGAAGTCAAATGCGCTGCCCTGACCGACATGCCGCCAGACGGATTCCGCCACATGCTCTGTGTCGAGGCAGCCCACGCTGCGACTCCCCTGGCCATTGACGCGGGGGAAATCTGGTGGGGGCGTCAAACCTTGCTGGCGCTCCGCTAGCGGCGGGCCAACGGAGGCCGAGGCCCCGGTTATTGGGCGCCGGTCCCGTTCATCAGATCGACAACGTCCTGGCCATTGACCCGGACGACGGCTAGGAGGGTGGAATTCATTGGATCCGAAACCGGCGCCACACTCAGGCTTCCGCTGTCGAGCATCTGCTGCAGTCGCTGTTTGCCAAGCTCACCGGCGGCGCTGTTGCGCAGGCCCTGAATGCGGACCAAATGGCCGTTCTGATAAAACGAGCTACCGTCAACGGCATAGGCCCGCGACGGCACCGCCTTGACCGGGCGGACCGGGGCGGATTCTTCGCCGATGGACACCGGGATCAGCACTGGCTCCCGGACCGGTGGCGGCGGTACGGCAACGACGACCGGTGGGCGCAACCGCAAGCGTATCGGCGATGCCTCGCCCTGGGCCCCGACCAGCCGTGCCCGATTGGCCGGATTGGCGGCGCCCCCCGGCCGCGGGGATTTTGCTGCCACCGTGCGAGGGCCAGGCTGAACTGTCTTGACGGCGCGCTCGGCCCGGAGCGCGGCCTTTTGTGTCGCAGGCGAGGCGCTGGCCGGAGGGGAAACCGATGCCCCCACCATGCCCAAACACAGGAAGACCAGGCCGCGCTGCCATTTCTTGATCATCTGGGTCTCCGGCAAAAATTGTTTTCGCAAGATCAACTTCGTCCTAACCACCAAATACTTAACGCTGAATTTTAGATTCTTTTCTCAACTCTTGGTGGCCCGCTTATCCCGCTTGGATTGCAGGAGCGCAAAACTTTCTGCACCATCGCGCCCTTTCCGCTTTGCTTCTCGTCATGCTGCCCCCCATCGAAGCCCGCATTGCCGCAGAGATCGCCGTCCTGCCCCGTCAGATCACCGCCGCCGTCAACCTGCTCGACGACGGCGCGACCGTGCCGTTCATTGCCCGTTATCGCAAGGAAGTGACCGGCGGCCTCGACGACACCCAGCTTCGCCATCTGGAGGATCGGCTCGCCTATCTGCGGGAACTGGAAGCCCGGCGGGAGTCTGTACTCGCCAGCATCACCGAGCAAGGCAAGCTCACGCCGGATCTGGAACGGGAAGTCCGCGCTGCGGACACCAAGCAGCGGCTGGAAGACCTGTATCTGCCCTACAAGCAGAAGCGGCGCACCAAGGCGCAGATCGCCCGGGAGGCCGGTCTCGGCCCCCTCGCCGAGGCCCTGCTCACTCAACCGGATCTCGACCCCCAAACAGAAGCGGTCGCCTACCTCAACGCCGAAGCCGGATTCGCCGACGTCAAGGCGGTCCTCGACGGCGCCCGCCAGATCCTCGTGGAGCGCTTCGGCGAGGACCCAGCACTCCTGGGAGAGTTGCGCGCCTATCTGCAAGACCATGGCGTCGTCACCGCCTCGGTCATCGAAGGCAAGGAATCGGAGGGCGCCAAGTTCCGCGACTGGTTCGACTTTCGCGAACCTCTTTCAAGCATTCCGTCCCACCGCGCCCTGGCCCTCTTCCGGGGACGCAACGAGGGGATCCTGCGCCTGAGCCTGGCGCTGGACAGCGACCCAACCGACGGAACCCGCAGCCCGGATCCCAACCCCTGCGAGCGGCGCATTGCCGGCCACTTTGGCCTGCGGGATGCGGGTCGGCCCGCCGACCGCTGGCTAGAGGAGACGGTGCGCTGGGCCTGGAGCGTCAAGATCTCCCTCCACCTGGAACTGGACCTGATGGGAGATCTGCGGGAGCGGGCCGAAGCGGGCGCCATCGAGGTGTTCGCCAAGAATCTCAAGGATCTTCTCCTGGCGGCCCCGGCCGGGCCCCGGGCAACGCTTGGCCTCGACCCGGGCTTGCGCACGGGCGTCAAGGTGGCGGTGGTGGACCGCACCGGCAAGCTCCTGGACACCTCTACCATCTTCCCCCACGAACCTCGGCGGGATTGGGAGGGGGCTCTGGCCACGCTGGATGGCCTCGTCCGCCGCCATGGCGTAGAGCTCATCGCCATTGGGAATGGCACCGCGTCGCGGGAGACAGACAAGCTTGCCGCCGAGCTTCTAACGCGCCATCCGGACTGGCGGGTGCATCGCATTGTGGTCTCCGAAGCCGGGGCCTCGGTCTATTCGGCCTCGGAACTCGCCGCGCGGGAGTTTCCCGATCTCGATGTCACCTTGCGAGGGGCAGTGTCCATCGCCCGCCGTCTCCAGGACCCTCTGGCCGAGTTGGTGAAGATCGATCCCAAGTCCATCGGCGTCGGCCAATACCAGCATGACGTGAATCAAGCCCGCCTGGCCAGGAGCCTCGATGCCGTGGTGGAAGACTGCGTGAATGCCGTCGGCGTGGACGTGAACACGGCCTCTGCCCCGCTGCTCGCCCGCATTTCCGGCCTCAACGCGAGCCTCGCCGCCAACATCGTCGCCCACCGCGATGCCCACGGCCCCTTCCCCACCCGAGCCGCCCTCCAGGCCGTTCCCCGCCTCGGCCCCAAGACCTTTGAACAAGCCGCCGGCTTCCTGCGCATTCAGGGCGGCGCCAACCCCCTGGACGCCTCGGGTGTGCACCCGGAAGCCTATCCGGTGGTCGAACGGATCCTGGCGGACCTCAAGCGCGACCTGAGGGGAGTCGTGGGCCAAAGCAGCGTGCTGCGGGAGGTCCGGGCCGAGCGCTACACCGACGACCGCTTCGGCCTGCCGACCGTGCAGGACATCCTGAAGGAGCTAGACAAACCGGGCCGAGACCCCCGCCCGGAGTTCAAGACCGCCCGCTTCCGCGATGGCGTTGAGAAGCCCTCGGATCTGTCCGTGGGCATGATTCTCGAGGGGGTCGTCACCAACGTAACCCACTTTGGCGCCTTCGTGGACGTGGGGGTCCACCAGGACGGCCTGGTCCATGTGTCGGCCCTATCCCGCCGCTTTGTGAAGGACCCGCGGGAAGTGGTCAAGGCTGGCGACATCGTCCAGGTCAAGGTCCTGGAAGTCGACCTGCCCCGGAGCCGGATTGCCCTCTCACTACGCCTGGATGACGAGCCCGCCGCTGCCGCGCCGGCCCGGGGGGAAATGCGCCCGGCAAACGCGCCCCGTGCCAAAATGAAACCCACGCCACCGCCCGCCGACAACGCCCTGGCAGCCGCCTTCGCCAAGGCCCTCAAACGCTGACCCGCCATGATCAAGATTTACGGCATCAAGAACTGCGAAACGATGAAGAAGGCCTTCGCCTGGCTCACCGAGCACGGCATAGCCTACGATTTCCACGACTACAAAAAGGCCGGGGTGGACGCCGAAACCTTGGGTCGCTGGGCAGAGAAATCAGACTGGAAGACCCTGGTGAATACCCGCGGGACGACCTGGCGCAAGCTGGCCCCCGAAGAGCAGGCCCTCGACACCCTCGAACAGGCCATCGCCTTGATGGTCGCCAAGCCCAGCGTCATCCGCCGCCCCATCGTCGAGATGCCAGACGGCGCCCTGATTGTGGGCTTCGACCCGGCCCGGTTTGAAGTCCTCCTGGC
>JAEUNX010000135.1 GCA_016791025.1 Zoogloeaceae bacterium | reverse complement strand
CCATTCCTACGCCTTCTTCACCCTCACCCACCTGGGCGTTTCGCGCTTCACCGGGCGCTTCGACAAGCTCACTGGCGAGGTGACCGCCGATGGCACCGGCGCCGGCAACAAGGTGGCGGCGGAGATCGACATCAGCAGCGTGGATACCGGCTTTGTCGATCGGGACAAGCATCTCAAGAGCCCGGACTTCTTTGCCGCCGCCCAGTACCCCAAGGCCAAGTTCGAGAGCACCAAGGTGGTCCTGGATGGCAAGGGTGAAGGGAGCCTCGCCGGCAATCTGACGCTGCATGGCGTGACCAAGCCGGTGACCTTCAAGCTCCAGCACATTGGCGCTGGCAAGGACCCCTGGGGTGGCTACCGCTCCGGCTACGTGGCCACCACCACCTTGAAGCGCAGCGAGTTCGGCATGACCTTCATGCTCGATGGCCTGGGTGACGCGGTGGACCTCGTCCTCAACATCGAAACCATCAAACAGTAAGTCTCGCCCTCCTCCGGCGGCCGCAGGTCGGTCGCCGGAGTGCCTGGCCGGCCCAGGTCGGCCCCCGATCTTCCCAAATTCCATTTCCGAGGACTGTTCCATGGACAACACCGCTTCCCTGGCGGGGATCCTGCTCGCCCTGCGCACTGTGGCGGGCCCCGCTGTCCTGAGCCTGGCACTGGCGGCACTTCTGGCCCGTGCCCTGCCCCGCCAGGCGGCCGCCGTGGCCGCCTGTGCCGGCCTCTTTCTGGGTTGGGCCCTGGGCTACGGTCATCAGGCCGCCTTTCCCCCGGCCCAGACCCTCGACTGGCTACCGATCCTGGTGGCTGCGCTCCTGGCCGCCGCGCTCCTGCCCCGGGGGAGCACCCCCGCGATGGGCTTGATCCTCGCCCTGGGCCTCGCCCTCCTTGCGCCGCCTCTGCTGCGGGAGGAGAGCCTGGCGGTGCTGGGCGGCGAATGGGGCGTCGCCCTGGCGCTTGGACTAGGCTTGATGGCCCTCGCCGTGCGGGCCAGGGGCGACGCGCGCGCTCCGCTGGCGGTGGCGGCGGCCCTGGGAAGCCTGGGCTTCGTCATCTCCCTGGGGGGCAGCATCGTCATCGGCGGGCTGGCCAACACGGCCTTCGCCGTGGCGGCGGCCCTGGGCCTGGGGGCGGTGTTGTGCGGACGATTGCCGGCGGCGGGGGCCGGTCTGGCCCAGGCCGGGGTCGTGGTGTGGGCTTGGCTCGCCTTCAGTGGTCGCCACTTGGCGGAGATCCATCTGCCCGAGACGCTGCTTTCCGCCGCGGCCCTGGCGACCCTGGTGTTCCCTTCACCTAAGGTCCCGCCCCAGGGCAAGTTTGCCCGGCTGGCCTGGGCCATCGTACCCCCGGCGCTTCCCGCCCTGGCGGCGATCGGCCTCACCCTCTGGCGCTATCTTTCCGCCCAGCAGGGCGCCTACTACTGACCGGGACCCACCCGGAGCCATGCGGCATCCCGGGCGGTCATCAGCATCTCGATGAAAGCCCGGGTCTTCGGGGGGATCAGCCGCCGACTGGGCATCACCATCCAGGCGGTGGCGGGCGGCAAGGTCCAGTCCGCCAGCACCGGCACCAGCTCTCCCCGCGCCAGTTCGGGTTCCACCATCATGTTATCGATGGCGGCAATGCCGGCGCCGGCCGCCGCCAGGCGGATCAAGACCCCCATCGAATTGGCGGTGACGGTCCCTTCGGCGACCCCTTCCCACACTTTGCCTGCCCGGGACAGCCGCCAGGGCATGGGCTCGCCGTCCCGACCCAGAAGCCGCACTGCCACGTGGCGGGGAAAATCCTCCGGCGAACTCGGCGCACCGTAGCGCGCCAGATA
>JAEUNX010000131.1 GCA_016791025.1 Zoogloeaceae bacterium | reverse complement strand
GATCTGGCGGGCCATGCCTGGCGCTGGGAGGACGGTCGCCTGGCCGGCGGCTCGATGCTCTCCCGCCTCCTGGCGCAACCGGCGGGCCTCACCCTCCTTGGCCTCGGGGATGGCCTCCTCGCCCTGTGGCTGGCAGTCGCCCTGGTCTCCTGGCGCCGCCAGGGGCGCTACCGGGTTTTCATCAGCTACCGGCGCGGAGACACGGCCGGCCACGCCGGGCGGTTGCGGGACAGCCTGGAGGAAGTGCTGGGCCAGAACGCGGTGTTCCTCGACCTGAGCAACCTGGCGCCGGGCACGCCCTTCGCCCCCGCCCTGGAGGGCCGGATCCGGGCGGCGGAGTGCATGCTGGTGGTCATCGGCCGGGACTGGCTGACCGCCCGGGACGAGGCCGGCCTGCGACGTCTGGACGATGCGGGAGACTGGGTCAGGCGGGAGATCGAGATCGGCCTCGCCCGCAACAAGCGGCTGATCCCGGTGCTGGTGGCGGGAGCCGATATGCCGGACGAAGCAATGCTACCGACCACTCTGCGCCCGCTGGCTGGGCTGCAGGCCTTCGTGATCGAGGAAGCCCATTTCCAGCGGGACGCCGAAGCCTTGGCGGAAGCCCTCGACGCCCCGGCGGCTCCCGCCGCCGCGGCCGACAGGACCCTCAGCCCTGCTCGCAGCAGGGAGTAAGGCTGGGCGGTAGGACCGGGGGCTCTTCCCGGACCGATGCCTCCACGCGGGCATTGCGACGTTCCAGCCCCTTGAGGAGGACGAGGAGGCCGGTGGCCACCACCATCGCCCCACCAGCGAGATACAAGCCGCCGGCGTAGCTCCCCAGGTGGGCGCCGAGCCAGCCGGTGATGGCCGGCGCGAGGATCTGGGCGCAGCCGTAGGAGAGGGTCATCTTGCCCATCATCTTGGCCGGGCGGGTGGGGTAGTAGCGGCCGGCCATGGTGAGCACAAGGCTCACAATGCCGATGAAGGTCCCGCCGAAGAGCACCGCGCCAACCATGGCCGCCAGTAGTCCGCTGCTCAGGGCCGGCAGGAGGATGCCGGCCACCTGGAGCACGCTCGCCAGGATCAGGGCGTCGATATCGCCGGTGCGCCGGGCGATGAAGTCCCACACGATGGCCGCCGGCGCCGCCGCGAGGCCGATCACCAGGAACACCAGGGCGCCCCGGCCGGCCAGGCCAGGCAACTGATCGACGATGGCGACGATGAAGGTCGCGCTCACCACGTAACCGATGCCGGCGCAGAAGTAGGCCGCCATGAACACCCGCAAAAAGGCCAGCCCGGGCGGCCGGTCCACCATGGCGTGACCGGCCTTGGTGGTGGTGCTGGTGTCGGGCGCGGGCAGCCAGCCCAGGGCCGGGACGAGCAGCACCCCCGCGATGGCCGTGAAGGCGAACCACTGCTCCCGCCAATCCAGGGCCGGGGTCATCAGGGCCACCGCCGCCGCGCAGCCGGCGATGCCGAGGCCCGCCCCCGCAAAGTGGATGCCCAACTCGCTGCGGTAGTGGTGGCGAATCAGCCAGTTCAGAATCAGCCCCGTGCCAAGCAGCATGGCCGCTGCGCTGGATAACCCGGCCACGTAGCGGGCCAAGGCCCACAGGACGACATCCTGGGTGAGCCCCATGGCCACGGTGCTCGCCACAGCCAGCACCATCCCGATCCGGTACAGGCGGTCTTTCAGCACCAGATCGCTGATGGACGCCGCCAGCAGGGCGCCGGAGAGGTAGCCGAGGTAATTGATGGCCGCCAGCCAGCCGCCCGCGGCCACGCCTAGCCCGGCCTGCTGCTGCATGAGGGGGAGCAGCGGCGTGTAAGCAAAGCGCGCCACGCCAAGGGCGAGGATCAGGCTGCAGATTCCGGCCCCTAGAACCTTCAGTCGCTGCACGGGATCGTTCATGGAGGCGTCTCCGGAAAGGGTAGATGATCGAACCATAAACGGTGTAAATTATCTGCACAAATGAATTGTTAAGAACAAACCATTCTTTTTGAGAGATCAATCATGGAGCTCGTGGCCCTGCGGACGTTTCAGACGGTGGTGGAAGAAGGCGGCATCCTCGCGGCCTCCCGCAAGCTCAATACCGTCCAATCCAATGTCACCAGCCGGATCCGCCGCCTGGAGGAGGAATTGGGCGCCGAGTTGTTCTTCCGCCGAGGCCGGGGCCTGGAGCTTGCCCCCTCGGGCCGGGTACTGCTCGATTACGCCCGCCGCATGCTGCAACTCGAACGCCAGACCAGCCTGGCCGTGCGCCAGGTGGGGGAAAGCGCGGGGGAATTGCGCATCGGCGCCATGGAGACCTTCACCGCCCTGCATCTACCGGCCGCCCTCAAGACCGTCCGCGTCCGCCACCCCGGGCTCGAACTGCGGATCCAGACCGACACCAGCTTCGCCCTCATCGACAAGGTCCTCGCCCACAAGCTGGACTGCGCCTTCGTGGCGGGCCCGGTGAGCCACCCCGAACTGAATTTCGAATCCCTCGTCGAGGAAGAACTGGTCTGCATCCACGCCCGGGGCGCGGACCCCGACTTCCAGCCCCTCATCCTGTTCCGGGAAGGCTGCGCCTACCGCGCCCGGGCCCTGGCCTGGCAGCGGGCCTGTGGCCGCACCCTGACCGACGTGATGGAGTTCGGTACCCTGGAAGGGATCCTGGGCTGCGTCGCCGTGGGCCTGGGCTGGACCCTGATGCCCCGCCGGGTGGTGCAACTCAGCACCCACCGGGACGATCTGGTGGTGGAAACGGTGCCGGGTGATATTGCCCGCGTCCCCACTGGCATGATCACCCACCGGGACAGCCCGCCGCTGACCGCCCGAACCACCCTGGCCGAAGCCCTCGCCGCCGGCGGCGCTCGCCCCAATTAACGCCGGAACTCAGCGGGTGGCGTAGCCCGCGTCCTCGATGGCGGCGCGAATGTCCCCTTCCGACACCAGGGGCGAGTGCTCGATGGTGGTCTCTCCAGTCTCCGGGGACACCTCGACGTAGCCGATGCCCGGCAGATCCTGGATCGCATTCATGACCGTCCGCATGCAATCCTCGGACTGGATGGCGACGACGGTCAGCGTGGTGGTGGGCATGGCGGGTCTCCAGGTAAGAAGGGATCGTTCGCCGTATCGCGGACGGCGAGGCATTACGGGGTGGATTTCTGGCACCGCGATCGGAGCCTGCCCCGCGCAGCGCCGCCCCAGTCGTCACCGGGGGCAGGTCAGCGCGGCCTCCACGAGGCCGGGAATGCGCTTGGCGGCGCGAAAGTAGCGCAAATACCGCGCATAGTTGTCCAGCACCGGCTCCATCGCTCGCTCGACGCCGGCGAAGAGATTGAGGAACATGGGTTGCAGATCCGCCCAATCCACCACGCCGGTCTCTGCCATGATGGCACAGTAGTCCAGATGGAACAGGAATTCGTCGAAGCACTCGCGGATGTACCGTTCATCGTCGTTGCCGGCGGCCCGGGACGGATCGAGCGCCAACCGGACCTCCGCGGGCGTGACCCGAAACGCCTTTAC
>JAEUNX010000125.1 GCA_016791025.1 Zoogloeaceae bacterium | reverse complement strand
GGAATCCATCAACATCGCCCAGGCCGTCCACATGGCCCAGGCGGGGCGCAACTGATCGGCCACTGGCCAAGGAGCAATCATGAGCAAGATCAAGACTTACGTGGCCGGCGCGGACATTGCCCGCTATACGCCGGTGAAGTTCCATACCACGGCGGGCCAGGTGGTCAAGGCCACGGCGGGGGCCGATGAGGTGATCGGCGTCACCACCGAAATTGATGTGGTGGCCGGCGAGCGGGTCGACGTGATCCACGCCGGAGAGGCCTTCGTGGCGACGGGGGCGGCCGTCGCGGCCGGCAAGCTCCTCATGGCCGACGCCACCTCCCGCGCCGTTGCGGCGGCCGCAGGCGCCGGCAGCAACGTCCGAACCTTCGGCATGGCGGTGGAGGCTTCCCTGGCCGCCGCCGACGTGATCCGGGCCGAGATCGCCATCGGTTCCTTCCAGGGCTGACCCCCGCCACGACGAATCCTCGAGGAGATAAACATGAGCACCAACGCTTTCCCCATCAATCCGACGCTGCAAGCGATTGCCATCGCCTACACGAACAAGGACACGGCACTGATTGCCGATGAAGTTCTGCCCCGTGTGCCCACCGGCAAGAAGTTCAATTACCCGGTCTGGGATCAGGTGGCGGCCTACAGCGTCCCCAATACCGTGGTGGGCCGGCGCGGAGAGCCGAACACCGTTGATTTCCAGGCCACCGACGTTGCCGACCAGTGCGTGGACTATGGCCTGGATGACTCGATTCCCGTCGACGACATCGAAGCCTTCAACGCCATGCCCAAGGCGCCGGGGGCGGTCGGCCCCAAGGAAGTGCGGACCATGTTGTTGACCAAGCTCATCATGTTGGATCGGGAGATCCGCGCGGGTGGGCTGGTCTTCAATTCCGCCAATTACAAGGTCGGTCTGAAGACCTCCCTCGGGGCCGGAGATCAGTTCAACGACACCACTTCAGACCCCATCGCCCTCATCAGCAACGCCCTGGATTTGCCCTTGGTGCGCCCCAACATCATGGTGATCGGACAAGCGGCCTGGACGAAGCTTTCCGCCCATCCGGACATCGTTCAGGCCACCGGGACCAGCGGCGGCACCTCGGGCCTGGCCCGCGCCCAGGCGGTGGCGGAACTCTTCGGGCTGAGCAAGGTGGTGATCGGCGCGGCCCGCCTCAACAACGCCCGCAAGGGCCAGGCGCCGAACTGGGCCAACGTGTGGGGCAAGCATGTGTCGCTGCTTTACGTGTCCCAGGCCGATGCCCAGATGGAGCAGCCGACCTATGGTTGGACCGCCCAATTCGGCCCCCGCGTGGCCGGCGACATTCCCGAGCCCAAGAAGGGGCTACGCGGCTGCGTGGCGGTGCGGGTCGGTGAAAGCGTCAAGGAGGTCATTTCCTCTCAGGACTCGGGCTATTTCATCGAGAACGCGGTGGCGTGAACCTTCGTCGCTGCCGAGGATGAAACCATGCCTGATGTAAGTGGAATCACCGTACAGATTGATGACGGGGAATTGCGGGCGTGGATTGCGCGCTTCATGCAACAAAGCAGCCCAGACGGCTTGCAGCGGCTTTTGAACGCCATCGGGCAGGACATGGAATCAAGGATAGAGCGGCGCTTCGACAGCAAGACTGATCCCTCTGGGGCGCCTTGGGCGCCGCTTGCCGAAAGCACCAAGGAACGCTACGGGAAGGCTGACAAGGGGAAGAAACGTGGCACGTTGTTAGAGCGCAGTGGCGATATGCGCGACAAGCTTTCGTACCAGTTGGAATCGGATGCAGTCCTCATCGGAAGCAGTGCAGTTACTGACAAAGGAGTGGGGTATCCGACCTTCCACTAATTTGGAACTAATCGCATGCCGCGTCGCGGATTCCTTATGGAGGATCCAGAAACGGGGGCGTTGGGGGAGGATGATCAACGCAGCATTATCGACCTAATTGAAGACCATTTTGGGTTGTAATTTTCCTGCGTGCCGCGTTTTTTTCCTGCGGCATGCCGCCGGTTTTTTCGGCGCTCCTATTGGGGGACATCCCCCTGCAGGGGATAAAATTTTTTGCCTCTCCGCCATGCCAGATGGAAGCCCCTGGGTTCGTGCCCGATGGGGCCCGGGTGGACCGCTCGGGGGGCGGACGGCTGCGGCGTTGGGATCGCGGGTGGCA
>JAEUNX010000119.1 GCA_016791025.1 Zoogloeaceae bacterium | reverse complement strand
GACGACTGAGAGGCCGTCACCGTCGACAAAGGTCTTGATGTCGTCGTAGCTCTCGGAATTGCCGCCGTGCTTGCCCTGAAACTTGGTGAGCAGGTAGTCATCCACCACATTCCAGGCCGGCTTGTCGTAGTTGCAGGTGGTACGATCCCGCTCCTGGTCCGGGTGGAGGACCTTGCTCAGGGAGCCGTAGGCGCTTTGGGTTGGCAAGGAATAGAAGACATACGTCGTGCCCTTGCGAGACACGAAGGATTGGCCGGTGAATCCGCCGTGGCAGGAGATCACCACGCTCTTGGTCACCCCCGCCGTGGGTGTCCACAGATAGATGTTGTCGCCCAGCTTGATCTTGTTCGCCATCGTTTTCGCTCCTGAATTCAGTGGATGGGACGGAAGCCGGACCGCCCCCAACGGGGGGCGCTTGATGCAGCCCCCTGATCGGCCGCCCCGGTCCATGTATCGTAGATATTCAACTGGCAACTGCCAATTTTTACTTCGAAATGCGCCCATGGCCTGGGCCCCTCTTCCAGGGCGCAGCACCGGCTGGGGCGACAGATTCCGCGGCCCAATTCCCGCCACTTTTCAGCCACAGCTCGCCGAACGTGTGGTTTGGAGCGCTCCCGAGCCTCAGGGGCGCCCGGCGATGCAGGGGCCACCGCGCCAAGTCGTGGGGCGGGTATGATGGGGGCGGCTGTTGATTCGCCGCCCCCGACGCCCCTCGATGCCAATCGCCCCGCCCCCGTTCCCCCGCCGCCCCCTCGCCGCCCTCCGGCGCGGGGCCGGCCTCGCGCTCCTTGCCAGCTGGAGCGCCCTCGCTACGGGCGCCACGCTGCACGTCGGTCCCGGTGGGCTGGCCACCATCGCTGAGGCGGCCCGACTCGCGCAGGATGGCGACACGGTGGAGATCGCGGCCGGCACCTACCGCGGCGAAGTGGCGGTGTGGACCCAACGGCGCCTCACCCTGCGGGCTGCGGGCGGTCCGGCTGAACTGGTGGCTGACGGCGCCATCGCCGAGGGCAAGGCGATCTGGGTGCTGCGCAACGGCGACTTCACGGTGGAAGACATCGTCTTTCGCGGCGCCCGGGCCGCCGCCGGCAACGGCGCCGGCATCCGCTTCGAGAAGGGGCGCCTCCTGGTGCGCCGCTGCGGCTTCTTCGACAACGAGATGGGCATCCTCACCAGCAACGACCCCGGCGCCCAGCTCGACATCGAGGACAGCGAGTTCGCCCACACCCCCCGGGGCGCCGAGCGGCCCCTGAAGCACCTGCTCTACGTGGGGCACATCGACCGGGTCCGCATCCGGGGCAGCCATTTCCATGACGGCTTTGTTGCCCATCTGGTGAAATCCCGCGCCCGGGAAAGCGACCTGCGCTACAACCGGGTGTGGGATGGCGAAGGCGGCAGCGCGTCCTACGAAATGGATTGTCCCAACGGCGGCGTCGTCACCCTGATCGGCAATCTGGTCGAACAGAGTGCCGGGACCCAGAATCTCGCCCCGATCTCCTTCGGCGCAGAGGGTTCGGCCTGGTCCGAGCACCGCCTCACCCTCGCCCACAACACC
>JAEUNX010000090.1 GCA_016791025.1 Zoogloeaceae bacterium | reverse complement strand
TCGCCCAGGAGATAGGCGTACCCGCAGCTACGGGGGTCGGAAATCTGGCGAAACACGGTGGTGGGCATGGCAACCTCCTGGGGCACGACGCTTCCACCTAACTCAAGTTGCGTGCCCGCTTCCCCACCACAGAGCGGTGTGATCTAGAGCAATGATTACATTGGCGTTTTTAATTTTAGCCAGAAATTTTCTCCGGGGCCGCGGACGCAGGCGTGCCAATACTGGCAGACCAAGCCTAGAATGCTGCCAAATCCGACAGAGGCTGCACGACCATGGACGCCACGCCCCTCCCTGAGCTATTGGCCTTCCTCGACGCCCAACCCGAGCCGCGCATCCTCCTCGATCTGGACTACCGCATCGTGGCCGCCAACCGGGCGTACGCCCAGGAATTCGGCGACGGCCATTCCCTGGCGGGCCGCCACTGCTACGAGGTTTCCCACGGCTATACCGTGCCCTGCGACCGGGCCGGGGAGAACTGCCCCCTGCGCGCCAGCCTGCAAAGCGGCACGCCCCAGCGCACGCTCCATCTCCACCACACCCCGCGGGGTGAGGAGCACGTGGACGTGGAGACCACGCCGTTGCGGGATGCCAGTGGCGAGATCGCCTTTTTCGTCGAGACCCTGGCGACGGTGCGCCACGCCTCGAGCCAGCCCACCGCCGCCGGCCTGGTGGGCCGCTCGCCGGGCTTCAATGCCATGCTGGAACTCGCCACCCGGGTCGCGCCCACCGACGCCTCGGTCCTCCTGCTGGGGGAAACGGGCACCGGCAAGGAACTGGTGGCTCGCCTGGTGCACGAAGCCAGCCAACGGGCAGCCGGCCCCTTTGTGGCCGTGGATTGTTCCGGCCTCACCGAGAGCCTGTTCGAGAGCGAACTCTTCGGTCACGAGAAGGGGGCCTTCACCGGCGCCCTGCATCGCAAGCGCGGCTTGGTGGAGGCGGCGAGCGGCGGCACCCTGTTCCTCGATGAGCTGGGGGACATTCCGCTGGCCATGCAGGTCAAGCTCCTGCGCCTGCTGGAAACCGGCACCTACCGGCGGGTGGGCGGGGTGGAGATCCTGCGCTCGGACTTCCGCCTCGTCGCCGCCACCCACCGTGGGCTGCCGCGCATGATCGAAGCTGGGACCTTCCGCGCCGACCTCTTCTACCGCATCAACGTCTTCCCCATCCGCGTACCGGCGCTGTCCGAGCGGCGGGAAGATATCCCCCTCCTCGCCCAATCTTTCCTTGAGCGTGTCGCCCCAGGACGGGGTCTGCGCTTCTCCCCAGCAGCCCTGGACGCCCTCGCCGGCCGGACATACCCCGGCAACATCCGCGAACTGCGCAACCTCGTGGAGCGCGCCACCATTCTGGTCCATGGGTTGGAGATCGGCCCAGCCCAGCTTGCCGATGACGTCATCGAAGGGAGCCTCCCCGCCCTCGCCGCAACCGCCCGCGGGGGCGCCCCCGGGAGCTTCGCGGTGGCCGAGATCCTGCCCCTGGACGAAGTCGCGACCCGTTACCTGCGCTGGGCCGACGCGAGCTTCCACGGCAATCGCCGGGATCTCGCCGACCGGCTTGGGGTCGCGGTCCGCACTCTTTACCGCAAGTTGTCCAAGGATGAGGACGATGGCAACCCGGTCGAGGACGGGATCGACCCCCTCTCCCTCTGACTCGTTCTATCAGTCGATCCACACCCCAAGGCGCCGCCTCACGAGGCTGCC
>JAEUNX010000070.1 GCA_016791025.1 Zoogloeaceae bacterium | reverse complement strand
GTCTCGATGCGCCGGTGCAGCCACTCCGCCCACTTGCGGTCCGCGTGGCTGTAGCTGATGAAAGCCCAATATTTAGGCGGTGGCGCCGGGTCCATACGATCAGCTTACGAAGGAAGCCCCGGCGCGGCAAGGCGCCTTCCGAGCGGCCCTATCCCCCGGCGATTGTGGTTGGCCACAATCGAAATTTCCACAATCGATACTTCCCCGGCACGGCCCTAAGCTGGTCTCCATCCCACCCGAACCCCCATCACTCCCGGAGACTTGCAATCATGGACTTCATCCGCACCACCATCGACGGCCCCGTCGGCACCATCACCCTCAACAATCCCCGCAAGCTCAACGCCCTCTGCGAGCACCTAGTGGGAGAAATCATCCAGGCCCTCCACGATTTCGAAAAGGCGGGCCTGCGGGTCGCCATCCTGCGCGCCATGCCGGGAGTCAAGGTCTGGTCGGCCGGCCATGACGTCTCCGAGCTGCCGGAGGGCGGCCGCGACCCCCTGGGCTGGGACGACCCCTTGCGGGAACTCGTCCGCGCCATCGAAACCTTCCCCGCCCCGGTCATCGCCCTCATCGAAGGCGGCGTCTGGGGCGGCGCAGTCGAAACGGTGCTGGCCTGCGACATCGTCCTCGCCACCCCCGAGGCCACCTTCGCCGTCACCCCGGCCAAGCTCGGCGTGCCCTACAACATCAGCGGAATGATGACCTTCATGAGCGCCGGCAGCGCCCGGATCGTCAAGGAACTCGCCTTCACCGCCCGCCCCATCAGTGCGGAGCGGGCCGAGCGGGTCGGGATGGTCAATCACGTTGTCCCGGCCGAGAAGCTGGAAGCCTTCACCGCCGACATCGCCCAAACCATCGCCCAGAACTCGCCGCTGAGCATCCGCTCCATGAAGGAATGCCTGCGAGTCCTGAGCGGCGCCAAACCCGTCAGCCCCCGGGGCTTCGAACGCTTCCAGGGCCTGCGCCGCATGGTCTACGACAGCGAGGACTACGCCGAAGGCATCCGCGCCTTCAAGGAAAAGCGCAAGCCGGTTTTTATTGGCGGCTGATCCGCGCCAAGAAGCTCCCCCTTGCATTCCCTAGGCGTACGGCCGACTTTCCGGGTCAGCCATGTGCCATGGGGCTGGCCGGTGCCCATTGGTCGGCTCAGCGTCTTGCTTGGGACGGGCCTTGGTAGCCGCCGCCATCAGTCGTATACCGACTTGCAGGATGACCCTCCGCCAAGCGCTCACTGCGGGCGAGGGCCGGGAAAAATATAAGCGGGCATCGGAGGGCTATTTTGAATCGTTGAGACGGAGACAGGTGTCTGTATTCCTAACCATCTGCCGACACAGCAAACCACGATTTTTGCGGGGGTTTGATATAACTGCAGAAAGGCAGAAATAGATTCTGCAGATGAAAATCATCCGGAAGGCCCGGGGCAATTCTGACGGAGTTTTGCTGCGAATAAGGTTCTAAACTGATTCTTGTGATGTTAGGGGCTACATTATTAGCCGCAAGTGGCCTCTCATTTCGCCTGGTTTTCTATTTGAACCCGCACTACGCCAGATCTCCTAGTCAGGTAACCGGGGGAGCGGTGGCTCCTGACAAACGGCGAAGATCAGACTCCCAGGTGAACAAAAAAAAGGGCCAGCCACGTGGCTGTTGGCAAATTGTCGCGGCGCCCGCGCTCCTCAGGTGTACGCAGGCGCCGGTAATCACTGACTAGCTGCCCCTTCACTATTCCGTGGGACACGATCAAAGCGCGTGACGCCTACACGGGCCAACCCAAAGATCAGTTGGCATTAGCAACACGCAATTGGAGGGGATCCATCTTAAAGCCCCTTCCGCTCGTCAGGCGCATGGGTAATCCTCCAACTGCCTCTTGGACAAAGATATCGCTTCTTGGGCCATCCAGTGCAACAAAATAAACGCGACTATCATCATGGGACCAGCTGGCCCACACATGCTCGGCGCCCGAATTCGTAAGCTTTCTCTCACCCGAACCATCACGATTGATGACATAGACATCCTGGTGAGAGGCATCCCGGACACCCAAAAACAGGATCTGCTTGCTATCCGACGACCAACGGGGGGCGCTATAGCGATATTTTCCCGTGGTGAGTGAAGCTTTGTGGGATCCATCAGGGCCCATGGTTTTTAGGTTGATCCCTTCCTTTTCAATAGAAATGTACGCAATAAGGCTGCCGTCAGGAGACCAACTGGGTGAACCGTCAGCGACTTGTCCGTTCGAATCGCTGAGTGTCTTCACTTGCCCGTTGTCAACGGACGCAAGTTTAATGAGAGACAACTTACGCCCCGTTGGAACGGTGTAGGCAATTTCCCGGCCATCGGGCGACCACGCATGGTCCTGTTGTTCTTCGGTGTCCGCAGTTAGCTTGCGGAGATTTGAGCCGTCAGCGTCAACCAGGTATATCGCGTTTAACTTGTCGCGATTAGAGATAAACGCAATTTGCCGACTGTTTGGCGACCAAACTGGGTACATGTCATCCCCAGGATGGGGGGCGAGGGCGCGCTGGTGCCCACCGTCAGCGTCCATGACGTAGATTTCTGCATTCCCGTCGCGCATCGATGTGTACACGACCTTTTTTCCATCCGGCGACCATGACGCCTGCAAATTGTCCCTTTTGTCCGAAGTTAGGCGAACCGGATTCTTGCCATCGGAGCCAACCCGGTATATCTGGTAAGAGAGTTCAGATTGCGCGAGAAACAACAAATCGTTAGAGCCGCTGGCGGCAAGTCCGGTACTAGCGGAAACCATGAAAAGCAGGCTTGTGCAAAGTTGAGTGACTCGATTCATTTTCTGCATCTCAAGGAAATTGGAGGTCGGGAATGTGGGGCACGTAACGTGCCCCATGGTTCACTATGTTGGCGCCACCAACAGTCGATCAGGCAGCGGACTGTTCGGCTTGGCGACGCCGAACGATCCCCATACCCAGCAAACCCAAGGCTGCCAGGGCCAAGGTCGCAGGCTCTGGCACGGAATTGTCGGGCGTAGGGACGCAGTTGAAGTTTGCGCCTACGGCGACACAGGCGGTACCGGCGATCACGCCAAGCGATTCTGCATTTCGACCCACGACGTTCCTACCGAAATCGAGGTCCGCGCCAAAGCTTAAAGTGGACACGCCGTCGAGGAGGCCTGAGAACAGCAAGGTCCCCAACAGAACCGAGTCGCCTTGGTTGGCTGCAAGCGTGCCATCATCAAGGAAGGAATTGGCGGCAACATCAATCACCCCCCCGCTTGCGTTCGGACCGCTCTGGATAGCATCAAAGTTCAGGGGGTCCCCAAGCGCAAGGCTGAAAATAAAATCGTCGAACTGCAACTTGGTACTGTTGTAATAAATGTCAAGGTCGAACGCGGAAACAATTTCGTCAGTAGCGTCCAGACCGGTCACAACGACGTCGATGCTAAATTGGGTCCCGGTAGTCGCTACCAATTTCTCGGACGGAGAAAAAGATAGGTTGTAAGCCAACGCCGGCAGAGCCGGCAGCGCCATACCGGCTGCAAGAGTCAGAATCGTAAATAATTTATTCGCGTGCATGGGATATCCCTCTTAAATCATTGGGTCAGTGATTCGTATGATCAAGGCGCACATTTCGGTTTCGTGCACTGAAGTGTGCAAGCCCGGGCGTCATTCACTGTAATCACTCCGTCTCCATCTGCATCCCTTGGATCCCCAGCTTGGGCCGCCTGTCCGCGGGCCGCCATAATCAAAGAGATATCGTTCTTGTCGATACTCCCACTCGCATCTACGTCGCAAGCCACAATGGTCGACGCGATACTGAGGTCGTAGAGCACTGGAGATTCATTTTCAGTGTTACCCGTCAGACGGGCTTGCACCTGGATATACCGCCCCTGTTTGCTAAAGGCCCCGCCTTTGGTGACCGTCTCATAGGTCTGTAGAGGCAGATTGGCCGCCAAATCGGCGGTGCGGACCTTGACCTCGACATTGGCGCCGGTAGGCAATAAGTCATTCCAGCTTACGGTACCCCAAGGCGTGCCTGCGGCGCCGCTGTCATAGGTAACAGTCCAGGACCCCGTCTTGCTGGTGATATTGCGCGAAGTGAGGCCAGACCCGTCGGTATAAACGTACGGATAACTACCGACAGGGTAGACCCCGAGCGCCGCGCCATCTGTGCCGCGATACTTGGCGATGTTATTGGTGCTTAAATGCATGACCCATATGTCATTATTCCCGTCAAGCATGACGCCATATTGAGTGCTCGTGCCTGGTTGCTGCGGGACCGACCATACCAGGCTGCCATCAGGGCGAAATTTCTTCACGCCACCGGAGCCATAATTGGGAACGATGACGTCACCCGCGCCATCAACTGCCACGCCCACTGCGGTGTAGAAAAGTGCCGCCGGAGTAGAAAAGGTATTTGTGGCTGGATTAAATTTGGTAAAAGTGCGACCCGAAGTGTTGGCTTGGTACACCCTCTTTTCATTGTTTTCGAGACCAAGTGCAATGCCATAGTCGCTATTTCCAGAAAGGAAGCGGCTCATGGTGCTCGTGCTAGGGTCGAACTTGCCGAGTCCGCTGCCGAGGGTGGCGATCCAGACGATACCGTCACGATCCACGGTACAACCATAGGGGTTAAAGCCTTGTGCGCTGGTGGAGAACGGTCCTGCTAGCGTACTTCCATCAGCGGAGCTTACTTTGTAAAGCCGAGCACTGTTCCACAGCCCTACCCATAGATTGCCATCGTTGGAATAGCAGACGGCCCGGCCAAAACTATCACCGGGAACACCCACATCCCTCACCCAAGCGACGCGCTCATCCTGAACGCCAGCAATGGTGTTGGAGGTCATGGAATACATTTCACCATCTGCCAACACCGTGGAAATCCGCCCGTTGTTATTCACGTCCCGAGAGGTTTCAATAGTGCCGTTGCTATTTCGGTCGATGCCTCCTTCAAGCAGGATTTTCATTAGAAGGGGCTGGTTGCCGGTGCCTGGCTCGCGGTTCAGTACGTAGGCATTGCCATCGACGTCAATGGCAATGCGCGAGGGGTTTCCACCTTGAGTTTGTCCCGGAGTTCCCTGATATGTCTTGTATCGGGCAACTTCTTTATTGTTGACCGTATCAAACTTCGAGACGGAGTCCTCGTTGTGGTTGGCGATCCATATCATTGGCAAGCCAACTCCGACTGCATTGATCTGGAGTTGGTCGCTGCCAGGTGCCGAGTGATTCACATTGTCGAGTACGCCTTGATCAAAATCAGCGTCCAACGTGTAGGTCTTCCCGGCAGCGACTGCGGCTAGACTGCAAAGAGCCAATGTGGTCGCCAGCGCCACGGAGCTCAAAGGGACCGTTGGTAAGGGGTAACACCGGGTGATATGAAAACGCATTCTTCAACTCCTATTTCAAGATGAGCGGCAACCAGCACTAGCCATTCCGAAACGGGCGGGGTGGGGCTTGACTGCCAGCGAGGATGAGTGGAAAAGGGCGAGAATCAATTCCGAACAGCGATCATCCTGGATTGCGCCAACAAGCTCTTATCTGCAGAGAGGACGTCGAGGGTGATTGCGCTTTCGATGGAAGCATGGACAGCGTGGGTAATGCGACCTTCTTGGCTGACCACTATGCGAGTGGTGTAGGACTGATTGGTGGCTGAGTCGTGAAGTTTGATATCCACAACAGCATTTGGCGAGAAGTTGCCGCCCTTACATGTCACCACGTCTCCTACGGCGAATGTGGAGGGGCAGTCCAGGAATGCTTCGGGCCCGGCCGACAGTGCTGGGGGTGCAACCCAGGCCATTCCGATCGCATTCAATGCAACGACAGACTGAATAATTTTCCGACACCAGTCGTTGGAATTTTCTGGCATGACAACATCTCCCAATGTTGAGAATTAGCGATTGGCTACTGAATTTTTGGGGCGACGGTCTGACCCTGACTGCCTCCGCAGCTAGCCGATAAGCAAAGCGTGCGCCATCAAACGTAACTCTATGAAAAATAGTTCCTTCTGTACGTAAACATGTCATCCCAATTGCTCTACACGTGTTTGGCATGTAAAAAAATTCGACGGTGTTGGTGTGTAACGCCCGGTCGGCATGAAAGGAGATTAGGAATACACACTAAGCCAGGAGCCACAACGGGTTTAGAATCTGCAAGCTCCCGCCCTGCAGTTGATCAAGTCTGCACCGCCCAAATCCGCCGGAATACCGGGGAACCAACCCCCGCCATTAGCACTCCTATCGCCCGAGTGCTAAAATACCCGTAGGAGGAAGAACACAGATGACCCAAGCCCTTGCGTTCCCGGTGCCGTCGGCCTTAGGCAGCATTGACCAGTACATTCAGGCGGTCAATCGGATGCCCATGCTGAGCGAGGTCGAGGAATCGGATTTGGCTCAACGCTTTCATGACGAAGGCGATCTGGAGGCGGCGCGTAAGCTCGTCATGTCCCACCTGCGGGTGGTGGTGGCGATTGCCCGCGGCTATTTGGGCTATGGCCTGCCCCATGCGGACTTGATCCAGGAAGGCAACATCGGCCTCATGAAGGCGGTGAAGCGTTTCGACCCCTCCCGGGGGGTGCGGCTGGTGTCCTTCGCCATCCACTGGATCAAGGCGGAGATCCATGAATTCATCCTGAAGAACTGGCGTCTGGTGAAGGTGGCCACCACCAAGGCCCAGCGCAAGTTGTTCTTCAACCTGCGCAGCCTGAAGTCCGACAGCCATGCCCTGCATCCGGACGAAGTCCAGGCGGTGGCGGTAAAGCTGGGCGTGCGGGCCGAGGATGTGGTGGAGATGGAGACCCGCATGATCGGCCAGGACGTGCCCCTGGAAGGCAGCGGGGATGATGACGATGCCTTCGCGCCGATCGCCTACCTGCCCGACCCCCACGCGGAGCCGCTGCAGGTGATCGAGCAGAAGCAGCGGGCGCGCCTGCAGGACGAGGGATTGCGCCACGCCCTGGCCAATCTGGATGACCGCAGCCGGGACATTGTTCAGCGCCGCTGGCTGGTGGAGGGGGAAGCAGCGACCCTCCACGAACTCGCCGCGGAATATGGCGTGTCCGCCGAACGGATCCGCCAGATCGAGGCCAAGGCCATGCAGAAGATGAAGGGTTTCCTGGCCGCGGCGGTCTGACAGCCCCGCCGGTCAAACGAAAAAGGCACCTTGCGAGGTGCCTTTTTTGTTGCCGTCAGTGCCCGGCGAGGAGCTGGCGGATATCGGCGGCGATCACGTCGGCCGCCTCGCCATGCTTCACGTAGAGGCGCAGCCGACCCTGGGGGTCAAACACATAGGTCCCCGCCGAGTGATCGACGGTGTAATTGCCCCCGCCACATCGCCCTGCTTCTTGAAGAAGACCTTGAAATCCCGCGCGACGGCGGCGGTGGTGGCGGGATCGGCGGAAAGACCGAGAAAGCCCGGATGGAACGCCGGCACATACTGCTTGAGCAGCTCCGGGTATCCCGTTCGGGATCGACGGTGACGAAGATCACCTGGACCCGATCTCCCTCGGGGCCGAGCTGGCGAACCACTTCGGCCATGGTTGCCAGGGTCGTGGGGCAGACGTCGGGGCAATGGGTGTAGCCGAAGAAGACGGT
>JAEUNX010000062.1 GCA_016791025.1 Zoogloeaceae bacterium | reverse complement strand
CCGTCCGGGCTGGGAAGGGGGCGCAGGTGCAGGGCCACCGGGCCCTCAGGGGTGGCCCGCCGGATTTCCAGCAGCGAGGGCGCCGTCGCGCCAGAGGCGCTGAGCCAAGCCACGGGACCGTCGCCGGCGGGCGCTTGCAGCCCGCCGAGGGCGAGAAGCGCGGCACTCTGGGGCGCGAGGCGGGCCTGATCGGCGCGCACATCCAGGCTGCCCCGCACCTCCAGGCTGAGCAGGCGGGGCTCATTGCCGACAGCCCGCAGGGTGAGGGTTTCTCCAGCCGGCACCGGAAGGGCCTCCCCCCAATCTTCGCTGATCCCGACCCGGCTCGCCCAGAATTGGGCGCCCGCCGCCAGGGCGAAGGCCACCGCGGCAAGGAGGGGCCGTTCGCTCGCCCGCCGGAGTAGCCAGGGCAGACGGCTCGTCAGCATCGGCGATCGTCAGTCGCTTACGCGCACGGCCTGGCCCGACCAGGCGGTCACCCAATCCCCTTCGTCGCTGGCCGAGGCCCAGGCCCGGACCTGGAGGAGGTGGGGGCCGGGGGAGGTCTGGGCGTTCCGGTCGGCTCCGTCCCAGGTGCGGGGCTGGGCGCGGCCGAACCAGGTGCCCCGGTTCACCCCGCCCTCGAAGTCGAAGCGTCGCACTGGGCTGAGGCCTAAGGCGCCGGGGCTGGGCTTCACCTGCAGCACATCCACGCTCAGGCGGTTGAAGTCGGAGCGCGCAAAGAAGCGGTAGCTGGCCACCTCACCGGCCCGGCGACGGATGGCCGCCGGGGTGAACTCCACCTGGTCGATGGCCACCGAGCCCACTGCCTTGGGCCCGGCACCCAGGCCATAGACCTGGATGCCATCCTCGGGGCGGGCATGGAGGAGCACCAGGGCGGCGCGGGCGTCCGCCCCCAGGCTGGCGGGTAGCTCGAAGCGCAGGAGGTGGCGACCGGGGCGACCATCCAGGGGGATGACATGGGCGGGCCCGCCTTCGTTGAAATGGATCTCGATGGCCGGCTGGGCGGCCTGGGCTAGCGCGTAATCCACCACCAGGGGCCAGCCGCCCCGCACGATCCCCCAGGCGGGCAGGCAGGCCATGGAGAAATCCCCCGGCAGGACGGGACCGTCGCGCCGCAGATCGGGCACGGCGTCCGGTGTGCTCTCAGGACGCGGCAGGGTGTCGAATCCGGTGCCGACAAAGATCGGGAAGGAGGATCGGGGTCGGCTATCCGGGCAGGGGCCATCGCAGCTCGCGCTTGTCATGGGGCGAGGCCGGGATGCGCTCAAAACACCGACCCCAAAACCGAATCCGCTCGGTGGCGGGCTGGCCTGGCGGGCGGCGGGGTTGGCTTCGACCCGGCAGCCAGCGTCCACCCGCAGCGCCGGGGTCGGCCCGAAGCCTGCGCAACCCGCGAGAAGCAGGGCGCCGCTCATGATCCAGATCGTCTTGCTTGCCACCACGCCCGGCCTCCGATGGCGAGATCCGCCCTTGATGAAAGTCGTCACCCTTCCAAAGTTAGGCCAGTCCGGTGGCATTTGCCAATGCCGTCGGGCAAGACGCGCTCATTCGAGGTGGAATTGGATGCCTTGGGCCAGGGGCAATTCATTGGACGCGTTGAGGGTGCAGGTCATGCGCCGCATGTAGGCTTTCCAGGCGTCGGAGCCGGACTCCCGCCCGCCGCCGGTGTCCTTTTCGCCACCGAAGGCGCCGCCGATCTCGGCGCCAGAGGGGCCGAGGTTGACGTTGGCGATGCCGCAGTCACTGCCCGCCGGGCCGAGGAAACGTTCCGCTTCGGCAAAGTCCCGGGTAAACAGGCTGGACGCGAGGCCCTGGGGCACCGCGTTGTGCAGGCGCAGGGCCTCCTCCAGGCTGCCCACCCGCAGCACGTAGAGGATGGGGGCGAAGGTCTCCTGATGGACCAGCGCGGTCTGGTCGAGTCCCTCCACCAGGGCGGGGCGGACGTAGAAGCCGTCCTTGCCATCGGGCACCTCCACCCGCTCCCCGCCACACACCCGCCCCCCCGCGGCGCGGGCTTCGGCCAGAGCCGCCTGCATGGCCTCGAAGGCCGCCTCGTCGATGAGGGGGCCCACCAGGGTGTGGGGGTCGAGGGGGTTGCCCACCGGCAGGCGAGCGTAGAGCCCCCGCAGGCGGGGGACCAGGTCCGCATAGACCGCCTCATGGACCAGCAGCCGGCGCAGGGTCGTGCAGCGCTGGCCGGCGGTGCCGGTGGCTGCAAAGAGCACCGCCCGTTCCACCAGGGCAAGATGGGCGCTGGGGCAGACGATGGCGCCGTTGTTGCCCCCCAGCTCCAGGATGGCGCGGCCGAAGCGGGCGGCGATGCGTGGCGCCAGGGCGCGACCCATGGCGCAGGAGCCGGTGGCGGAAATCACCGGCAGGCGGGGGTCGTCGGCCAGGGTTTCCGCCAGGGCGCTTCCGCCGACCAGGACGGAGAGCAAGCCTTCCGGCACTTCGGGGCCCTCCGCCGCGACCCGCTGGAATAGCGCGGAACAGGCCAGGGCGGTCAGCGGCGTGCGTGGCGAAGGCTTCCAGACCACCGGGTCCCCGCAGACCCAGGCCAGGGCGGCGTTCCATGCCCAGACCGCGGCCGGAAAGTTGAAGGCCGAGATGACCCCCACCGGCCCGATGGGCTGCCACAGCTCCATCAGCCGGTGGCCGGGGCGCTCGCTGGGCAGGGTCAGCCCGCCAATCTGGCGGGAGAGGCCGGCGGCGAAGTCGCAGATGTCGATCATCTCCAGAACTTCCCCCAGGCCTTCCTGGAGGATCTTGCCGGTTTCCCGGGTCACCAGTTCTCCCAGATCCGCCTTGGCGGCGCGTAGCGCCAGGCCATAGCGCCGCACGAGGTCGCCCCGCTGGGGCGCCGGCACCACGCGCCATGCCCGGAACGCCTCTCCCGCCCGAACCAAGGCCGCCTCCACCTGATTCCATGAAGCCGGGGCGACAGACGCAAGCAGCGAACCGTCGATGGGCGAGCGGACGGCAAAGTCGTCCGTCGACGCGTCGGGGAGCGAGACCCCGAGGCGGGCGAGGAGGTCGGCGATGTCCATGGTGAGTCTCCTGGGGGCGGAGCGACGGCTCCCACCTTGGGGTGGACCACCTACTCGGGGCCCCGTTCGCCTGAGTCCAGGGGGTCAGAGGAGCGTTGCCGATGAAGGGTGGGGCGTTCAGGCGCACCCACGGGGCCGGGCTTCCTCAATGGCCCAACCCACCCAGGACCGTCCCCAGGGTGGTACGCCGGCGGCGGGTTGGACCCGAGTGACTCCGGCGGGGATCATGGCCCCCCGGGGGCAATCATCAGGACAGGCCGTAGATATGCGATTCGGGTGGCTGGATGCGGTGTCGATGCATCGCAAAATTGAATCGCCGAGCGGAGGAAAGTCTCCCCGCTCACTAGGGCGCGGACTATCCTGGAATAAGTCATCCGCAAGGAGGTAGGCCATGACCAACCGCATCGAAACCGATTCCATGGGTGCCATTCACGTCCCGGCGGACCGTTACTGGGGCGCCCAGACCCAACGATCCATCGAGCATTTTCCCATTGGCGTGGCCCGATTCCGGTGGCAACGGCCGATGATCCGGGCCCTGGGCCTCCTCAAGAAGGCCGCGGCCCAGGCCAACGCCCAGTTGGGCGAACTCCCCATGGACCTGTCCCAGTTGATCGTCCGGGCCGCCGATGAGGTGATCGACGGCAAGCTCGACGCCCACTTCCCCCTAGTGGTGTTCCAGACCGGCTCAGGCACCCAGTCCAACATGAATGCCAACGAGGTGATCTCCAACCGTGCCATCGAGATGGCCGGGGGCGAGATGGGGAGCAAGTCGCCGGTCCATCCCAATGACCACGTCAATCGCGGTCAGTCCTCCAATGACACCTTCCCCACCGCCATGCATTTGGCCATCGTGGACGTCCTCCACACCCGCCTCCTTCCCCAGGTCTGGATGCTGCGGGAGACCTTGGCGGCGCGGGCCGAGGCCTATGCCGGCATCGTCAAGACCGGCCGCACCCACCTGCAGGACGCCACCCCCATCACCCTGGGCCAGGAGATCGGCGCCTGGGTGAGCCAGATCGATTTCGGCCTCGCGGCGGTGCGGGCCACCTTGCCGGGCCTCTATGATCTGGCCATCGGCGGCACCGCCGTGGGGACCGGGCTCAACGCCCATCCGCAGTTCGGCGAAACCGCGGCGGCCCGCCTCGCCCACCTCACCGGCCACCCCTTCCGCAGCGCGGGCGACAAGTTTTTTGCCCTGGCTGCCCACGACGCCCTGGTGCAGTGCTCGGCGGCCCTGCGCACCCTCGCCGGCGGGCTGATGAAGATGGCCAACGACGTCCGCTGGCTGGCCAGTGGCCCGCGCTGCGGCATCGGCGAACTCAGCATTCCGGAGAACGAGCCCGGCTCCTCGATCATGCCCGGCAAGGTGAATCCCACCCAATGCGAAGCTCTTACCATGGTCTGCGTGCAGGTCTTCGGCAACGACGCGGCAGTGGCTTTCGCCGGTACCCAGGGCAATTTCCAGCTCAACGTCTACAAGCCCGTCATGGCCCACAACGTCCTGGAAAGCATGGAGCTGCTGGCCGACGCCTGCCACGCCTTCGAGCACCATTGCGCCCGGGGCATCGAGCCCATGGAGACCCGCATCCAGCAGAACCTGGAGGCGAACCTGATGCTCGTTACCGCGCTCAACCGCCACATCGGCTACGACAAGGCCGCCGCCATCGCCAAGCGCGCCCACAAGGAAGGCCTCAGCTTGCGGGAAGCGGCCATTTCGAGCGGATTTCTGACGGCGGAGGAATTCGAGAAGTGGGTGGTGCCGCTGGAGATGACACGGTCGTAGGGCTGGACTTTGGTAATAAAAGTCTGAGATGTGTATGAATTCAGCTCCCCAGTGGGTTGGCTTTGGACCTAACTTAATATGGAGCGATGCATATGAGAGTGGGCTGATCTTGCCAGGCGTTGTGAAGGGGTAACAATGCTCAATGACCTGAAAACCTTGATGGTTGTCTCTGATCAAGACCTCCTTAGGCTTAATCAGATGCCCCACCCTGAAACGGGAATGGGGCTTCAAGTGGTTGTTGGCCCTGATGGGCCGATCGCGCTGCTATCGGATGGGGCTGGGCTTCCCTGCTACCCAGGTTCTCAGTTTTACGATCTGGACGATCTTTTAGCCGGCAATCCCGCTCCGCCCCGCGGGCAGGCAAACTTCCCGCTCCCTGCAAAGTTTTCCGTGATGGCGAATCGAAGGCAATTGCACCTTTCCTCCGCGGCCGGTGGAGGTGCCCAGCCAGTTGCAGGTGTGACCGCAACCATCGGTGCCCACCCGTTACTCGCCCGACGCAAACTCCCTTCGGCCACAAAATTTCTACGTTACATCAGCGCCACAAATGACCCGCGATATACGGGGACAGGGGGGATACTCCTGCCGAATACCTACCTCACCACAAAATTGGAGTCTCGAGTTGCGTCATCGGGCTTTGCGGCGGTCGGCCGCTTCGCTCTGCCTCTTCCCATCCCAGCGTGTACGGTTTTTGAATATGAATTGCCGCTGGGTTCGATCGTCGATGCTGGAACTGTGGCGCCCCTATTCGGACAATCCGGTGGAGGCGTTGAAATATGCCTTGTGAGCATTCCTTCTGGGTCTTCGGTGATCCAGAGGCGATTGAGGCCGGTGCCGCAATATTAGGAGAGGCGAATGCTTGCGAGGCATTCGCCGAAGAAATCGAAGCGAGGTTCCCGAGAGTTCATGGCGGCGCGTGCCTCGCATTTTGGGCTGTCCGACGACGTCGACAGTCGTAACACCCATGCTCGGGTGGCACCTAACGGGGAAGTTGGCTACTCCGTGCGGGAAGCACTTTTGCTGAGCTTGTCGCGGGTTGGACCGAAGCATCTGACTCGGGGGCCGGGTCGATCCCGAACGAAAACCACCCGCAAACCTTTGCCCAGTCTACTTTTTACATCCAGATCCATCGTGAAACCCATCCAGTTCGCCTACCCACTCATCCTCGCCGTCCTCGTCGCCACCTGGCTCCTGGCCGATTCCCTGGCGCCGGAGCCTTTCACCTACTTCGCGTTTCGCACGGTGTTCATGCAGTTCAGCGGGGTCATCGCCATCGGGGTGATGAGCGTGGCCATGTTGCTTGCCGTGCGTCCTCGGTGGCTGGAGTCGCGGTTGAATGGGCTGGACAAGATGTATCGGCTGCACAAGTGGCTGGGGATCACCGCTCTGGTGGTGTCAGGACTGCATTGGTGGTGGGCCCAGGGCACCCGGTGGATGGTGCAGTGGGGCTGGCTAGTGCGGCCGCAGCGGCGCCAAGGGCCGGCTGTGGAGGTGGCGGGGGTCGAGGGCTGGTTGCGCGGCCAGCGGGACCTCGCGGAGTCCATCGGCGAGTGGGCGTTCTATGCCGCCGTGGTGCTCATGGTGCTGGCCTTGGTCAAGCGCTTCCCGTATCACCTCTTCACCAAGACCCACAAATGGCTGGCGGCGGCCTATCTCGCCCTGGTCTATCACTCCGTGGTGCTGGTCAAGTTTCCTTACTGGGGCCAGCCGGCGGGCGTGCTGCTGGCGGTTTTGATGGCGGTGGGAACCGGTTGCGCCCTTTGGGTGCTGGCGGGGCGGATCGGGGCCGGGCGCAAGGTTTCAGGGCACATCGAGAGCCTCACCTACTACCCGGAGCTGCGGGTGCTGGAGACGGCGATCGCCCTGGCGCCGGGCTGGCCGGGCCATGGGGCGGGGCAGTTTGCATTTGCCATGTCCGATCCGGGCGAGGGCCCCCATCCGTACACTATCGCCTCCGCCTGGGATCCCGCCCATCCCCGCATCGTGTTCATCACCAAGGCGCTGGGGGACCATACCGGCCGCTTGCGGGAGCGGCTCACGGTCGGCATGCCGGTGACGGTCGAGGGGCCCTACGGTCGCTTCGCTTTCATCGACACGCCGCCGCGCCAGATCTGGGTGGGGGCCGGGATCGGGGTCACCCCCTTCATCGCGCGCATGAAGGAACTGGCTCGTACCCCCGGGGACAAGCCCGTCGATCTCTTCCACCCCACGGCCGATTTTTCCGAGGCGGCCATCGCCAAGCTCACCGCCGACGCCGAGGCGGCGGGGGTGCGCCTGCACTTGCTCACCGGGAACAAGGACGGCCGGCTCGACGGGGATCGGATTCGCGCCGCAGTGCCCGAGTGGCGCTCGGCCAGCCTGTGGTTCTGCGGGCCCCCGGCCTTCGGCGCAGCCTTGCGGCAGGATTTCATTGCCCAGGGGTTGGCCGCGCGCCACTTCCATCAGGAGCTTTTCCAGATGCGCTGAAGGGCGGCGAAAGTTGTCGGCACCCTAATTGGACTTTGTCGCCGTGCTTGAGATGACGCTGTCGACCTCGGCAACCAGGGGTGACG
>JAEUNX010000057.1 GCA_016791025.1 Zoogloeaceae bacterium | reverse complement strand
ACCAGGGCGTCCGCGCGGGTGTCGGCCGTGAAGGGCACCACGGCCAGGTCCTGGGGCAGCCGGTTGGCCCCGCAGTCGAACAGGGCATCAAACCGCCCCTCCCCCCGGTCCGCTCCGCCGCGCTCCCGGGCCTCGTCGGAGACCACCAGCGCGATCACCCGATACTGGCCCGGCGGCGCATGAAACAGGGCCTGGATGAACTCCATCAACCCCAGCTCGCCCACCCGGGGTGGCTCCCGGCTCCAGCGGGCCGGGCTGGGGGCGCCGTCCGGGCGAAACTGCTCCATCCGCGTCACCAGGGCGAACCCCTGGGCACCTACCGCAAGAAAGCTGTACTCATAGCGGGCCTCGTCCAGGGCCGCCACCATCCGCCGCGCCACCTTGCCCAAAGTTGTCGCCCCCTCTTCGGCCCGCAGCAGACGGTGGGGAATCTTCGTTTCCGATGACGGGGGGCCCGGGTCGAACACCGGCAAACCATGGATCCGCGCCGTGGGCAACCCCGGCGGATCGTCGGGACAAGCTTTTCCGGGCGGCTGGTTATCGTTGGCAGCCCAATCACCACTCGGCAAAGGTCTGCTGGCGGCAGCGGCCTGGGCAGGATCGATCCGAGGCATTTCCCCCCCAAAGAGCGGGGCGTCGGAGGGACGAGGTTTGACCTGACCCGATGTTCCCGTGACGGGTTTTGCCGGCTTGGCTGGTTTGGCAGGGGGCAATGGCGGGTCAGCCCGCCCTGGCGCGTCGGGATCGAATGCCCACCCGCGGCGCGACACTGGCGCCAAATCGCTCTCGTCCAAGCGGCCCATCCACAAAACCACCGCGGCCTGGGCGAGGCGCGCCTCCCGCTCAGCGGCAGCCAGATCCCCTTGGGCCCGCCGGGCGGACCGGTGCGCCGCCAGGAGGCCTTCCAGACTCGTGCGGCCGACGGCGAAGCGACGCTCGTCCGCCTTCACTACCTCAACCAGTGCCTGGACACGGGTCTGCTGGAGGCTCGACACAGTACGCGCACGCTGGGCCCGGCCCCAGGCAATCTGCGCCTCGGCACGATCGGCATCGGCCACCGCGGCCAGGAATCCTGTCTCGCCCTGGGGCCAGCGCTCGGCCCAGGGTGGTGCCTTCGCGGACGTATCGAAGGCGGCGCCGAAGCGAGCCAAATAACGTAGGCGTCCCGCCTGGAGGGCGGCCGCAGCAGCCTGTCCGCCGATCTGGGCTTCCGCCAGGGCGGCCGTCGCAATCTCAACCTCCACCTGGCTCAGGGAACCGCTCTGAACCGCGATGAGGATCTGCTGCCGAAGGGTTCCCAGGACGCCCTCTAGTTCCTGAGCTAGGCGGAACTCCTGCTCCATCTGCACGAGGTAGGTCTGCTCGGCCAGTTTGTCGAGGAGCAAGCGGTTGGCATAGGCACGCCGCGCCTCCACCTGGGCGGGATCCAGAGGCGCCGCCCCCTCCTGGGCTGTTGCCGAACCCATCACCGCCAGCCCCACCGCCATGCAAAGCGCCCATCGGACAATCTTCGTCACCGTGGATTGCTCCCCGCCCTTGGTCTGTTTGAATGGTAGCGAGCCGACCCCCGCGCGTACACCCAAAAGCCGATGCCTGGGACTCAGGCAGCAGGACCCCACAGCCAGGCGGCGCCCCGCACGCCGGAGCTGTCCCCATGGTGGTGGCGCAGCAATCGAGTATCCACCCGGTCGGAGAAGACATGGGCCTGCCACAGGCGAGGGACGTCCCCATACCATTGCTCGACGTTCGAGAGGCCTCCGCCCAGGACGATCACGTCGGGGTCCAGGAGATTAATCACCCCCGCCAGAGCGCGGGCCAGGCGCTCCGCGTACCGGGAAAGGGTGGCAGCGCAGGCCGGTTCCGACACCGCGGCATTGGCGATGTCTCGCGCGGAGCGCCGCTGGCCGGTGTGCCGCTCGTGATCCGCCGCCATCCCCGGCCCGGATAGATAGGTCTCGATGCAGCCGGATCGCCCGCAGTAGCAGGCGGGCATGGGGAGATCGACCCCGTCGGCGCGGGGGAGGGGGTTATGGCCCCATTCGCCGGCGATGGCGTTGGTCCCGGTCAAGGCCTGGCCGTGGACCACGATCCCGCCCCCCACGCCGGTGCCGAGAATGACTCCGAAGACCACTTCGGCGCCCGCTGCGGCCCCATCGACGGCTTCGGACAAGGCAAAACAGTTGGCGTCGTTGGCCAGTCGAACCGGGCGGCCGAGGGCGGACGCCAGGTCTTCCTCCAGGGCCTGGCCGTTCAAACAGGTGGAATTGGCGTTCTTGATCCGGCCGCTCGCCCGGGACAAGGCCCCCGGCGTGCCAACACCGACCGTGCCCGGCTGGCCGATTGCCCTTTCGACGTCCGCGACCAGAGCGGCCACCGCCGCCACCGTGGCCGGATAATCGCCCTGGGGCGTGGCGACCCGTCGCCGGTCCAGCACCCGTCCGTCGTCGGCCAGGGCGATGGCCTCGATCTTGGTGCCGCCCAGGTCAATGCCGATCCGCACGACCTGGCCCCCGAATCAGCGGGTCTGGCGGGCCGTTGCCTCCGGGTCGTCCTTGGCATAGGCGAGCTTGATTGCCTCCCAGGCTTCCTCGGCGGTATCGACGTAATGGAAAAGCTCCACGTCAGCGGCATTAATGAGTCCGTCTTCGATAAGGACGTTGAAATCGATCAGGCGCGTCCAGAACTCCTTGCCAAACAGAAGAATCGGCCGCCGGCGGATCTTGCCCGTCTGGGCCAGGGTGAGTACTTCAAAGAGTTCATCCAGGGTCCCGAAGCCGCCTGGGAAGCTCACCAGCGCCACCGCGCGCATGAGGAAATGCATCTTGCGGATGGCGAAGTAGTGGAACTGGAAGCACAGCTCGGGCGTGATGTAGGGGTTGGGCGCCTGCTCGAAGGGCAGGTAGATGTTCATCCCCATACTGCGGCCACCGGCCTCGAACGCGCCCCGATTGCCGGCCTCCATGATTCCGGGGCCGCCCCCGGTGGAGATGATCACGGGTTCGCCCAAAGCCTGGGCGTCGCGGGTGACCAATTCGCCGAATCGCCGGGCTTCCTCATAGTAGCGGGACAACTCCACCTGGCGTTCGGCGCGCTTGATCGCTGCCGCATCGCCCTCCTGGCGAACCTCGGCGAGGCGCTCCTCCGCCGCATCGCGGGGCAACAGCCGGGCGCTGCCGAACACCACGATGGTGGACTCGACGCCCTGGTCCTGCTGGATCAGCTCCGGCTTCATCAGCTCCAGCTGGACCCGCACTGGCCGCAGTTCCTCCCGAAGAAGAAAGGCATTGTCGGCAAAAGCCATGCGATAGGCGCTCTCTGGCCCTTCGTAGCGGTGGATCGGTTGCTGGGCGACGGCCTCATCGTGGGCGGACGGGAAATTTCGCGCCTTGAGCATGCTGGTCGAATCCATGGCTGTTCTCGTTAGGGTGTGCAGGTGAGGAGGGGATCATAGCCCCAATGGCGCGCCGACTGGGGCTTCACCATACGCCCAGGACCTCCAGCTGGCGGGTCGCGGCTTCAGCCCATCCCCGATTGGCCGCCGGGCTGGCCGGGCTGGGATGTAGTATGCGGCCGATGCGGACCGGCCGATCTTCCAGAGCGGCCAAAGCGCGCTGCTCCGCCCAGGCCCCGATACCAATCAGCCACTCGGGCTGCAGGGCATCCACCAGCCGCCGAAGATGGGCATCGCAGGCGGCAAGCAGCGGCGCGGACTCAGCCGCCGGAAGCTTGTCCGGCGTGAGATTGCGCCCCCCTTCGAAGAAGGCTAGCGGACAGTAATTCGCGACAAAATGGCCGGCAAAGAAGGCTTCCGGTGTGCCAAATCGTTGGGCAAACAGCCCCCACAGACGGCGCCCGCTGACTTCGGAGCGCCCGCAGGCCAGGCCTTCGACCGGGCGTTTCGGGTTTTCCGCCGCGGGTTTGGCCACCGGCCCCGCCAGCGCCAGCCAGTCCCGCACCGCCGCCACTTCGCCAAAGGGGACCCCGGTCTGCACCATGCCGAAGGGCCCCGGGTTCATCCCCAGAAAAACCACTCGCCGGAGTCCGTCGGCGTAGCGCCGAAGGTACTCGGCATGGACGGGCCAGGCGTAAACCAGGGGGTTGTACACGTGGCTCACCGGGGCGGCGAAGGCCAACGGCGCCAGATCAGCGCAGAGACTGCGCGCCGCCGCCTGGAGGGATTGCGCGATCACGGCTGGGCCGGGGCCGGCTGCGCGCGGGGTTCGCCATCCCAGGGTGCCACCCGAAACAGGAGGAGCATCCCCGGGATGGCCAGCACAAAGCAAAGATTGAAGAACGCAAACCATCCGAGCGCCTCCACCAGGGCCCCGGCGGTGGCGTTGATGAAGGTGCGGGGCATGGCCATCAGGCTGGTAAATAGTGCGAGCTGGGTGGCCGTGTAGGCCGGATGGGTGGTGCGGGCCATGTAGGCGACGAAAGCGGTGGTGCCCAGCCCCACGCCCAGAGCCTCCAGGCCGATCACCACCGCCAGAGCCACCAGCCGCGTCGGGTCCGAGGGGGCTGCCCCCTGCCAGGCCAGCCAGGCAAAGCCGAGAACCGAAACGATCTGGACCACGCCGAACAGCCAAAGGGCCCGATTGATTCCCAGCTTCACCATCCAAAGCCCCCCCAGCAAGCCACCGATCACGCTGGGCCACAGGCCGGCGTTCTTGGCGATGAGGCCAATTTCCGTCTTGGAATACCCCATGTCCAGGTAGAAGGGCGTCGCCAGCGCGGTGCAGAGCGAGTCGCCCAGTTTGTAGAGAAAGATGAATGCAAGTACGTACAGGGCCTCGCGCAGTCCGTGACGATGGAAGAACTCGTGAAACGGCTCGACCACGGCCTCTCGCAGGGTCCGAGGAGCACGAACGGCGGCGGCAGGCTCGCGGGACATCAGCGTCATGGCGGCGCCGGGGACCATGAACAAGGCCGTGATGAGGAACACCTGCTCCCACGGCAGGTGGTCGGCCAGAATCAGCGACAGGGAGCCTGGCACCAGTCCGGCAATCCGATACGCGTTCACGTGGATCGCGTTGCCCAGTCCCAGCTCGACGTCCGGCAACAACTCGCGGCGAAAGGCGTCCAGGACGATGTCCTGGGTGGCGGAAAGGAAGGCCAAAACCACCGTGAGCCCCACCACCAAGGGCAGGTCGGCATTGGGGGAGAGCCGACCGAGCCAGGCGATGGCGCCGATGAGACCCAGCTGGGTGGCCAACATCCACCCGCGCCGACGACCGAGCCACGGCAAGGCGTAGCGGTCCAGGAAAGGCGACCACAGAAACTTCCAGGTGTAAGGAAACTGGATCAGGGCGAAGGCGCCGATCGCCTTCAGGGAGAGCCCCTCGGTCTTGAGCCAGGCCGGCACCAGATTGAGCAGGAGGTACAGGGGCAGGCCGGAGGCAAATCCGGTAAAGATGCAGATCAGCATGCGGCGGTTGAGCAGCGCGCTGAGCCAAGGAGCAGGGGAAGCAGACACGGGATTGGGGCGGGAGCGTGAAAAGCTCACGCATTATTCCAGAGGGCGTTCAAATCGGGGGGATCGCCGCCGATACAGAATTTCCCCCGTTTCGATTTCCGCTATGAAGATCGACACCCATCGCACCATCTGCGCGCTGACCAGCGTCCTGGATTTTGTCGGGATCGATGAGATCCAGCACGGCAAGCGGGTAGCGATCATGGCCGAGGCCATCGCTCGCCAGGCGGGCTGGGACACGAAACGCCAGACTTTCATGTTCTACGCCGGCATGCTGCATGACTGCGGCGTATCGCGGGCGGCCGAGCACCGCAATCTCACCGCCAGCCTGGTGTGGGACGGGGCGGAAGCCCACTGCCTGCGCGGCGCCGACTACCTGCGGGATTGCCCACCGCTGGCGGAATTCATCGACGTGGTGCGCTGGCACCACACCGAGTGGCGCCACCTGAAGGAGCCACTCCCGGCGGAACGTCGTCTGGAAGCGAACCTGCTCTTCCTCGCCGACCGGGTGGACGTGCTCCAGGCCCCTTGCCTTTCGGCCGTCTCCACGGAGCGGGATGTGCTGTGCGTGCGCGACCACATTATCGAGACCATCCAGGAGCATTCCGGCACCCTCTTCGAGCCGGGGCTCGTCGCCGCCTTTGCCGATGTCGCCCGGCGCGAGGCATTTTGGCTCGCGATGGACCCGTACTACCTTCTCGAATACCTCGAGAACTATCCCCGCGCTCTCCCGATCAGCGAGCTTTCCAACGGTGACGTGGTGGCCATCGCACGACTGTTCGCCCACGTCGTCGATGCCAAAAGCCACTTCACCCATGACCATTCGCTGCGGGTGGCTGCCATTGCACGTCACTTGTACGCAGCCCTGGGCGGCCAAGGGGATGCCCTGGACATGATCGAGATGGCCGGGCTGCTCCACGACATCGGCAAGCTTCGGGTCCCGGACGAAATCATCGACAAGCCGGGCCGGCTCTCCCCCACCGAACGGGCCGTGATTTGCCGTCACAGCTATGACACCTTCCGGATTCTCTCCCGCGTCTTTCCCGAAACCCCGGTTGCGCTGTGGGCAGCCACCCACCATGAGAACCTGCTCGGGACGGGCTACCCTTTCGGGCTGAGGGAGGCCGACCTGCCCCTGGAAACCCGGATTCTGTCGGTCAGCGACGTCTTCCAGGCCATGGCCCAAGACCGGCCCTACCGCGGTCGCCTCGGCCCCGCCGCCATCCTCGACCACCTCCACCATCTCGCGGTCCAGGGGCTCCTCGACCGACACATCGTCGAACTCGCCGACCGTGAGCATGCCGCCCTCTATGATCTGGCCGTCGGTCCCCGCTGAGCATTGCGATCACAATTGGATACGTTCCTTGCGCCGGAACGTCGTTCGTCCAAGAATTGTTAGGTGACGACCAGCACGGAAGGCAACCCACCATGACCCCAGTCGTGATCGTGACCTTCGGCAAGGATCAGGCCTATGAAATCACCCTCCATGCCGAGGATAGTGCAGAGTTCACCCCCGACAGCGCGCGGGCGTGGCTGGCGGAGGAATTCGAGGCCCTCGAATGCACGCCCAGCAATCCCATGGGGAAAATCCTGGCGGTGGATATGATCCTCAACGTCGCCAAATATGGCGGCGAAGCTCGCTTCGCGACCGGCACGCCCTGGGCCCGCCGCTTTGCCGCCGCCACCGCCGCGGTCCTCGACCGCCCGGTGATCGCCGTGGACGTGCCGGGTTTTACGGTCGGCTGAGACCCCGCCGGCCGAGGCGGTAGAGGACGGCGCTGGCGAGGAAATTGGCTTCCTCCAGCACTACCTTGCCTTCGTCGAAGGCCAGGCGCTCATGGATGACGATGTCGTCCATCTCGCACAGGGCCTCAAAATCGGCGATGGTGAAGAAGCGCACGTTGGGGGTGTTGTACCACTGGTGAGGCAGGCTCTCGGACACCGGCATGCGGCCATTGAGGATGGCCTGGCGGTGACGCCAGTAGGCGAAATTGGGAAAGCTCACCACCGCCTCCCGTCCCACCCGCAGCATCTCCGCCAATATTCCCTGGGTGTTGTGCATGGCCTGCAGCGAGAAACTCATGATCACGTGGTCAAAAAACCCGTTCTCAAAGCCGGAAAGCCCCTGGTCGAGATCGAGATGGAGCACGTTCACCCCATTCGCGATGCACGCACGCACCCGCTCGATATCCTTCTCCACGCCCCAGCCCTGAATCTGGCGGGCGCCGGTGAGGTGGCGCAGCAAGGTGCCATCGCCACACCCCAGGTCGAGCACCCGCTCCCCGGGGCTGATCCACTCCGTGATGACGTCAAAGTCGAAACGGTCGTAGCGCATACTCAGGCCTCCCGTCGGGCAGAGCCAGACTGGCCGGAATAGGAGAACCGAAGCCGAAACAGAAAAGCCATGCTAGACCTCGATGCGGTTGAAATACGCCCGCAGCACGCCGTGATAGTCGGCATCATCGAGCAGGAAGGAGTCGTGCCCGGCCGGGCAATCGATCTCCGCATAGCTGACCGGCCGCCGGTTGTGGACCAGGGCGCGAACGATCTCCCGGGAACGCTCGGGGGAGAAGCGCCAGTCGGTGGTAAAGGACACCACCAGGAATTCCGCTTCCGCCCGCGCCAGCGCCGCGGCGAGGCTTCCCCCGTGCTCGAACGCCGGATCGAAGTAGTCCAGCGCCTTGGTGGTCAACAAATAGGTGTTGGCGTCGAAAAAGCTGGCGAACTTGTCGCCCTGATAGCGCAGGTAGGACTCGATCTCGAACTCGACA
>JAEUNX010000047.1 GCA_016791025.1 Zoogloeaceae bacterium | reverse complement strand
CCCAGGGCTGGCAGGTGGGCATCGGGTGGCTCGCAAGCACCGTGGTCTTCGAATTTGGGATGGGGCGCTGGGTGTTGGGTAAGCCGTGGTCCGACTTGCTGGCGGCCTACACCTTTACCGATGGGAATCTGTGGCCGCTGGTGCTGCTCACTGTGCTCTTGGCGCCGCCGGGGCTGGCGCGACGGCGGTGAGCCCGTAGGAGCGCTATTTCTGGGCCGGGGGAGGCACTTCGGAAACCGGCGCCGGCGCCCCGGAACTGGAGGGTGAGACCTTCTCGGCCACCCGCCCGGCCGCTGCCGCCGTGGCCTTTGCTCCGCGTTCGACCCCTTCCGCCGCAGCCTCGACGCCGCGCTTCACCCCATGGGCGGCCGCCTCAGCGCCCCGCTCGATCCCGCCCGCCGCCGCGCGAACGCCTTTCTTGACCCCGTCCGCCGCGGCTTGGGCGCCCTCCTCCACCGCCGTCCCAACCTTATGAACGACGCCGGGCGACTGGGGCGGTGGCGCCGCCTCGCCCTCGGCAAAGGAGGACAGGGGCAGGAGGCTCATGGCGACAAAAACGAAGTGATGGGCGCGCATTCTCATGGTGCGAGTATGGACTGGTTCCCGCGCGGCAGGTTCCCTTTCTGAGGGACTGGCATCGCCTCTCGATTCCCCGAGATGTTCCCCGCCTGAGGTGCTCGTCAGCCCCCGGCTCGGGGGCTGAAACAACTTTTACATTCGAATACAAGAATATTCGAGAACAAATACCCATTGAATGACTATGGTTAAAGCCTCGCGAGCCTGAAATGGCATGCGGGTGTCAGGGCAAACCCGGTGAAAGCCGGGGACGCAAAATCCTGGGCCTAACGCCGCACGGCCACGGCTGCCAGATTGCATCGACCGCGGGGCGAGTTTCGCCCCAAGCAGGTGCCGCCATTGCCCTGGACGAGACGATAACGATCAGGGAGGTGACCCATGCTGTGCTCATCCATTCATCCTTACCCGATCCGGGCCCCTCAGGCTGCCGGCCCCCGGCGCGGCCTCTTGCACCGCCTGGTGCCCTGGGCGCTCGGGTTGCTGCTGACATTGGCCCTGGGTCTCGTCGGCAACCCAGCCTGGGCGGCGGTGCTGTCTCCCACCACCTTAAAGATGGTGGTGGGCGAAAAGGCGACGGTCAGCGTCACCAGGATCAGCGGGCGACTTTCATTCGGCAACACGAATACCAGCGTGGCAAGCTCGGCTTACGCCTCCGGAGTGATGACCGTCACCGCCAAGGCCGCCGGCAGTGCGACGCTGTCGGTGAAGGACAACACGGGGACGGCCACCATTGCCGTGGCAGTGCTGAACCCGATGACGGTCAACCCGGCGACGCTGACCGTCATCGCAGGCCAGAGCGGCAGCCTCAGCGTCGCCAATGCCTTTGCAGGCCCCACCGTGACCAGCTCCGCTCCGGGGGTGGCCACGGCAAGCAGGGCGGGCGCCACCATTACCGTTCAAGGCCTCACCGCCGGTTCTGCGACCGTCGCGGTGAACGACACCAAACGCACGATCAACGTCCCAGTGACGGTGCAGGCACCCCTGGCGGTGGCCCCGACCAGCGCGTCCATCGCCGTGAACCAGACTGCCCCGTTCGCGGTCACCGGGGCGGTCGGGTCCATCACCCTCGCGAATTCCGACACCAGCGTAATCAGCACCAGCCTCTCCGGCACCACCATCACGGTGCGGGGCCTCAAGGGCGGCCAGGCGCGCCTGACGGTGCGGGATAGCCGCATGACGGTGACGGTCGCGATCACGGTGACCTCGACGATCAGCACCGCCAGCTATGCGGTGATGGCCTGGAACGACCTCGGCATGCACTGCATGGACGCCGATTATTCGGTGTTCTCCATCCTGCCGCCGTTCAACAACCTCCACGCCCAGGTGGTGAACGCCTCCACCGGCAAGCTGGTCACCTCCGGAATCAGCCTCACCTACGAGGCGGTGGCCGACCCGGCCGGATCCCGCAACAGCATCTCCACCACCAAGACCAACTTCTGGACCTTCGTGAAGGCCCTGTTCAACGCCGATTTAGCTCCCGACATCGGGCTCGCCAACAACAAGATGCCCGGCGACACCCCTCAGGCCATGAGCTTCGACCCGGCCACCAACCAGTTCCGCGCCGAGGGGATTCCCATCACGCCCTACGACGACACCCACAACAAGAACACCTACCCTCTGATGAAGCTGGTGGCACGGGACGGCGCCGGCAATGTGCTCGGATCGGCCCGGGCGGTCCTGCCGGTATCCGACGAGATGACCTGCGTGAGCTGTCATGGCTCCAAGGCCACGGGCTCCAGCGCCGAGATGGCGGCCAAGCCCGCGGGCGGCTGGGTCTTCGACAGCGACCCCGAGCGCGACTACCGGCGCAACATCCTGCGCCGCCACGACGAAAAATCCGCCGGCAGCGCGACCTTCGCCGCCGCCCTGGCGGCCCGGGGCTACAAGGCCGCCGGACTCCTCGCCACCGCGGATGCCGGCACGCCAATCCTGTGCGCCGGCTGTCATGGCTCCAATGCGTTGCCCGGCACCGGCATTCCAGGCATCGCGCCCCTGACCCAGGCCATGCACGCCAAACACGCACCGGTGCTGGATCCCACCAACAACCTGAGTCTGAACAGCTCGACCAACCGGGCCGCCTGCTATCAGTGCCATCCGGGTTCTGAGACCAAATGCCTGCGGGGCGCCATGGGAGCAGCCACCCTCGCGGACGGTTCCCTCGCCATGCAATGCCAGAGTTGCCACGGCGGCATGGGCGCGGTCGGCGACCCCAACCGGGTGGGCTGGCTGCAACAGCCGAATTGCCAGGGCTGCCACCACAATGGGCAACGCAAACTTGCCGTGGTGGCGGGCACGGTGAGCGACTCCCGCTTCGCGACCAATCCCAACACCCCCTCCGCCGGCTTTTCCCTTTACCGCATGAGCAAGGGCCACGGTGGGCTACAGTGCGAAGCCTGCCACGGCGCCACTCACGCCGAATATCCGAGCTCCCACGATAACGACAACCTCCTCGCCCAGGACCTTCAGGGCTTCGCCGGCACGCTGCACGAATGCAGCACCTGCCACAAGACCGAACCCAGCACCATTTCGGGGGGCCCCCATGGCATGCATGCGGTAGGGCAAAAGTGGGTGACCGAGCACCACGATCAGGTGAAGGGCATTCAAAGCACCTGCACGGCCTGCCACGGCGCGGACTACCGAGGGACCTTCCTGTCCACGGTGAAGAAAGCCAAAAGTTTCAACATCGGCGACGGCCGGACCAAGACCTACTCGGTGGGGGACAAGGCCGGCTGCTACGACTGCCACAACGGCCCAACCGGCGGCTAGCACGGATCAACGCCCAAACTTCACGGCAATGAAAATCGGGCGGCCCAGGCCGCCCGATCACGTTCACAGTACGGCGTATTGCGCGCCGCCCTACAGGTACATCTGCATCTCGACGGTGGCCTTGGTGAAGAACCCCGTCCCCAGGCGGATGATGCGCTCGTCGTGGCGCCACAACCAGGCGATGCCAGCGAGTTGGACCCCGGTGGAATCCACTGGCACGACCACCCGGTTCTGGGTACGCCCATAGGTGGTCTTGCCCTTGCCCGGAACGTCCTTCTTGACGAAGAACCCCTTCTTCACATCCTTCCAGGCCACCGCGCTGGGATCGATCTGGCACAGCTCGTGGCCGGCGTAGTAGGCATGGCTGACGTCCTTCGTCTTGAGGCCATTCTTCTGCACCAAGGCCATCAAGGCCCCCAAACTCCCGGC
>JAEUNX010000022.1 GCA_016791025.1 Zoogloeaceae bacterium | reverse complement strand
TGGTGGTGGGTGGTGCATCTGTGGGTGGAAGGAGTGTGGGAGCTGATACTGGGCGCGCTGCTGGCCTTTGTGCTCATCAAGGTGACCGGCGTGGATCGGGAAGTGATCGAGAAGTGGCTGTACGTGATCATCACCCTGACCCTCATCACCGGCATCATCGGTACGGGCCACCACTACTTCTGGATCGGCACCCCGGAATACTGGCAGTGGTGGGGGTCCATCTTCTCCGCCCTGGAGCCGATTCCCTTCTTCGCCATGACCGTGTTCGCCTTCAACATGGTGAATCGCCGCCGTCGGGAGCATCCCAACAAGGCGGCCACCCTGTGGGCCCTGGGCACCGGCGTGATGTCCTTCCTCGGTGCCGGCGTGTGGGGCTTCCTGCACACCCTGGCGCCGGTAAATTACTACACCCATGGCACTCAAATCACCGCGGCCCACGGCCACATGGCCTTCTACGGCGCCTATGTGATGGTGGTGCTCACCATCATCAGCTACGCCATGCCCGTCCTTCGGGGCCGGGCCGCCAACAGCAACAAGTCGCAGGTGCTGGAGATGTGGAGCTTCTGGCTGATGACCGTTTCCATGGTGTTCATCACACTGTTTCTTACCGCCGCCGGCATCCTCCAGGTCTGGCTGCAGCGCTTCTCCTCGACGCCGATTCCCTTCATGGCGGCCCAGGATCAGATCAGCGTGTTCTACTGGATGCGGGAATGGACCGGCGTGGTGTTCCTGGTCGGCCTGGTGATCTACGTGGTGAGCTTTTTCGTGAAGGGCGAGGAGAAAGCCGTCGCGTGATCGACGGGTTGGTCACACGTCCAAACTTGGCGGGCTGCGGCCCGCCTTTTTTATCCTGAGCCCTTCCCGGGGCGGTGCCTTGGGCCCTATGCACCGGGGCGGGGCATGGGTGCGGCGAGTGGGGGGATTTGGCCCCGCCGGCAGGGGCATACGAATTGCTAAACAGGCTCCGCCCCGCCGCGCCGTGGTGTGCTGGGGCCATCCCGCCATCTTTGGAGAATGCCCCCATGACCCGCGAAGAAGTCACCGCCCTGATCGTCGGCAAGAAGATCGAGAAAAAGCTGAAATGGTCCGCCCTGGCCGAGGCCATCGGCCTGTCGAAGGAATGGACCACGGCCGCCCTGTTGGGTCAGATGACCCTCAGCGCGGATCAGGCGGAAAAGCTCGGGGCGGCCCTCGACCTGCCCGCCGAGGCGGTCACCCAGCTGCAGACTGTGCCTTACAAGGGGTCGCTGCCCACCGCGGTGCCCACCGATCCCCTCATCTACCGCTTCTATGAGTTGATCAGCGTGTATGGCACGACGATCAAGGAGTTGATCCACGAGGAATTTGGCGACGGCATCATGAGCGCCATCGACTTTTCCATGGACATCTCCCGGGAGCCCGATCCGAAGGGGGACCGGGTGCACATCGTCCTGAGCGGCAAGTTCCTGCCCTACAAGACTTACTGACTCGCGCTTACTGACCCCCGGCACCGGGTGGTGGTGGGGCCGGCATATCCACGAGGTGGAGGCGGTTCTTGGTGGAACCCTTCACTTCGTACATTGCCTGATCTGCCCCCGCCAGGAGCTCCGTGAGATTGGCCGGGGCCGTGGGGTAGGCCACGGCACCGATGCTGGTCGTGACGCCGCTGGCCTGGAAGGCGGGTTCCACCTCGAGGGCGGCCCGCAGATTTTCCAGCAGGTGGCGCGCGCCGGCTGCCGGAGTTTCCGGTAACAGAACGACGAATTCGTCCCCGCCCAGGCGGGCCGGGATGTCCGTGACCCGCAGGCGCTCTTGCAGCAGGCGCGCCACTCCCTGGAGCAGGGTGTCGCCGTGAGCGTGACCCTGCTGATCATTGGCCCGCTTGAAGTTGTCCAGGTCCAGGTAAGCCAGGGTGATGGGGTGGCGGTAACGGTGACAGAGGGCCACCGCGACCTCCGCTTTGATCTCAAAGCCCCGCCGGTTGGCGAGCTGGGTGAGCCCGTCGGTGCGGCTCAGGGCCCGCTCCCGCAGCAAGGATTTGCGCAGGTTGCCCACCATCACCCCGACCATCACGAAGGCGCTCCCCTGGGTGAGGAAGTTCGCAGGCCAGATGAGGGGATGGGAATATTCCCGCCCGGCGGCATACAGGCTGAAGATCCAGATCCCATCCGCGAGCAGGGCGAAGAACACCGTGGTGCGCCGGCTGAGGTGCCAGGCGGACCCCATCAGGGGCAGGAAATAGAGGGGGAAGACGCGAATCTCGATGCCCGTGATGTAGTCGATGTAGCCCACGACAATCAGGCCGGCGACCACGCCGAGTTGGATCTTCCAGGGGGGTAAGGGATGTCGCGCGGAGAAGCTCATGGCGGCAATTGGGGCGGTGCCGTCCGCCCAGTGCTGGCAGAAGGGGCAAATGTAGCAGCAGCCCGTGTCCCGGCACCATGATTGGTAAATTCCACCCCTTGGGCATGCGCCGGCCTGGCCGGGATTAGCCTGGGTCAAGGCGGCGGCATGGCGGGCCAGGGATCATCGGGGCTCCTCTTCCCCATCCATTGCTCCGTCCGTGTCGTCCATGATCCCGGTGCCTTCTGATGCGGCGTCCGATTCCGAGGCTTCGGTCTATCCCCCTGGCGATCTCGCCATCTGGTTCTTCATCCTGGCGGAGTTGCTCGCCTTCGCCGTGTTCTTCCTCGCCTATGCCTTCGCCCGCGCCCGCCACGTGGAGCTTTTCAATGCCATGCAGGCCCAGGTCGATCGCAACGCCGGGGCGGCCAATACGGTGCTCCTGATTTCGGGGTCCTGGTGCGTGGCCCGGGCGGTGGCGGCAGTGACGGTGGCGGGGGATTCCCAGCGCGGTGCCCGCTGGCTGGCCGGGGGCATCTTTTGTGGCCTCGGCTTCCTGGGGGTGAAGGGCTTTGAATACGCCGCCAAGTTCGGCGCCGGCATCACCCTGTCCACCAACACCTTCTGGATGTTCTACCTGTCACTGACCTTCTTCCACTTCATGCACGTGATCCTCGGGCTGGTGATCCTGGCGGTCCTGTGGGTGCAGACCCGGGCCGGCCATTACGGCCCCGGGCGGGCCGACGGCCTGGAAAGCGGCGCCTCCTACTGGCACATGGTGGATCTGGTGTGGATCGTCCTCTTCCCGCTGGTCTATGTGATGCGCTGAAGGGGGTCAGTGTGTGCCCCCCGCCGCCAGCCGGGCTTCCGCCGGTGCGATGACCTCTCCATCGAGGCGGGCGATGAGATCCGCGTCGTCCCGGTAGGTCACGGTGGGCAGCACCCAGGGGTAGACCTTGAGATCCGCCGCCATCGCGAAGGGCGGCGCGCCTTCCCGGATGATGGGGACGAAGGGCACCGAGGGGGAGGTGGGCACCACGCTGCCCAGTTCGTAGGGCACGCTGCGGGGGTCCGTCAGATCCGCGATCACGAAGCGGGAGGTGAGGACATGGTGGCGGACCCACTCGGTGAGGTTGCGGCCCGGCGGCGGCTCGTAGTCGAAAAGGTGCTTCCGATAGCCCGCCGGGTGGGCATCCAGGGCGCGGCCGAGGGCATCCAGCGTGGGTTTGTGGGCGGCGTCGAAGCGGCCGAGGATCAGCACCCGGGAGCGGTAGATCTGGGAAATCACCCGGGATTGCTCGGCATCGTCGAGTTTGGTCAGGGTGGCGTAGAGGGTTTCCAGGCGGTCCGTCCGCCGCGCTCGGGCTGCCCGCTTTTCTCGGCCCGCGGCGGGGCGGTCGGTGCGGGGAAACAGCACGGCCTCGGCCACCGGCATATAGACCATGAACCGAAGCCAGTCGTTGGCCGAGACCTGGATCTGGCGGTTTGACGCGGGGCGGTCGGCGGGGTCTTTGAGGGCGAGATCCAGGACCCCGAGGCGGGCCTGGGTGCTGGCCTCGTCGAGGGACAGGCCGGCGGCCAGGGCGCCGTAGAGCTCCGAGGAAAAGACCAGAGCGGCATCGTTGGTGACGTTGCCTTGCACGCCGATCAGGGCTGGCAACCCCGCTTCCATGAAGGGCTGGACGAAGGGCCAGTGGCCGCTGTTGCAGGCGTTGAACACCGCGAGCCGCGTCCCGGCCGCTTTGAGGCGCGGCGCCAGTTGGTGGGCTCGGGTCCAGGGGGAGGGTTGGGGCTGCACCTCATAGAAGGTGCCCTGCGCGTCGTCCCAATGGGCGAGCTGAAGAAAATGGGCCTCGGCGTCCTCGGCTTCCACGTGGCCGGCGTAATGGAAAATGTCGATGGGGGTGGCGAGCTGCGATTCCACCTGATCCGCAGAGGAAGTCGGCAGGAAATCGAGGCGGATGCGGCTGCCCAGGGCCGCGACATGGGCACTGAGCAGGCGGAATTCCTCCTCCACGAACCACAGGTCGGGCGTGTCGGGATGGTCGAACAGGGTCCCGAGAAAAAGGAGGCGCTGCACCGCGTCGCTGGCTTCGGCGGCGAGGGGCTGGCCGGGCGCCTCCCGCACCAGGGCAAGGTCGCCATCGGCGAGAAAAAAGCCGCTGGGCACCGCCGGGCCTGGGAGATCCGGTCGGTACAGACATTCCCAAGGCAGGTCGATGAGTTCCTCGTCGAGGCAGAGGCGGATGCGCAAGCCCACAGCCGGCTGGCTGGCGGCCCAGCGGATGCTTTCGAGAAATAGGCCGCCGATGGGCTCGGGCAGCAAGACGCCAGCCAGCTTGCGTCCGACCTCGGCAGCGCGCTCCAGGGAGTAGTCAAAGCCGATCTCCAGGTCTGCCCGCTCAACCCGGGGCAGATTCACCTGGATGGGGTGGCGCACGCTCCCGAGGGGAGTGGCGTGGGCAATGACCGAAACATGGCGGGCATCGCTGCGCCACGCGCGAATCGCAAAGTCGACGAAGCGGACGCCCGCAGTGGCGGGGGCGGAACGGGGGGCCATGGCGGAATTCTCCCAAAGACGCCTTGAGCTTAGCCGCCCGCCCGGGGAGCGCAAGCGGGGCGGCCATCAATCACGGCCTCCGGCCTGGCTAAGCGGGCATAATTCGCTCCTTTCGTATTCCGGACGCCTATCCCATGGCCATCCTTCGCTGCAACAAGTGCGGTCACGTCGCTGAACTTCCGGCCGAGACGATCGGCAAGTCGGTGGGTTGCGAGAAATGTGGGAATGAAGGGCGCGCCTACGACACCGTGCTGTTTGTCCGCAAGGTGCTGCAGCAATACTTTTTGCTCCAGGGGGAAGTCGTCCGCCTGAGCGCAGCCCTGGAGGCGGGGGAGGGGGAGAAGGCCACGCCCCCTGCGGCGCCCTCCCCTGGGGCTGCGCTCCTGGCCGATCTCGACCTCCACAATACCGACCAGTTCGCCAGCGACAGTCAGCACGCAGGGATTGTGCAGTGGCTCAAGGTGCGGCAGGTCCAGGCGCGACCGCACCTGGAGGCGGTCGATACCAGCGGCTTTTTCGATGACGTTCCGGTTGAGTTGGGCGACCACTTCGACCTGCTGAGGGAGGTGGTCGATAAGATTCGTTGGGGCCAACAGAAAGAAGTTCCGAACTTCAGCGTCAATTTGGCCAAGTTCAGCCAGAAGGAAGGCCAGGCCATCAACGCTTTCTGCAAGCGGCTTCACGACTATTCCCTGCTCTCCGAGTATTTCTATCAGAAGCAGGAAAAGGTGGGGCGGGGCACCATCCAGTCCGCCGCCGCGGTCCGCCGCTTCTTCGCCGGCGAATGGCTGGAGTGGTTTGCCTTCATGAAACTCCTGTCCTTGGCGCGGGATCGCCAACGGGAGTTCTCCTGCGCCCGCCAGCTATCCCTGGTGATGGCCAACGAGGATCTCTTCGAGATCGACGTGTTCTTCCTCGTCGATGGCCAGGAGCCCATCTGCATCGAATGCAAGACCGGCGAGTTCCGCCCCGAGATCGACAAATATCTTGGCCTGCGCAAACGCCTGGGCGTCGACCGTCGGCGCTTCATCGTCTGCGCGACCACCCTCACCCCCGAGCAGGCGGCCGGATTGTCCGGAATGTACGAGCTGACCTTCGTCAATCCGGCTGGCCTGGTGGCGCATCTGTCCACCCTGGTCTGACGGTCGCGGCGCCCCTCAGGCGCGCGAATTGCCACAGGTCAAGGCGTAAAGTGCGGCCCCGGGGCCAGACTGGCGCCGGATCTTCCGTCGCCGCGCTTGTGCCACCTGCCGTTCATGTCTCCGTTACCGTCTGAATTCGCTGAATCCGCATTGCCAAGCCGCCGACTCGATGGCGCTTGGGGCCTGCTTTTGGCGGCGACCTTCGCGACTTGGATGATCGGCGATTTTGATCAAGGGGCGGCGCGGATGCCCTTGGCTGCCATGGCGGCCGTGGCCGTCATCACGTTCGTCAAGGGCAGGGTGGTGGTCCTGGATTTCATGGGCTTGCGTCGGGTCTCGCTGTTCTGGCGCGGGCTCCTGCTGGGCTGGCTGATCTTCGTGCTGGGGCTGGTGGCCCTGGCCTATGGGCTTGGCCTTTGAGATTCCCGCGAACTGGGATGGAGGCGCGCGTGCGATCAGAAAACCCGATCCCCTACTACCAGCCGGTTGCCCAGGAGGTCTCGCTCTTTGAACAAGCCTGGAAGAACCGCCTGCCGCTCCTTATCAAGGGCCCGACCGGCGTTGGCAAGACCCGCTTCGTCGCCCACATGGCCGCGCGGCTCGGCCTGCCCCTCTTCACCGTGGCCTGCCATGACGACCTCACGGCGGCGGACCTGGTGGGCCGCCACCTGATCGGAGATGGCGAGACGGTGTGGTGCGACGGCCCCCTCACCCGGGCGGTGCGGCAGGGCGGCATCTGCTATCTCGATGAGGTGGTGGAAGCCCGGAAGGACACCACGGTGGTGATCCACCCGCTGGCCGACGATCGCCGCATCCTGCCCATCGACCGGACCGGCGAGGTGCTGGAGGCGCCGCCCGGCTTCATGTTGGTGATGAGTTACAACCCGGGCTACCAGAACTTCCTCAAGGGACTGAAACCCTCCACGCGCCAGCGGTTCGTGGCCGTGACCTTCGATTTTCCCGCTCCCGAGCGGGAGGCGGCCATCCTGCAGGGGGAAACGGCCTGCCCGGCCCTGCTGGCGACGCAGTTGGTATCCATTGCCCGCAGCCTACGGGCGGTGAAGGATGTGGATCTGGAGGAGGCGGTGTCCACCCGTCTCCTGGTCTATGCCGCCCGGCTCATCGGTGCGGGTCTCGATCCGGTCGAGGCCTGTCGGGCGGCGATCGTGGAAAGCCTGACCGACGAACCGGACGTGACGGCCGCTCTGATGGAGCTGGTGACCGCTACCTTCGGCCGCTAGGCCCAACCCTGGCTTCGGGCGGTTACCGACCCATCCCGCCTCCGGGCCTCATCCCCGGGCCCATTCCCATACCGCAACCCTGACGCCGTCGCTCCTGCAGGATGTCCCGCTGCCTGTCGGTCAGCACGGCGTCCAGCTTCTCGCGTAGGTCGAGGTTGCGCTCCAGGTGGTGCGCCATGGCCTCCTGCATCTGGCGATAGGCGGCCATCGCGGTCCCCCGGTCCGTCCTCTCACCGTTCAGGGCGGCTTGCATGCGTAGGTGGGCCTCATTCATGGCTTGCCAGTCGGCGCGGCTTGCTTCCTGGGCCTCGGCGGCCAAGGCGTCGACTTTTTTCTTCTGGGTGTCGGAAAGGCCGAGGTCGGCAATCCACGGGCCCCCGACGCCCCAGCCTCCCATGATGTCGGGCCCCATCATCATCCCGGGTCCCATCATCCCGTATCCTGGGCCTCCGCCCCAGTTCCCCATCATGCCGTGGTGGGGACTTTGCATCGGGCGAACGGCCTTTGGCGACTCCGCTGATGCCGAAGAGCTTGCAAGCGTACCCCAGGGGATGGCGACGGCCAGTGCGAGTAAGGTGCGTCGTGATGTCATGGTGACCTCCTCCTCTTCGATAATGGCGCGAAGAGACCGGCCACCCAAGTTGTTCGCGGGGCACGGGCCCATCGCGATTCCACCTTACGCCCCAGGACGGGGCGGGGATTGACTCAGGTCAAGCCGGGGCCAGCAGGTCCGCCAATTCATCGGCATGGGATTCCTCGACGGCGAGGATCCCTTCGAGCAGCGTTCGGGTGGTGGGGTCCGCGTCGCCGAAGTAACGGATCATCTCGCGATAGCTCTCGATGGCGATGCGTTCGGCCACCAGATTTTCCCGGATCATGTCTTCAAGCTTGGTGCAGGCCACGTACTCGGCATGGGCATGGGCGGTCAGGTGGGCGGGGTCGAAGTCCGGCTCGCCGCCCAATTGCACAATTCGGCGCGCCAGGCGGTCGGCATGATCCTGCTCCTCGTTGGAATGGGCGAGAAATTCGGCGGCCACCGGCTCGGCGTCGAGGCCTTTGGCCATGAAGTGGTGGCGACGATAACGCAGGACGCACACCAGTTCCGTGGCGAGAGCGGCGTTGAGGACCTGGACCGCCGCTTCGCGGTCGAGCCCATAGTCCGGGGTCATGGCGCCATCGGCCAGGGCCTTGCGGGCGCGCTTGCGCAGCGCGCTGACGGAGGACAGAAACTGGCTGGGATCGGTTTTGTCGGGGCGGGGCTGGCTCATCGTGGACATGGCGGATTCCTTTCATGGCCGGTCCGCGTCGTCACAAAGTCGCGGGCCGGGGCTGGGTCATGGGTCGGGGTGGCTCCGGGCGCGAATGCGAATCGCATCGCCGTTGAACCTGCTACCATCCTAGCCGGCTCCCGCAAGGGGGCGATGTCGGTCCGCTCGGAACTCCCTGTCGGATCAGTCCTGCATGGTCCAGCCACCGCTTGTGGAGCCTACGCCTTGGCGGATACCCCGGTGCCCGATTTGCCTGCCCCGCCTCCCAGGGCCCTGCGCCGCCTGGCGCGCGCCTGGCCCCACGTCCTCCTCGCGGTTGGCTGCGCGCTAGCCCTGACCTTGCTGGTGACGAGCTATTACCAGTCGTCCCTGGGCTTGCGCGCCCTGGCCCAGAACCGCGATCAGGCGGCTCGGCAGGAACGTCTGATGGCGCTGCAGATGATGTTGGTCGATGCGGAAACCGGCGTGCGCGGTTATCTCCTCACTGCCGAGCCGGTGTATCTCGAGCCCTACGAGCAGGCGATCACCAAAATCCAGTCCGCCAAGGCCCAGCTCCAGAAGGATTTCGCCGGGCTGCCAGGGGTGGCGGACGAAATGGCGGAGGTGGGGCGGCTCATCGACAGCAAGGTGGCTGTCATGGCCCAGGCGGTGGCCGCCCGGACCTTGGGTGACACCCCGGACAACGACTGGGAAGGCAAGCTCGTGATGGACGAATTGCGCGGCCGCCTGGGCCAGCTCCAGGGTGTGCTGGCCCAGGAGGGGCAAGGGGTGATCGGCCGCTCCATCGAGCGCTTCAAGCTCACCCAGGTGGCCGGGGTCTTGCTGGCCGGCGGAAGCCTGACCCTGCTTGTGCTGCTGTTTTCAGTGATGCAGCGAAAGACCGAGTTGCGGGGCGAGATCTCCCGCCTGCTGGCCAGCGAGAACGCCCGGCTGGATGAGCAGGTGCGGGCCCGTACCGCCGAACTGAATGAACTTGCCCGATATCTCGCCGAGGCGCGGGAGGAAGAGAAGGCACGCATCGCCCGGGAACTCCACGACGAATTGGGAGCCCTGCTGACCGCCGCCAAGCTCGATGCCGGCTGGCTGGGGCGCAAGCTGCCCAACAAGGACGATCCCCAGGTGGCCGAGCGGCTGGCGCGCCTGCAACGAACCCTGGGGGAGGGCATCTCCCTCAAGCGGCGGATCATCGACGACCTGCAGCCGCCGCTCCTCAAGGACCTCGGCCTCGTCGAGGCTCTGGGGGCCCTGGTGGATCAGTTCAATGAGGCCGGTGACGTGAAGGTCGAGGCGCAGTTGGCGGCGGGAGCGGAAAATCTTGACCGGGACCGTGCCCTGGCTTTGTTCCGGATTGTCCAGGAAGCCCTGACCAATGTGCGGAAGTACGCGGCCGCCAAGACGGTCGGTCTCAGCTTGAGCCTGGAAAGTGGCGCGGTAAATCTGCGAATCGAAGACGATGGCCGGGGCTTTGATCCTGCCCAGGTGGCGGCGGATCGCCATGGTCTCGCCGGCATGAAGCATCGGGTGCAGACTTATTCCGGGCGCTTCGTGGTGGAGTCCGCCCCGGGAAAAGGGACGATTTTGCGAGTCTCAATACCTCTTGCCTGAGGGCATTCAGGACCCGCTTGCAGATTGGGCGGCCGACTGGACGAAATCGACCAGGGCTTCCAGCCCCTGGGCCTTGTCGAAAAAGGCTTCCGCCCCCAGAGCGGCACAACGTTGGCGCACTGCGGAGTGGCTGTAGCTGGAAAATACCACCGCCCGGGGATGGCCGTAGTGTTCGGGCCGGGCCTGGATCTGGCGGAGAATGCCGAAGCCGCTGCCTTCCTTCAGTTCGAGATCCACGATGGCCAGATCGACAGGGTGCGCCTCCAGACAGGCCAGGGCTCGCGCTTCGCCATCGACCTCTTCCACAAGGTGAATCTCGGGCAGCTCCTCCAGCATCTCGGTCATCACCTCCCGAAGCAGCGGCGAATCCTCTACCAGGAGGACCTTCAGTGGGTCGGGTCGGGGCGGGGTTCGGCTGGCCATCGCGGATCTCACTCAAGCATCAAGCCGTTGCGAAGCGCGTAGGCCGCAAGCTCGGCATTGCTGCCTAGCTCGAGTTTTTCCAGCAATCGGGTGCGATAGGTGCTGACGGTCTTGACGCTCAGATTGAGGGTGGTGGCAATGTCGGACACGGTTTCGCCGCGGGCGAGACGGAGAAAAACCTGCATCTCGCGTTCGGAAAGGCCAGTGTGGGGCGCAGCGGCGCCGTCACCGAGCATTTCGGCCGCCAGCAATTCGGCGGTGCGCGGCGAAAGGTAACGCCGCCCCGAGGCCACGGTATGGACCGCACGGACGAGGTCGTCCTGTTCGCAATCCTTGCAGATGTAGCCACTGGCGCCATTTCGGATCATTGCGAGGGCATAGCGGTCTTCCGGAAAGCCGCTCAGCACCAACACGGCTATCTCCGGGTGGCGCTGGCGGACCGCGCGCAGGACATCTACGCCGCTCTTGCCGGGCAGCGAGAGGTCGAGCAGAAGCACGTCGCAGGGCTCCGCTCGCAGATGCTCCAGGGCTTCTTCGCCGCTGGCGGCTTCGAAGACGATACGCAGATCGACTTCGCTGCCCAGCAATTCGCGGAATCCGGCGCGTACCAGCTGATGGTCATCGACGATGGCAATGCGCAGCATCGTTGGGCTCCAGGGCCGGGGAAGGCCTCATTCTAGCGGCCCCCCGGGCTTCCATGCCACGTTCAGCGGGGCCGGGCGAGGATCGCCGCGATCACGGCGCCAGCCACGGCGGCGAGGGCCAAAGCCTTATGGGGCTCGCGGCGGACGAACTTGGTGGTGCCGGCGCAGGCGGCCTGGCATTGGCGACGCAGGGTGTCGCGCCCGTCCTCAAGGTTATCCTTGATCTGTTCCCATTGGGTGGAGAGGGTGGAATTCATCGTTGTGCTCCTTGTGGTGGCGGGTGAAGGCGAGTCGTTCGGGGCAAGGGTCAACCTCGCATGACGTTGATGAGAAAGCTCACCAAGGCCATGACCAGGAAAACCACAAACAGGATCTTGGCGATTCCGGCAGCGCCGGCGGCAATACCCCCGAAGCCGAACAGGGCTGCGATCAGGGCGATGACAAAAAATACGACGGCGTAGTGAAGCATGGCGATCTCCTAGGCCCGGCGGGCCCCCGCGAGGGGGGCGGATCGGGCAGTTCGTTGGCGAAGGCTGCAAATCAAAGGGACTTCTCCCAATCGTCCAGCTGGCGACGGGCCTCGTCCTTCGAGAGTCCGTAGCGTTCCTGGATCTTCCCCGCGAGGATGTCGCGGCGACCCTCGATGACGTCCATGTCGTCGTCGGTGAGGCGGCCCCACTGGACCTTGATCCGACCTTTCAGCTGCTTCCAGTTACCTTCGAAAATGTCCTTGTTCATGATGCTTCTCCTTGGGGTTGGGGATGCAGCCTCCGGTGGCGGTGCCAATCGGTGAATTCACTGCATGGACGTACTGTAGGTTTTGCGTCCGGTGCCCAGGATCGGCCCGGTCCGAAATGCCTGTCGGAGGGGGACTACAGGGTTGTGGGGCAGGAGGCGGTTCGGTGACGCGCCGTAATTGCGTTGGGTCAAGGCGGGTGGGGACGGGCGCCTGCTAGGGTGCCAAGCATCGTCGGCAACATGCCGCCCGGGCCCGAGGCGGTGCAACGCTCATCTGGATGCCCATGCGCCTGACCCTCGATCTTGCCGTCCACGTCTTGGATCGACGACAGTCCGCCTGGGCAGACGTGTCGGCGGGCGTCCCGGTGCTGCCCCGATGGGCGTCCTTCGCCCCGGCCCGCGGCGCGCCAGCCGGGATTCTTTGGCCGTGACCGGTGGGCTGCCACCTTCGCCGCTTCACCCCAGGCCTTGCAACGTGGCGGTCGTTCGGCAGGCCCTGGCGGAGGGCGGTCGCATTCTGTGCCGGGCGCCTGGGGTGAGCCTCACCTACGGCAGCGTTTTTGCCCTGGTTGGCACCCTCGTCCTGGGTGGCATGCTCCATTGGCGGGTCGCGCCCCTGGCGCTTCCGGCCTTCGGGGGCTTTCTGTTGGTGGGGCCGGTGGCAATGGCCGGCTTGATGGCGATCGCGGCCGAGGTGCGGGCCGGCCGCCCGGCAGGTTGGCGGGAAGTCGCCGCGGCTTGGCGGGCCGCGCCGCGCGGGCTATGGGCCCTCGCTTTCTTCTGCATGCTGAGCTTCTTCATTGCCCTGGGGGATGTGGGGACCCTGTACAGCTTCCTGGTGGGTGAGCCGGTGGACGGCTGGGGGGCAATCTTCCCCGGCGACCGCCGGTGGGCCTTCCACCTCTCCGCCGGTGCCAGCGGGGGATTTCTCGCGGCGGGCGTTTATCTGGTGACGGTCCACGCCGTGCCCCTGCTGCTAACGCGGCGGGCGAGCCTGGTGGCCTCGGTCTCCGCCAGCGTGCGCGCGGTGGCGAGCGGCCCAGTCGTTCATTTGGTGTGGGCGGCGGTCCTGGCGTCGGGGGTGCTGGCCTGCGTGGTCTTTCCGCCGGCCCTGGTCTTGGTGCTGCCCTTGCTCGCCTATGCCGGAGATGCTTTCCACCGCGCCGTGTTTCCCGCTGGCAGCAACCCGTTTGGGGAACGGGACTGAAGCGTGACCTCGGCGCAGCGCCCGGTGGTCAGTCTTTCGGGGGAAGATCCTTGCCAGGTTCCGCCAGGGGCGGCGAGTTTGGCGGGGGCGATTGCGTCGGAGGCTGGGAAGGCGACCCGACTGGCCCTGCCAGGGTTCTGCGCCGCGATTCCCGCCGGTGTCCGGCCCAGCCCAGGCCCGCCAGGGCGAGCCCCAGCAGGGCGATAGTCGAGGGTTCGGGGAGGTCGTTGGTGTCTTCGATCAACACGAGGCGCAGGGCCTGGCGTCCGTCCTGGGCTGGGCCGGCCTGGACTTCAAAGCCCAGGCCGGGTTGGAGTCCGGTCATGGCGTAACTGAGCAGCGGCAGGTCCACGAAATCCGCGGCGAGGAAGAATTCCCAGGATAGACCGGCCTGTTGGAATGGCATGTCGCGAAGGTCGAAGGTGATCCGGGCCCCGGGCGCGAAGGTGGTGGTGCCGGCCACGATCAAGCGGTCGAAGCTACCCGGCGCGGTTCCGTCGATCTCTTCGATCAGGTCCTTGCCCAGGTGAAAGTCTCCGCCGATGGTCTGGGTCGCCGGCCCCGCCATCACCAATGCGGGCATTGCGACCGTGGCAAGGGCAACGCCAATGGCCAGGAAGCCGCTGCGCCAGGCGCCAACCTGGCTCCGGTCCTGGCTGCAGCGCGATGGCCGCGTATTCGATTCGCCCATCTGATCCATCTGACCGCTCCGGGAAACTGTGAGGCGACTTCCGTGGCGCTCGCGGGAAATCAAGCAGATTACGGGCCGATGGCCTTTTTGTGGTGACTAAACAAAGGGATGCTGCCTTGGTTTTTCCGCCTTTGATTCGGGGTGTAAAGATTTCCGGCAGTTATTTTGGTGGCAGCGAGAAGTTCGTCATGGTTCTGCGCCGAATGCGTTTGACGGATTCCTTGCGACCTGATCGGAGTGCTTGAGGGCTGCGTCATCGTTCCCAGAACCGCCATGGATGGGCGGCAAGGTTCGGGCTAAGGGGTGCCTGCGGCGGGCCAAGGCCCGCCAGTTGCCGCGGATCAAGTACAGGGGCGCGCGCGCCCGCTAGGCTGCCAGCATGGATGACAGTTCCGCCCGTTCCCCTGACACTCCCGCCGCCAAACCCGAGGCGGTCCCGGGCTTCGCCTTGGCCGTGACCGCCGAAAGTCTGTACCTCGTGAACCTCATGCTGGCTCCCGGGTTGGCCTTTCTTGGCCTTGCGTTACTGTGGTGGCGTCATCATCGTAGAGCCCCTCCCCTGGCCCGCTGCCACCTGGAACAGACCTTCGTCGCCAGCCTGTGGGCGGGGGGGCTGCTGCTGTTGGCCAATGGGGCCATCCTCGCCGTGGGGGGCTATGGTTCGCCGTACACCTGGGTGGTAGTGGTCCTTTATTTCACCCTCTGTCATTCGACCCTCATCTGCTTTGGGGCCATGGGTTTGGCCCGGGCCCTGGCCGGACGCGGCTATGTCTTTCCGCTGATCGGCAGGCCCTGCGATGCTTAACGCTGCAGGGGATCGTCCCCCGCTGGCGGACCTTGGCGCCACGCGAGTGCCATCGACGCGGCCCGACGTCCCCCATCTGCCGGATCGCGGGCGCCAGGGTCTACGCCGGGTCGCCCAGGGGGCGTTTTTCATCCTCTTCGTCCTGGCGCCGGTCTTTGACTTGTTGCGGTACGACCTCGTGGCCGGTCATGCCTGGTTCCTCGGCCGCCCTTGGCATGCGGGTCTGGATGCCCTGGCTGCTGGGGGGATGGGCGCCGTGGCCGCGGCGGGGCAGGTGATGTTGCGAGTCTTCTTGCCGATTCTTGCCGTGGGGGCCTTGGTGTTGGGGGTGGCCTGGCGCTGGGGCCGGTTGTACTGCGGCTGGTTGTGCCCGCATTTTTCCGTGGTGGAAACGATCAACGGGTTGATGCGGGGGGCGAGCGGCAAACCCAGTGTCTGGGACAAGAAGGCCCTGCCCACGCGCTTGCCCAATGGCCGAACCCTCGTGCCGGATGGGCGCTGGTGGGCGGTGACCGTCCCGATGGCGGTGGCGTTCGCCTTCGTGTGGGCGGTCGTGCTGCTCACCTATCTCCTACCGCCCTTCGAGGTGTATGGCAACCTCCTCACCGGCACCCTGACGCGCAACCAGGCGATCTTCATTGGCGCCGGGACGGCCGTCCTGTCCCTCGAGTTTCTCTTCGCCCGCCATCTCTTCTGCCGTTTCGCCTGTGCCGTGGGGCTGTTCCAGAGTCTGGCCTGGATGGCCAACCGCCAGGCCATGGTGGTGGGGTTCCAGCGCGATCGCGCCGCCGATTGCGCCCGCTGCGGTTCCGCCTGCGACCACGCCTGCCCGATGCGGCTGAAGCCCCGCAATCTCAAGGCGGCCATGTTTACCTGCACCCAGTGCGCCCAGTGTGTGTCGGCCTGTGCCACCACCCAGGCCGAGAACCCGCGCGGGCCGCTCTTGATCTGGGTGGCCGGGGAGGCGGCCCGCGCCCAGGAATCGCCCCCCCTGGCCCCCGCGAACCTC
>JAEUNX010000147.1 GCA_016791025.1 Zoogloeaceae bacterium | reverse complement strand
TCGCCCGCTCCCGCGCCACGCTCCTGGTCGCCACCTGGGCCCTGGCCGCCTGCACTGGCCCGCTGCTGACGCCATCGCCCCCCCCGACCCAGGCACCCGCTCCGGTCGCTGAACCCCTGCCCGACGTGCGGAACTTGCCGCCGCGTCCCATGCCAATCCCCGGCCCAGGCACTCCGCCGCCGGTTGGTACCCCCCCTCCGCCCCGGCCGCCGTTGCCACCGGCGGAAGTGGGATCGGATGCGGTCCTGCGGCTCCTCCCGACCGACATCTCCGACCGGCGCGGCTGGGCCATGGACGTGCATCGCGCCTTCACGTCCATCGGGCTCGCCTTGAGCGATGACAATATTTGTGCGGCCCTGGCCGTGATCGAACAGGAATCCAGCTGGCAGGCCGATCCGGCCGTTCCCGGTTTGCCGCGGATCGTTCGCGCCGAAATCGAAAAGCGTCGCGCCCGGTATGGCATTCCCAAGATGGTCCTGGACGCCGCACTCCTCAAAGCCTCTCCCGATGGGCGCAGCTACCGCGAACGGATCGACCGCCTGCGCACGGAGCGCCAAACCAGCGCCCTCTTCGAAGACATGATCGCCGAATTGCCCTTTGGCCGCACGCTCCTGGCGGACCAAAACCCGATTCGCACTGGCGGCCCGATGCAGGTCAGCATTCGCTTCGCCGAGGAATTCATCCCGCGTGGCGGATACCCCTATCCCCGCGGCGACACCATCCGCCATGAAGTTTTCACCCGTCGCGGCGGGCTATATTTCGGCATCGCCAACCTGCTCGCCTATCCAGCGGACTACCCCGAACCCCTGTATCGCTTCGCCGATTTCAATGCCGGCCAATTCAGCAGCCGCAATGCCGCGTTCCAGGCGGCCGTCGCCCGGCTGAGTGGGCGGCGCCTGGCTCTCGACGGTGATCTTCTGCGTTACGCGGATGGCGTTCCAAGCAGCGAGCCCAGCGCGACGCAAAAAACCCTCCATGGTCTGACGGATCGGCTTGGGATATCGCTGCGTGCCATCGACCGAGATCTGAGTCTGGAAAAAGGCCCCGGATTCTCCTCGACCCGCCTGTACCAGCGAGTCTATGCCCTCGCCGAACAGCAGGCGCGCCAAGCCTTGCCGAGGCAGCAACTTCCCCGCATCGACCTTTCCAGTCCGAAGATCCAGCGCAAGCTCACCACAGAATGGTTTGCCCGGCGCGTCGATGGACGCTACCGAGCCTGTTTGGCCCGGGCCTCGTGAGACGGTAGCCCTTTACCGCCCACCATTGATCACGTGAAATCGCGGCCGGGAAGTCAATTCGAGCCAGACCAACTCGCGGGCGATCAGCCTCAGGCGACCAACCTGCCGGTCGGTGCCCTCGACGCTGAACTCGAAGCGACAATCCCGCGCCAGGCTCAATCGGCCATCATCGTCGCGGGTGGGGCGGGTTCTCTCGATCACCACCGTGTCGTCGAGCAACTGCACCCCATCCCGCGCGCAAGCCTCCTGTGCCAAACGACGGACGAGTTCCAGCGCGGAAAGGGAATCCATCCAGTACCAGCCCCCCAGCGCCAGCACGAGCAGGACCACCACTTCGAGACCGTTCATTTTTCCAGGGTCCCCGTCGACGCCGCGGGACTCCCCTCGCCTGCGTAGGCAGTGTATTTCTCACTGCGACCACGGCAACGCACCACCGGATACTTCTGGGCGTTCTTGGCCAGTTTGGCCACGGTCGCCTCGGCCAGGTCGACGCCACTCGCCTCGGCAAGCAGGAGCAGATACATGAGGACATCTGCCATCTCGTCCGCCAGGGCGCACCGACCCTCTTCGACGCGGGGCAGCGCCTCGATCGCCTCATCTGTCTGCCACTGGGTCAATTCCAGGAGTTCGGCCGCCTCCAGATTCAGCGAGACGATGAGACTGCGCAAGGTATGAAACTGCCGCCAGTCCCGCTCGTCGCGGAAGGCGCACACCCGGCGGGTGAGATCGGCAAGGTCAGTCATGGGCGGTTCTCCAGTGGCGTGGCATTATCCCCCCCTCCTCGGCACCACCTCAAATCCTTGGTCATGGCATCGACGACACCCATGGAAGACCTTTCCCCGCCCCAGGTGTGGCGCCACTTTGCCACCCTGTGTCGCATTCCCCGCTCATCCGGACACGAGGACCGGCTGCGGGCCACCCTCGCGGCCTGGGCTCGCGACCGCGGACTTCCGGTCCACGAAGATCGCGCCGGCAACCTCGTGATCCGGAAGGCTGCCACCCCAGGGCGGGAAGACCGGCCGATCCTCGTACTCCAGGCGCACCTCGACATGGTCTGCCAGAAGTTGAAAGAGAGCGGCCACGACTTCCTCGTCGACCCCATTCGCCCTGTCCTCGAGGATGGTTGGGTGGTAGCCAACGAGACCACCCTCGGCGCGGACAACGGGATCGGCGTCGCCCTGGCCATGGCGGTCCTCGAATCGACCACCCTGTCCCATGGGCCGTTGGAGGTCCTGCTCACCGTGGACGAGGAATCCGGCATGAGCGGGGCGCGCGGGCTGGCGGCCGATGCGCTGGCCGGCCGCCTGATGATCAATCTTGATACTGAGGAGTGGGGCAAGGTCTACGTCGGCTGCGCCGGCGGTGTCGATCTTCGGGTTCATCACCACTGGCCCACAGACCCGGTTCCGGCGGACACCGTCGGTTACACGCTGACCCTGGGCGGTCTGCGAGGAGGGCATTCGGGCGTCGATATCCACCTGGAACGCGGCAACGCGATCAAACTCCTGACCCGGGTATTGGCTGCCCTGGCCCCCCTGGAACTGCGTCTGGCCCGGCTCGAGGGGGGAACCGCCCGCAATGCGCTGCCGCGGGACGCAGAAGCTCGGGTTGTGGGACCAGTGGGACGGGAAGGCGAATGGCGTACTACCCTGGACACCTTGGAGGGGCTTTTGCGGGAGGAATTCGTCGGTGTCGATGACGAACTCCACCTTAGGCTGTCGCCGCCAGGGCCAGCCCCAGCAGCCGTCCTAAGTCTCACTGCCCAGCGTCAGGCCCTCGCCGCCCTCCTCTCGACTCCCCATGGCGTGCGCCGGTGGAGCCGTCGCCTGGCCGGGGTGGTGGAGACCTCCAACAACCTGGGCCTGGTGAGCCTTGACTGCCAGCCCGCCGGAGCGGATTTTTCGGCCCACTTCATGATCCGCTCCCTCCTCAACTCGGGTCAGGAAGCATTGGCCGACCAGATTGCCGCCCTGTTTTCCCTTGTGGGCGCCCATTGCGAGAAGGAAGGCGCCTATCCCGGCTGGACGCCCCGCCCCGGGTCGCCACTGCTGGCCTGGTTTCAGGGCCTCCACGCCCGCGAGTTCGGCTCCCCGGCCGAGGTGACGGTGATTCATGCCGGCCTGGAATGCGGGCTGCTTGCCAGCAAGTTTCCCGGCCTCGACATCGTTTCCTTCGGCCCCGACATCCGCGGAGCCCACGCCCCCGGCGAGCGGGTCGAGATTACCTCGGTGGAAGCCGCTTGGCGTCTGTTGACCACCCTCCTGGCCGAACTGCCCGCCGGCGGCCCCGTTGCCATCCAATCCTGATTCTGGAGACACCTCCCATGCATACCCCCCTCATCCTCACCGTGATCGGCGACGACCGCCCGGGCCTGGTGGAAACCCTCTCCCGCCTCATCACCGCCCACCGCGGCAACTGGCTGGAATCCTCCATGGCCCAACTGGCCGGTAAGTTCGCCGGCATCGTCAAGATTGACGTGCCCGCGGAGGAATTGGAGCCCCTTTGCCGCGATCTTGAAGGTCAGTCGGCCCTGCGGGTGGTCGCCCAGCCAGCCACCCCCGAGGTGGACCGCCGCGCAGGATCGCGCCTGAAGCTGAGCCTGGTCGGCCAAGACCGCCTGGGAATCGTTCGCGAGGTCACCACCGTGCTGGCGCGCCACGGGGTGAACATTGAGGAACTGGCCACCCGGACGGAAAGCGCCCCGATGTCGGGCGAGACGCTCTTCCATGCCACCGCCACCCTGCTCGCAGCGCCGGGCCTGGAACCTCGGGCGCTTCAGGATGACTTGGAGCGGATCTCCCACGAGTTGATGGTCGAGATCGCCCTGTCCGATCATCCATGACTGACTCAATGCTGGAAGCGCGAGGGCCGTTCAGGGAGCCTGACCGTCCAGCCGGTACTGGCCAGTCCCATCATCCGCCAGCGCGTCGGCCATCCAGGCCAGGGCGGGCTTGAGGTGTTCGGCCAGGGTCCACGGCGGGTTCGCCACAAAAAGCCCGCTGCCTTGCATGCCCAAACCGTCCGGGCGGGGCTTGTGAACGGAGAGTTCGGCCCGCAACCAGGATGGCGGGCCCAGCTTCAACAGGCGTTCAGGCAACTGACGCGCTTCAGGACGCTGGAGCAGGGGATACCAGAGGATGAAGGTGCCGGTGGCAAACCGTCGCAAGCCCTCTGACAGCGCCTCGGCCACCCGCCGGTAATCCGCCTTGATTTCATAGGAGGGATCCATCAGGACCACGCCACGCCGGCTTGGCGGCGGAAGGACCGACGTCAGTGCCGCGAAGCCATCGCCCTGATCGACGCGTACCCGCCGGCCATCATCGCGAAAGTACTTGCCAAGCCTGGGCGCATCGGTGGAGTGGAGCTCGAAGAGGCGCATCCGGTCATCCCGGCGGAGACAATTGGCTGCCAGGGCCGGCGACCCTGGGTAGTAACGTAGCGCCCCTGCCGTATTGAAGGCGGCGACCGCGGCCACATACTGGGCCAGCATCGGCGGCAAATCGCTGCGTCCCCACAGACGGGCGATGCCGCCACGGAATTCCTCGGTCTGGCCAGCCTGGGCACCCTCCAGGGCGTAACAGCCAGCCCCCGCGTGGGTATCCACGTAACTCCAGGGCTTTTCCTTCTGATTAAAGTGGTGAAGCACATCCACCAGGACGGCGTGCTTCAAGACATCGGCATGATTGCCGGCATGGAAGGCGTGGCGATAACTCAGCATGGCGCCGTACGAGGTCGACAGAGGTTGGGGATCCTAACACCTCCCGACCGCCCGACCGCGCATATGGCGACGGCCCGTGCAGTGCAAAAATTCCTTGTAATGCATGATTCTCAATGGCTTAGGGCCCTGTTATCATGCGCGACCCTCCGGTTTTGCCGGTGGCCCAGAAGGAGTTTTTTGAGATGGCGATCTATTCATTGAACAACCGCGCGCCCAGTTTTGGTGACGGCAGTTGGGTGGCGGACACCGCAACGGTCGTGGGCGATGTCACCGCAGGGCGAAACGTCAGCGTGTGGTATGGGGCAGTCATTCGCGGGGACAATGACCCGATCACCATCGGCGACAACACCAACATTCAGGATGGGTCGATCCTCCACACCGACGATGGCATTCCCCTCACCATCGGCTCGGACGTGACGATCGGGCATATGGTCATGCTGCACGGGTGCACCATCGGTGACGGCAGCCTGATCGGCATCAATGCCGTGGTGCTCAACAATGCCGTGGTCGGCAAGCATTGCATCATCGGTGCCAACGCCCTCATTCCCGAAGGCAAAGTCATTCCCGACCGCTCCCTGGTGGTGGGGTCACCCGGCCGTATCATCCGCGAACTCAACGACAAAGAAGTTGCAGGGATCATTGCCAACGCGGCCAATTATGTCGATCACGCGCGAGAATATGAGACCGGCCTCGTGCGGTTGGATGAATCCAACACCCAAAAGTAGCACGGTCAAACTTTTTTACACCTTGCCATTCCAGAATGGGTCGGAGTGGCTTATAACGCCGGCATGGCAAATCAGCCCTTCCGCCCTTCTTGGGCGCGCCTCGCCCGCAGCCTGATTCTTGGCGCTGCCTGCCTGGGCCTCCTCCTCCCCCTCAGTCGAGCCGATGGCCCCGAACCTGTGACGGTCAGCCTCGCCGCCGAAGGTCAGCAGGAGGCCCCTAACGACCTGGCGGTGGCCACCCTGTTCGTTGAATCATCCGACAGCCAACCCGGGACATTGGCCCGGCGGGTCAATAGCATCATCGCCACCGCTATTGCCCAGGCGAAGAAATATCCCGATGTAAAAGTGCGTACGGCCAGCAGCCAGACCTACCCGGTCTATGGCAAGAGCGGCAGGACCATCGAGGCCTGGCGGATGCGAAGCGATCTGAGGCTGGAAAGCCGCAATCTCGGCGCTCTGGCGGAATTGGTCGGTCTGCTGCAAAAGGATTTGGCACTATCGGAGATCGCTCTCCAACCCGCCCCAGACACCCGCGTCAAGGCCCAGGACGATGCAACCCGTGCTGCGCTGGTGGCCTTCCAGGAGCGCGCCGGCCTGATTTCCAGCGCCCTGGGCAAGCGTTACCGCCTGAAGCATCTGGACGTGGGTAGCCAGGGCATGTACCCACCGCCGCGACCGATGCCGCGCCTCGCCATGGCTGAAGTTGCGGCCGCGCCGATCCCCGTCGAAGCCGGTGCCAGTACAGTAACCGCCTCGGTTTCCGGGACCATTGAACTGATCGACTGACCCTAACCTGGACGACATCCGACCCCATCATGCGTACCCGCCCCCTCGTTGCCCTGTCTGCCCTAGCCCTCCTCGCCCTCGGTGCCGCCAGCACCACGATTGGCGCGGAAGACAAGCTGCGATCGGTTCACTACGTCTGCCCGGACGGCGAGCGGTTTTCCGTGGAATATAAGAAGAGCAATGCGCGCCTGCGCAACGGAAGCGGAGTCTTCTCTCTCGCCGCGGATCCCGCCGATCATGGCCGCCGTTTTTCCGACGGCACCTTGACCCTCTCCCCCCACGATGGTGGCGCAACGCTCCAGCGGGTCGGCCAGCATCCGGATGACTGTGCGAGCGAACCCCGGCGTTCTTAAATTCAGCGATTCGCGGTCTGGCTGGACATCCGCCCCAGCTCCCACTGCCGGGGCCTCCCAGCCATACGCAGTCACCGAGGGGCTCACGTGTCCCAAAATGGGACGCCGAGCGCGTTTTTGCCTGGACGCTGGGACCGGGCTGCACTAAGCTAGCCGCCATGAAGTCCCCTGACGTCGTGGCGTGATCCGTCATCCCAGGCTGACCATCGGCTGCTCGGCATTGGCAGCGGGAATGATCTCGGCTTGTTCGGTGATTCCTGGCAGCACCGCGACCTGGGTGCCGACGCCGCCGCGGGCTGCCTTCATCGTCCTACCTGAAGCCGATCTCGCGGAAGAACTCGTTCTGGTTTCTCTCGGGCTCCTGGATACCGGTTATCGATTCGGCGGAAGCAATCCCGACGCCGGGCTCGATTGCAGCGGGATGGTGAGTTATGTCGTCGAGCAGGTTAGCGGCCAGCGGTTGCCTCACAACGCCGCGGAAATCGCCGCCCGCACCCGCCCGGTAGACCGTGCCGCGATCCGCCCAGGGGACTTAGTGTTTTTCAATACCCAGAACCGCCCCTATTCCCACATGGGCATTTACCTTGGCGACGACCGTTTCATCCATGCCCCGAGCAGCCGCGGCAAAGTTCGCCTTGAGCGCTTGGGGAGCCCCTATTTTCGCGATCGCTTCGACGGTGCCCGCAGCCTACAGCCCTTGGGGTAATCCGGTTGCCACATCCGGCTCGAATGTAAGAAACCTTTTACCCATTCCCCTCACCCCCTTCAAGGAGACCTAGCATGCCGAATCGAATGATCAGTGAAGTGATTGCCGGCCAAATCTTACAGACAGCGAATGACAAGATGACGGTGCTGGCGGCCGCCAAGGCCATGGTTGAGTCCAAGGTAGGTTCCTTGCTCATCGTTGATGACCAAGGCAATTTGGATGGCATTTTCACCGAACGTGATGCCCTGTTTCGGGTGATCGCCAAGGGCATCGATCCCGCCACAACGCCCCTCAGCGAAGTAATGACTACCAAGCTTCAGACGATTACTGCTGACCGCCCCCTGGGGCATGCCCTGCACCTGATGTATGAGGGTGGCTTCCGTCACGTCCCGGTAGTGGACGGTAGCAAGCCGGTTGGCATGATTTCGGCCCGGGATGCCCTGGGTGGTGAACTGACCCAATTCGAGGCCGAATTGCATCAGCGCGACGACATCGCTGAAATTCTCTGATTTCGGTTCCGGCAGTCCCCCACGCTATTTCGGTGGCGGCCCCCTCGGTCTGGGCGGCCGCCAGCCGAATCAGCGAGTGCGTTTATCGGGAATCTGGACAAAAACCTCGTCCGCGCGAACCAGCCCGAGTTCAATGCGAGCCCGTTCCTCGATGGCTTCATAGCCGGATTTCAGGTCTCTGACTTCCGCTTCCAAGCCGGCGTTGCGCTGCTCAAGCCGCCGGTTTTCCTCTTTTTGGGCCTGCAACTGACGCTCGACCTCCCAGGCGCGAAACCATCCCCCTTTTCCCAGCCAAAGGGGATATTGCAGGACCACCAGCAAGGCGAAGAGGATGAACAGGGGCCAGCGCATTGATCAGCAGCAAATCAGCGAAAAGCCGGCCTGGGTGAGGCCGGCTTGAAAACTGGATGGGCACCTCCCCCACCGGGGGCGCCCCCATCATTCTAACCTGGGCTAGCGGGCGCGCAGATTGTAAAACGCGGACACGCCGGGGTAGAAGGCCGTATCACCCAGGTCTTCCTCGATCCGGAGGAGCTGGTTGTATTTGGCAATGCGGTCCGAGCGGGAGAGCGACCCCGTCTTGATCTGCATGGCATTGAGGCCGACCGAAATGTCAGCGATGGTGGAATCTTCGGTCTCGCCAGAGCGATGGGAGATTACCGCCGTATAGCCGGCCCGCTTGGCCATCTCGACCGCGGCAAAGGTTTCGGACAGCGTACCGATCTGATTGATCTTGATAAGGATCGAATTGGCAATGCCTTGCTCGATGCCCTGCTTCAGGATCTTGGTGTTGGTGACGAAGAGATCGTCACCGACGATCTGCACCTTACGTCCCAGGCGCTCAGTGAGGATCTTCCAGCCCGCCCAGTCGCCTTCGGCCATGCCATCTTCGATGGAGACGATCGGGTATTTGTCCGCCAGGGTCGCCAGATAGTCGGCGAAGGACTCGGAGGACAAGGTCAGTCCCTCCCCGGCGAGGACATACTGGCCGTCCTTGTAGAACTCCGAGGCCGCGCAATCCAGGGCCAGCAGGACGTCGCGACCCGGCTCGTAGCCCGCGTTTGCGCTTGCCTCGAGGATCATGTTGAGGGCTTCGTCGGTACCGGAAACGTTGGGGGCGAAGCCGCCTTCGTCACCGACCGTGGTGGGATAGCCCTTCTTGTCGGTGAGCTTCTTGAGATGGTGGAAAATTTCGGCGCCGCAGCGCAGGGCCTCACGGAAGCTCCCAACACCCACCGGCATGATCATGCATTCCTGGATATCGAGGCTGTTGTTGGCGTGGGCGCCGCCATTGATGACGTTCATCATGGGCACCGGCATCGCCATCGGTCCCGATCCGCCAAAGTAACGATAGAGGGGCAGGCCGGATTCATCGGCAGCCGCCCGCGCGACGGCCATGGAAACGGCCAGCATCGCGTTGGCGCCCAGCCGCGATTTGTTCTCGGTGCCGTCCAGATCGATGAGGGTCTTGTCGATGAAGGCCTGCTCCTCGGCGTCCAGGCCGATGATCGCTTCCGAGATTTCCGTATTTACGTTCTGGACAGCCTGCAGCACACCCTTGCCAAGGTAGCGGGAAGCATCACCATCCCGAAGTTCGATGGCTTCCCGGGAACCGGTCGAGGCGCCAGACGGTACCGCCGCCCGACCCATGGTGCCGGATTCCAGCAACACATCGGCTTCCACCGTGGGATTGCCCCGGGAATCGAGAATCTCGCGGGCCACGACATCGACAATTGCACTCATTCCTGTCCTTTCAATTAGCAGTCAAACCTTTGCACTCGCCCCGTCATTGCTGCCGAGGGCTGCCAGATCGGCGAAGGCCAGCGCGACGCGTCCGGCGAACCCTTCCAGCAAGGCCATGTGGGCCGGGTGCACAAAATACGTTTCCAGGGCCCCACGGTCAGCAAATTCCGCCAGGAGGGCGTAGTCGGACGCCTCGGCGTCGGGGGTGGAATTGGGGCCATGCCGCCACGCGGTGGCCAAGGAATCCACTTCCATCCCAAGTCGGTCCAGCGCCTCTCCGAGTTCCCGGCAGGCGCGGGCCGCATCATCCTCCAGGATGCGAAACAACACCAGATGATGGATCACAGGGCGTCCAAAAATCCCCGTCCCTTTACTACCTGATCGATGGCCTGCAGGGTGGTCAGGAGGTCCTTCATCTTCGCGAGTGGCCAAGCGTTGGGGCCATCGGAAAGGGCCTTGGCCGGATCCGGATGGGTCTCCATAAAGAGCCCCGCCACACCGACCGCCACGGCCGCCCGGGACAGCACGGGAACAAATTCCCGCTGCCCCCCCGAGGCCGTCCCCTGCCCCCCCGGCAACTGGACCGAGTGGGTGGCATCGAACACGACCGGGCAGCCCGTCTCCCGCATGATGGCGAGGCTACGCATGTCGGAAACCAGGTTGTTGTACCCGAAGGACGCCCCCCGCTCGCAGACCATCAAGGTGTCAGCCCCGCCATTGGCCTCCCTTGCCTTGTCCACCACGTTCTTCATGTCGGCAGGGGCGAGGAACTGACCCTTCTTGATATTCACTGGCTTGCCGGAAGCCGCCACGGCATGGATGAAATCGGTCTGGCGGCAGAGGAAGGCCGGGGTCTGCAGCACATCCACCACCGCCGCCACGGCGGGGACTTCCGCCTCGGCATGGACGTCGGTCAGCACGGGCACGCCAATCTGGGCCCGCACGGATTCAAGAATCTTCAGTCCCGCGTCCATCCCCAGGCCGCGAAAGCTCTTGCCGGAACTGCGGTTCGCCTTGTCGTAGGAGGCCTTGAAGATGTACGGAATCCCCAGGGCGGAACAGGTTTCCTTCATCGTCCCAGCCACATCCAGGCAAAGCTGGAGGGATTCGGCCACACAGGGGCCCGCGATCAGAAACACCGGTTGATCGAGTCCGACCTTGAAACCGCACAATTCCATGGTGGCTACTCCTCTTCAGGGGGTGACCGCGGCGCGGGATTGGGCCAGGGCCGCGCGAACAAAAGCGATGAAGAGCGGATGGCCCGCCCGGGGATTGGACGTGAATTCGGGATGAAACTGGCAGCCCACGAACCAGGGGTGGATCTCCCGCGGCAGCTCCACCATCTCGCACAGATCGGTGCCCGGCGCCCGACCCGCCACGCGAAGGCCTTTTTCTTCCAGTTGTGACAGCAGTCGGTTATTCACTTCGTAACGGTGGCGATGGCGTTCGACGATTTCCGGCTTGCCGTAGATCTCC
>JAEUNX010000127.1 GCA_016791025.1 Zoogloeaceae bacterium | reverse complement strand
TTCTCTTCCAGGGTCATGTGGCGCCACTCCTCATCGATAAACTTGAGGACGGCCGCCTGGAACGGCGGAAACGCCTCGCCCCCCCGTTGGCGATAGCCGGCCAGGGCCGTTTCCAGGACCTGACTGCGCTCGGCCTCCCGGCGGTGATCGTCCTCAAGCTCGTCGAGGGCTGGAATCGCCGCCGGATCACGTGCCCGCAAGCGCGCAAACAGGAATTCGCTTTCCTTGGGGTGGTTAACCTGCTCCGGCACGGCGTGGATATATTCGATCATCGCAGCCAGCAGATCGAAATCCGGCGCCTGGCGGCCAGCGCCGATTTCGCCCACCAGCGTCTTCAGGCCCTGCAGCATGGCGTCAAGAACGCGATGTTCGTCATGGTGCCAGGATGAGCGGCCGAGGCAACTGCCATAACAACGCGGTGGCCGAGAGCTTCTTCAAGTTGCTCAAGCGCGAGCGAATCAGGCGACAGATCTATCCAGCCAGGGACCTGGCACGCAGCGATGTCTTCCACTACGTCGAGATGTTCAACAACCCTCGACGCCGTCATGACCCTGCCGAAGGCCTGTCTCCGGTAGGGTTCGAACGACGGCAATCCCAGTGACTCCTCACGAGTGTCTAGGGAAGCCGGAGCGATTCTTGTGGCTGAACATCAAACGGTCCTAGCTTCAGTGCAGGAGGTGCAAACGTTGGTCGCACAGGGGAACGTGGAAATTGGTCGAGCCCTCGCCCAGGCCCTGGCCGACTGGTTCCCAGAGCACGCGAACTACATGGATTCCGCCATTGCCACCTGGCTGGTCAGGCGCACAGCCAATGGCGCTCCGCTGGTCTTTCGCCGGACGCCTACTCCCACCGCCTGAGCTGGCCCAACTTGCCCGCGACACGGGGCAGGTGTACGTCACTCCGGCATCATCCCCTTGGGCAGCAACGCCCACATCCGACCGGTCTGACGCATGCGCCCGGCAAGGGCGCCCGCCTCGGGGCCGAAACCCCAGAACACGTCCGCCCGCACGTTCCCCTTGATTGCGCCGCCCGTGTCCTGGGCCACCATCAATCTCTGCCACGGCCGGTCGCTCCCTGGCTCGGTGGTCGCCAGGAAAACCGGCGCGCCCAAGGGAACGGCCCGGGGATCCACCGCGATGCTTCGGCGTTCCAGCAGGGGAATGCCCTGGGCCCCCGCCGGCCCGCCGCTGGATGCCGGCATTTCCTTGAAGAAGACGTAGCTGGGATTCACGTTGAGGAGTTCGGTCAGTCGCTCCGGGTGATTCCGCGCCCAGGTCTTGATGCCTTCCATGGACGCCGCGTCCAGAGTGAGCTCCCCCCGATCAACCAGCCAGCGGCCAATGGATTGGTAGGGCTGGCCGTTCTGGTCGGCGTAGGCCAGGCGCACTTGCTGGCCCTCGCCGAGTTCCATCCGGCCAGAACCCTGGACCTGGAGAAAAAACAGCTCGACCGGATCCGCCGCCCAGGCAATGACCCGGGCCGGCAGGCGGTCGCCCTGCTTCTCAAGTTCGCCCCGGGTCCAGTAGGGCACGACCTTGTTGCCGACCAGCCGGCCGCGCAAACGGTACTTCTTGAGGTCGGGATAGAGGTCAGAAAAATCAATGGTGAGCATGTCTTCCGGTACCCCCCGGATCGGCCAGGCAAATTGGGCAGTTCGCACCCGGCTGCCACGGATCAGCGGCTCGTAATATCCGGTGATGAGGCCTTCCCGGGTTCCGTCGGGATTCACCAACTGCCAGGGGGCGAACCCCCGCATCAGGGCACCCCGCAACGCCTCCGGCGCCGGGCGCTCGCCTAGGGCAAGGAGGCTGTCACAGGCAGATTTCCATCCTTTCTGACGCGCTAGTACCCCGCAGGAGCTGCGCAGGGCCGGCATGGCCTGCAGAAGATCGTCGCGCTCCCAGCCTGGCAAGTCCGCCCATTGGGCAACCTGCATCGCCTTCGCCGGCGGGATCTGCGTCGGCAGGGTGGGGACAGTCGGCGTAGCCGGCGCCGCCGGGGGACAGCTTGGCACACCGGGACAGGGGCGTTCCGGCAACGGGGTTGTCTGACAAGCAGCAAGGAGCGCAGCCACCATCAGAGCTGCAGGCGTGCGACAGGAGAGAATCAGGCGGGTCATTGAGGGCTTCAGGTACACTAGGACTTTTTGGCAGGCGCCAGTATACCGGCGGGCCTGCACCGCCCAGGAGCTGTCATGTGGGTCATTTTCCTGGAGGCGGGGGTCGCACTGATCCTCCTGCTTCTCATCGTTGTAGCCACCTGGCCCCGCAAGCCCAAGGATCCGTCCAAAACCCCGGACCACCATGACTGACTGGACCACTTTTCTGACCCGAGCCGAGGCCCTGCTCGATCGGGTCGAGCGCCTGCTTCCCCAGGTGTCCGAACCCGATTGGCGCGCCTGCGCTTTCCGCTGGCGTAAATTTCGGGGGCAGGGATTCCTCCAAGGCATTTTTTCCCCCCACGCCATTCGTCTGGAAGATCTCCAGGACGTGGACGGGCAGAAGGCGCGCCTCGACCAGAACACGCGGCAATTCCTGGCCGGACGCTCAGCCAATAATGTTCTCCTTACCGGCGCCCGAGGCACCGGCAAGTCGTCCCTCGTCAAGGCACTGCTCAATGCCTATGCAATGGACGGCCTGCGCCTTATCGAGGTGGACAAGGCGGATCTCGTGGACCTGCCGGACATCGTCGATCTTCTCCGGGACCGGACCGAGCGCTTCATCCTGTTTTGCGATGACCTGTCCTTCGAGGAAGGCGAGGCGGCCTACAAGGCCTTGAAGAGCGTTCTGGACGGCTCCCTGGCTGCGGTGCCAGATAACGTACTGATCTACGCCACCTCCAACCGCCGCCACCTGATGCCCGAATTCCACGACGAGAATCGGCAGACCCGCCATATCGACGGCGAGATCCACCCTGCCGAAGCCGTCGAGGAGAAGATTTCCCTATCCGAGCGTTTCGGCCTCTGGCTGTCGTTCTATCCCTTCAGCCAGAACGAGTATCTGACGGTCGCCAACCACTGGATGCGGACCTTCGGCGTAGACGACGTCCGCATTCAAGCCGCTCGTCAGGATGCCCTGCAATGGGCGCTGATGCGGGGTTCCCGCAGTGGCCGGGTGGCTTGGCAATTCGCCAAGGATTTCGCCGGAAAGCTGACCGAATCCGATCCGGGACAAGAATGATGAAGAAGCGGGTCGTGGTTGCAGCGGCGGTAATGACCCGGGAAGACGGTCGATTCCTCCTCGGCAAGCGGGCCCCGGACACCTTTTATCCCGGCTATTGGGAATTTCCCGGAGGCAAGGTCGAGCCTGGCGAAACCTCCCGGGAGGCCCTGATCCGGGAACTGCGGGAGGAGCTGGGCATCGAGGCTCGAGAGGCCTGGCCCTGGATCACCCGTCACCACGACTACGAACACGCCCAGGTTCGCCTCGACTTCTTCGAGGTGCCACGCTGGTCAGGGACATTGCGGGACCACGTCCACAGCGCCCTGGTCTGGCAATCGCCGGGGGAGTTGTCGGTAGCGCCTATGCTGCCTGCCAACGGCCCCGTACTCAAGGCGCTGCAGCTACCTCGGCAGATGGGCATTACCCGAGCCTGGGAAATCGGCCCCCATCGCCAACTCGCCCAGATCGAGGCCGCCCTGACCACCGGCTTGCGCCTCATCCAGGTGCGGGAAACACCGCTGGGAGAGCCCGATCGCAGAACCTTCGCCCAGGCTGTCGTGGCCCTGGCACGGCCCTACGACGCGGTGGTAATGATCAACGGAGACGAAAAAACGGCCCATTTCACCGGTGCCAAAGGAATTCACCTGACCTCGGCCCAATTGGCGGTCGCGACGGCGCGGCCGGACTTCGAGTGGGTAGGCGCCTCCTGTCACAATCGCGCCGAACTCGAACGGGCGGCCATCCTCGGACTTGACTACGCCTTGCTGGGCCCAGTCCACCCGACCCCGACCCATCCTGGCAAACCGGGCCTGGGGTGGGAGACTTTTGCGACCATGGTCTCCGGATTTCCCCTTCCGGTCCTGGCGCTTGGCGGCGTCCGCCCAGACGATTATCCCCTGGCTCGGGCGGCTGGCGCCCATGGCCTTGCCGGCATTCGGGGCTTTTGGCCCCTCGACGAGTCGTGATCGAAAGCCGCACCTTCAGGTGGTATCGGGAGAGCCTTCGGATTCGTTCGGCTCCCCCACCACCCGATAGGCCTCGGTCGCCCAGGCCAGCAGGTCCTGGTCACGACAGCGGCGGGAGCAGAACGGCCGGAATTCAGCCGCTGGCTGCCAGCGAACCGCAGCGCCGCAGCACGGACACTTGACCAACAAGCCTTTTTCGCCTTCAGCCATGCCAATCAGTCAGAGGCTGCAGAACGTAAGTTCGAAAGTCACATCGACCTCAATCTGGCGCGGACGGGACACGGTCTCAGGCGCCATGAAGCGAATATTCAGGGCATATTTGTTGGCGCTAATCTCCGGCACCGCAAGGGTCCCCCCCGGCACCCGGACCCGCACCATCTGGGACATCCGCCCACCCAGCATGAGTTGGTAGATGCCGCGCCGCGCCATCTGGCCCTCGGGGTGGCCACTGGCCCGCAACAGGCGCAGGACGATGGCGAGGCCGTCCCGAATGGGGGTCAAAGGCCGGATCCAGTTTTCCAAATCCCGCTGGCGGTCCTCGACCGCCCGGTTGAGCCAGAAATGGTAAGCGGGAAGATCGAACGAGCAGGCCCCTCCAGGAATGGCTGCCCGGCTGCGAATCCCCATCAGCCATTCGTTTTCCCGCAGGTACTGGCCAATCTTTCCGGCCATGGCGAGGAGCGACGCCGACGCCTGTTCGATCTCGTATAGGGCACCCGAGAGTGCTTCTTCGGAAATTTCGGGATTATTGCGAAAGGTGAGGAGGATCTGGCGTTGCCGCTCCAACTCCTGAACCAGGTCCACCTTCATGTCGGCCCGGCTGGCCACTTCCATGATCTCAAAGATCGACAACAGCGCCGCGTGGTGGTCGAAAGACGCGTCGTTGCGGGTGAAATGGGCGATGCGGCGAAAGAGGTCCTCCAATCTCAACAGCGTCCTGATCCGCTCGTTGAGGGGGTATTCGTAGGTAATCACCACATCGGGCCCTGGCAGTCCATTATTTCTCTATCTCATTGAAATGATAACACATCGCCACCCCTAGCCAGCCGGTTGGGCAGGGTCGGCACCCGACGCATCGGCACAGAGCAGGTAGCGCTGGTGGAGGGCGTCGGCCTGGGCGAGCAGGAAGCCAAGGTCGCGGGAATTGTCGATGACATCATCGGCAACGGCGAGCCGCTCGGCCCGACTGGCCTGGGCGGCCATGATCGACCGGACGGTGGTCTCGTCAAGACCACTTCGCCGCATCACCCGTGCAATCTGGACGGCTTCCGGACAATCCACAACGCAAATCCGCCGGCATCGGTCCCGGTACGCGCCCGACTCCACCAGAAGCGGCACCACCAGGACGATGTAAGGGGCCTCGGCGCGCCCCGCCTCCTCTTCGCAGACGCGGCGGATCAGGGGGTGAAGAATCGACTCCAGAAGCTCCCGGGCGCTCGGGTCGGCAAAGGCCCTGGCCCGCATGGCGGCCCGGTCCAAGGCACCCTCGCCAGTGATGATCTCCGGCCCGAACGCCTCAATGATCGGCGCAATGGCGTCGCCGCCCGGTGCGGTCAGGCGGTGCGCAATCGCATCCGTATCAACGATGGCCGCGCCTAGACGTCCCCACCGCTCCGCTACCGCGCTCTTGCCACTGCCGATTCCACCGGTCAGGCCCACCACGAAGGGGCTGCCACCCTTCATGGTGCGCAACTCGCCGCCTCTAGGCCCGGGGCCCGGGTCGCACCCTGGGCCAGCGCTCCATCCACTGCCGCCTGGCTGCCGCGCACCTCAATCCGTCGCCCAGGGGAAGCACTGCGCGCGGTCACCACGGCAGCAGCGACGCCACGGCTCCGCAATTGATCGAGTAGACGGTCCGCCTGGCCGACCTGCTTAAAGAGCCCCAGGGATACGGCGTAGGGATAGGCCGTGGACTCATTCATGATGTAGACGTCGGTGACACCCTTTTGGCGCAGATCTGCGACGAGCGCCTCGGCCGCCGCGCGGGATTCCGCTGGCGGTAGGTGGACCCACCAAGAGCTGGGGGGCTCAAGGGGAAGATCCTGGACGGTCACTCCTTCCTGCCTGGCGAGGGCCGAGAGTAGCGACTTTGCGGCCTCGGGAGTCGGGGCCGTCAGGGCCGCGCAGGCCGGAGGAGAGGTCGAGGCCGCCTCACGACCTGGCGCCACCGCCTGGTTTGACGTTGGCGCGGGGATAGGGCTTGCCGGACTGGAATCCTTCGCCGCCTTGCGCTCGCGAAGGGGCCCATGGAGGACAATCCGTTCCGGGTGCAGCTGATTGGTGAGACGCTCGGGCTCGCCTTGCCGACTCGCGACACCCAGCCAGCCTTGCAGTCCAGCGAATGCCAGGAGATTGAGCACCACCAGCAGGATCACAACCGCCCGCAGCATCGCCATGGCCGGAGCTTACCGGATCGTTGGAAAAATCCCAATGCGCGGCGGCCGGCTAAACCGCCGCCACAGAAAGGCGGGCGACCCCCTCCAGGACCAGCTGCGGCACGATCCGAAACGGAATCTCCAGCTTGGCCGCAATGACCTCAGCAGCCCCCCCCGCGAGAAGACAACAGCCCTCCCTCGTCGCCGCAATTTGGCCGAACATGCGTTCGATGGCGCCGACCTGGGCGAACACGCATCCAGCGTGAATGGCATCGGCCGTATTGCGGGGAAGATCCTCGGCCTCGCCTTCGAAATACCCCAGCCCAGCCGTCCGCTCCGCCAGGGACCGGCGCATCATCTCGAAGCCAGGGAGGATGAGTCCGCCCTGAAATACGCCATCACCGTCCAGGACATCGACGGTCGTTGCGGTTCCGGCGAGTACCACCAGGCTGGCACCGGCCTGGAGCCCATAGGCTCCCACCAGGGCCGCCCAACGGTCGGCCCCCAATTGGGCGGGCCGAGTGTAGCGGCTTCGAACCCCCGCCCCCTGGGCCTGGGCGGTCAGCCAGACCGGCGCCAGACCGGTGGGCTGGAGGGCCGATTCGATCCTCGCCGCCGCAGCCGGCCCCGCGACGTTCACACCGAAGCAGCCGGTCAGGCCCGGCCACTGGGCCAGGGACCGGGTCAGCGCCGGTAGATCATCATAGTCCGCCACACCTGTGGCCAGCCAAAGGTCACCGTCGCGGACCCCCCACTTCAGGCGGGTGTTTCCGGCATCAATGACCAGCCTCATGGCGGGGCCCGTCGCAAGGAAACGTCACCCGAGAGGACGCGGTGCAGACCACGCGGATCCCGCAGGAGCAGAGCCCCGTCTTCATCGACGCCTTCGCAGATGCCCACCTGCTGGATCCCATCGCCAGAAATCGTCACCGTCGCCCCCTGGTGGGCATGACGCTGGAGCCAGGCGCCACGAAAGGCCGCAAAGCCTGCTTGGTCGTAGAGGTCGAGCATGTCGGCGAGGGTCCGCAGAATCTCGCCCAGCAACAGCCCCGGGGGCGGGACGACGGCCATCAGATCGGCTAACCCGGTCACCGCCGGTTGTCCGGGGATGCTGGCCCCGGGCGGAATGGCCAAATTGAGACCGATGCCGATCACAGCCACAGTACCGGCCTGCCGCTCGGGCCTCAGTTCGACGAGAATGCCAGCCAGCTTGGCCCCCTGGACGAGCACGTCATTGGGCCATTTGAGGAATAGGCCGGTCACGCCCACCTTTTCGAGGGCCGACGCCACGGCCACGCCGACCACGAGGGACAGGCCGGCGGGCGCAGGCCCATGCCGACGAAAATGCCACCGGAGAGAAAAGGTCAGGCTGGAATCGGGCCATGCCATCCAGCGATGGCCGCGGCGCCCCTTGCCGGCGGTCTGGCAACGGGCGACCAAGACAGCCCCTGGCGCCCCATCACGTGCCAGCGGCGCCTCCATCAGGGCGGCATTGGTGGACGCACACTCGTCCACCACCTCGACGGCAAAATCGGCTGCCCGATCGCCGAGCTGGCTGACGAGGGCGGCAACGGTCAAATCGGCGGACAAATCGATGGGCATGGCGGCGGGAGACAAAGAAGGTGACAGCAGAAAATCGGTCGGCGCCGATTATCGGCCATCACACCCTGGACACCAACCTGCGGAGCCCTCAGTCCGCGAGTCCGTCGCCATCGGCGCCAGGTTTGTCCTCATCCATACCCAGCTCCTGGATCTTGCGGGTAATGGTGTTGCGCCCAATCCCCAGTAGCTGCGCGGCTTCGATCCGGCGTCCGCCGGTGATGCCGAGGGCCCGGCGAATGAGGGTGCGCTCGAAGTCGCGGGTCAGGCGCTCGAAGACCTCCCCCGGACATTGGGCCAGCAGGCGGTCCACTTCGAGGCCGAGGCCTTCGGTCCAGCCCACCGGAATCTCCCGCTGGGGCTGATCTCGCAACTCCACCGGGAGATCGTTGATCTCCACCATCTGCCCCGGAGCCATGACGGTCAGCCAATGGCACAGGTTTTCGAGTTGCCGCACGTTGCCTGGGAAGGGCAAGGATTGGAGGTATTTGATCGCGGACTCTGACACGCGCTTGGCCTCGACCCCCAACTCGACCGCGCTCTTCTGGAGGAAGTGACGGACGAGGATCGGAATATCCTCCCGTCGTTCGCGAATGGGCGGGAGCCGCAGGCGAATCACGTTGAGGCGATGGAAGAGGTCCTCGCGGAACATGCCCTGCTTGACCCGATCGTCCAGGTTTTGGTGAGTCGCGGCGATCACCCGCACATTGGCCCGGATCGGCTGGTGGCCACCAACACGGTAAAAATGACCATCGGACAGGACCCGCAGAAGGCGAGTTTGCAACTCCGCCGGCATGTCGCCGATTTCATCGAGGAATAGGGTGCCGGATTCCGCCTGCTCGAAGCGTCCTCGCCGCTGCGCGGCTGCTCCGGTGAAAGAGCCGCGCTCGTGCCCGAACAGCTCGGATTCCAGCAGGTCGCGGGGAATGGCCGCGGTGTTGATCGCGATAAAGGGCGCATCCCGACGCGGGCTATGACGGTGCAAAGCCCGGGCGACGAGTTCCTTTCCAGTCCCTGACTCGCCGTTGATCAGTACCGTGGCATGGGACTGGGACAGCCGTCCGATGGCCCGAAAGACTTCCTGCATCGCCGGGGCCTGGCCCAGGATCTCTGGGGCCAGGGTGGGCTCTTCGACTTCGACGCCCTGGTGGGCACCCTGCTCGATCGCGCGCCGAACCAGACTGACCGCCTGATCCACGTCGAAGGGCTTGGGTAGATATTCGAAGGCACCGCCCTGGAACGCCGCCACGGCACTTTCCAGGTCGGAATAGGCGGTCATGATGATTACTGGCAGGTGCGGAAACCTCGCCTTGACCTTCTGCAGTAAGCCGAGGCCCGACTCCCCTGGCATGCGGATGTCGGAGACCAGGACCTTGGGCGGTGGTGCCGCCCCTTCCAGGGCATTGAGGGCGTCGACCGCTGAACCAAAGCTGCGGTGGGGAATATCCTCGCGATCGAGTGCCTTCTCGAGGACCCAACGAATCGACCGGTCATCATCGACGATCCAGACTGTATTCATCTTCGCACTATCGTGGTGCATCCACCGGAAGGTTAAGTTTTTTCGCTGATCGGCAGCAGGATGCTGAAACAGGTTCGACCTGGCTGGCTTTCCACCTCGATCACGCCTTGATGCTGCTCAATAAAGCTTTGGGCCAAGGACAATCCGAGCCCACTTCCGCCTTCCCGCCCAGACACCAGGGGATAGAAAATCTTGTCGCGGATGCTGTCGGGAATCCCTGGTCCGTTGTCGATGACTTGCAATTCCAGTGCCAGGCGGAAGCGTCGCTTGGACAGTGTCACCTGGCGCGCGATTCGGGTCCGCAGATCAATCTCCCCCCAGCCTTCGAGCGCCTGCGCCGCATTGCGCGTGATATTGAGGATTGCCTGAATCAGTTGCTCTCTGTCGGCCAGAATCTCGGGAAGGCTGGTGTCGTAGTCCCGCCGGATGTGCACCGCGGGGAACTCAGCCAGGATCAATCGGCGAACGCGTTCCAGGACGTCATGGATATTGAGCTTCACCGGCCGAGCCATACTGTGGGAGGTCAGCATCCGGTTCATCAGGTCCTGAAGACGGTCCGCCTCGGCGATGATGACTTCGGTGTATTCACGAAGGAGAGGATCGGTGAGTTCGCGCTCTAGCAACTGGGCTGACCCCCGGATGCCACCGAGGGGATTCTTGATCTCATGGGCCAGATTGCGGATGAGCTCACGATTGGCCTGCTGCTGCTGAGCCAGTTGCTCCTCGCGAGCGACCCGCATTTGGGCATCGATGGGCCGGAATTCCAGGAGTAGTCTCACGCCGGCGGTTTCCACCGGACTCACGGTACAGTCGAGATAGAGGATCTGCTTGTCGGAGCGCTGAACCTTGAGATCCTGGCCGGTATAGCTCCAGTTGTTGCGAAGTGCGCTTTCGAGGGCAGCCCCAAGGCCCGCAGGCGCACCGAGAATGCGGGTCAGGGGCTGGCCCAGAGTCCGCTTTCGGCCCAGTTCGAAGAGATTCTCGGCCCCTGCGTTGAGATAGCGAACCAGGAGGTCGCCATCCACCAGGACCACGGCGCTGGAAAGGAGGTCAAGTCCTGCGAACGGACCCGAAACCGGCTGATTGTTGGCCATATGCCGGCCTTCCACGCAAGTTGGGTGCCACGCCCAGCCCCTTAACGGAGCGCGCCAATTTCCCGCTTGAGGGCATCGACATTTCGTTGATGCAACTCAACCTTGTCCTTAAAGGGCTGGAGGCGATCAAGCACCTTTTGGTAATTCCTTTCATCGCCATAGCGCACCGCTTCCTGCTCGGCCAAGGCTTTCTTGGCGGCTTCCAGAGATCTTTCCTCCGCCGCCAATTCTTGATTGAGGATCTGCTTACGATCGGAATCGCGACTCCGCTGGGTGTCCTCGCTGACTTTGGGAAACGCCCCACCATCGGTGGAGGGGGCAGAACGCGATGAGGAGGATGGGGCGGGTACCGAAGATACGGGAAGATCGCGGCTCAGCGTGGAGCACCCCTTGGACGTGCGGCTGTTGGTATAGGTCACCCTCCCCTGGTCATCCACACACTTGAAGATGTCCGCAGCGGCACTTTGGGCGAAGAGCCCCAGCACCACAGCCATGCCAGCCAGACATCGCATCCGCTTCCTCCAATCCAGTTCCGGGCCCCCGCCGATTAGACCCCATAAAAAAAGGACGGGCAATGCCCGTCCTTTTTCCTTCAACCAGAAGCGATGCGCTTTACAGGCTGTAGTACATGTCGAATTCCACCGGGTGGGTGGTCACACGCAGACGATTCACCTCTTCCATCTTCAGCTCGATGTAAGCATCGATGAAGTCGTTGGAGAACACGCCACCGGCCGTCAGGAAGTCACGATCCTTGTCCAGGTACTCCAGGGCCTGATCGAGGCTGGTGCACACGGTCGGGATCAGGGCATCTTCTTCCGGCGGCAGGTCATACAGGTTCTTGTCGGCGGGATCACCCGGGTGGATTTTGTTCTGAATCCCGTCCAGGCCAGCCATCATCAGCGCGGCGAAGCACAGGTAGGGGTTGGCAGCGGGGTCCGGGAAACGGGACTCGATACGGCGACCCTTGGGGTTGGCCACGTAGGGGATCCGAATGGAAGCGGAACGGTTGCGGGCAGAGTAGGCCAGCTTGGTGGGCGCTTCATAATGGGGTACCAGACGCTTGTAGGAATTGGTCCCCGGGTTGGTGATGGCGTTCAGGGCCCGGGCGTGCTTGATAATACCGCCGATGTAATACAGGGCCATTTCCGACAGTCCGGCATAACCATTGCCTGCAAACAGGTTCTGACCGTCCTTCCAGATGGACTGGTGAACGTGCATGCCAGAACCGTTGTCACCGACGATGGGCTTGGGCATGAACGTCGCGGTCTTGCCGTACTGGTGCGCGACATTGTGCACGATGTACTTGAGCGTCTGGGTCCAGTCGGCGCGCTTCGTCAGCGTGCTGAACTTGGTGCCGATCTCACACTGGCCCGCGTTGGCCACTTCGTGGTGATGCACTTCCACCGGGATGCCAACGCCTTCGAGGGCGAGCACCATGGCAGCACGAATGTCGTTCAGGCTATCAACCGGGGGGACCGGAAAGTAGCCGCCCTTCACCTTGGGACGGTGGCCGGTGTTGCCGCCTTCGAACTTGTCGGCAGTGGACCAGGCCGCTTCTTCGGAAATGATCTTGCTGTAGACGCCGGACATATCGACGCTCCATTCCACAGCGTCGAAAATGAAGAATTCAGGCTCCGGACCAAAGAAGGCGGTGTCGCCCAAGCCGGTGGACTTCAGGTAGGCCTCGGCACGCTTGGCGATGGAGCGCGGATCACGGTCATAGCCCTTGCCGTCGGACGGCTCGATGACGTCGCAAGTCAGGACCAGCGTGGTCTCGTCGAAGAAGGGATCGATGTAAGCGGAATCGGCTTCCGGCAGGAGAATCATGTCGGAGGCTTGAATGCCCTTCCAGCCAGCGATGGAGGAACCATCGAAAGGATGGCCCTGCTCGAAATGCTCTTCCTCGAAAGCGGCCACGGGCAGCCCCACATGCTGTTCCTTGCCACGGGTATCCGTAAAACGCAGGTCAATGAAGCGAACTTCATTTTCCTGAATCATCTTCATTACATCTTGAGCATTCATGCATTCACTCCTAGCGGAACAGGCAGGGTTATCAGGTGGGACGCAAACATATCCGTGGGGGCTCACTTAGCAGCAAACATGCCAATCCCAGAAAATTCGCGCCGGTATTGTGCCACAAGGGAAACTGCCCCAGCCCCAAGATTTTTTGGCACTGCCCAAGTGCATTTATGCCAACAAGCCCCCATTTTGGTGCATCAACGCCACCAATGTGTGCAGACAGCCATTGAACCTCAAGTTGCCCCGCCGGTCTCAGCGTGCCCGGAGGTATAATTTGCCCCCTTTTCCCTGCTACGTGCTTGAATCCATGGGACGTCTCACTGACATTCTTGGCTTGGCGCAACAACGCGCCCAATCCGCCTCCCTACCTTACGCAGGGGCACTGACTCCAGCAGAAGCCCTGGAGGTCTGGCAACTGGCTCCCGGCGCCAAGATTGTAGACGTACGGACCCGGGCAGAACTCGATTGGGTCGGCCGGATTCCTGATGCGGTCGAAATCGAGTGGCAAACGTATCCGGGCAATCGCCCCAACCCGAACTTTCTTGCGCAATTGCGTCAACAGGTCGATCGCGAAGCGCTGGTGATGTTCATCTGCCGCAGTGGCGCTCGTTCCGACGGCGCCGCGCGAGCGGCCAGCGAGGCGGGCTACGCTGAAGCCTACAACGTGCTCGAAGGCTTTGAGGGCGACAAAGATGCCAACGGCCAACGCAATCACATCGGGGGCTGGCGACGGGCCGGCCTGCCATGGTCCCAGGGCTGACGTTTCGTCCGCCGCTTTGAGGTAGATCCATGCAAGTCGCAACCATCAGCTTCGACCAATTCAATGTCCTCAAGGATGCCCAGGCGCAGGATCGTATCCGCGCGGCCAGAGCGCGCCTTGGGGATCGGGCCGTCATTCTCTGCCACCACTATCAGCGGGCCGACGTTTATCAACACGCAGATCTGACCGGCGACTCCCTCAAGCTTGCCAAGCTCGCTTCCCAGACCGATGCCGAATACATCGTGTTCTGCGGTGTCCATTTCATGGCCGAAGTTGCTGACATTCTGTCCAAACCGCATCAGGTCGCGATCCTCCCGGACTTGGCCGCCGGGTGCTCCATGGCGGACATGGCAAATCTGGCCAAGGTGGAGCGGTGCTGGCGCGAACTGGGCGAAGTGCTCGGTCACCCCGACGACGTCATCACTCCGGTCACCTACATCAATTCGGCCGCCGACTTGAAAGCATTCTGTGGCGAACATGGCGGAATCGTGTGTACCTCGACCAATGCCCCGACGATCATGGACTGGGCATTTAGCCAGCGCGAGAAGGTGCTGTTTTTCCCCGACCAGCACCTCGGGCGATGGACAGGCTTCAAGAAGGGCATTCCCCTTGAGCACATGCAAGTCTGGGATCCAGACCAGGAACTGGGCGGCCTGACGCCGGAGCAAATCCGCCAGGCCAAGGTTCTACTCTGGAAAGGCCACTGCTCGGTTCATCAGATGTTCCAGGAAAGCCATATCCGCCGTTGGCGGATGCAGCATCCAGATGGAATCGTGATCTCTCACCCGGAAAGCAGTCTCGAAGTCTGCATGAACTCAGATTTCGTCGGCTCCACCGAGTACATCATCAAGACCATCGAGGCCGGCGCCCCGGGCACTCGCTGGCTGGTCGGGACCGAGTTGAACCTTGTCAATCGTCTCGCCGAAGAAATGAAACCTCAGGGCAAGATCGTCCAATTCATGGCGCCCACCGTATGCATGTGTTCGACCATGCAGCGGATAGATCCTCAGCACTTGGCGTGGACCCTGGAGAATTTGGCGGCCGGGCAGGTCGTCAACCGGATCGAAGTCCCCGAGCGGGAGGCCGAACTTGCCCGCCTGGCGCTGGATCGGATGCTCGCCATATCCTAATGGTCATGGCGATCATCCAGTTCAAGAACCGCAAGATTCCGTCGTGGAACGGGAGGCTCCCGTAGCGGGAGCCCCACCCCAGACACAATCTGCCCGAGGGTCCGCACCATGCAGCTGAGGGTATGCACTTACAATATCCACAAGGGTTTTTCCCAGTTCAACCGGCGAATGATGGTGCATGAATTGCGAGATCGCCTGCGCAACCTCCATGCGGACATCGTTTTTCTCCAGGAAGTCCAGGGGTTGCATTTGGGTCACGCCCATCGTCATCCGGAATGGCCTGCAGCGCCCCAGCACGAATTTCTTGCCCAGGACATCTGGCCGGCTACGGCTTACGGCGGCAACGCGATCTATGACAAGGGCCACCATGGCAACGCCATGTTGAGCCACTTCCCCATCCTTCGCTCCGACAACCAGGACGTTTCCGATCACCGATTCGAGCGGCGGGGCCTGCTCCATTGCGAGGTCGCCCACCCGGACCTGCCCGGACCGGTGCATTGCGTCTGCGTGCACCTGGGGTTGATCTCCGGTAGTCGGCGGCGGCAGATGGAAGCCCTGGCCGAGCGGATGGAGGCCCTGGCGGGCCCCGACGCTCCATTGATCATCGCCGGAGATTTCAATGACTGGCGGAATCATGCCGACTCCGTACTTGCCCGCCGTCTCGGCCTGACGGAGGTCTTTGGCGTTCAGGGCGGGCATCCGGCCCGCAGCTTCCCCTGCGCGATGCCGGTACTCCGGCTGGATCGGATCTATGTTCGTGGCTTCAAGGTCAGCCGATCGACCGCACACTTCGGTCCGCCCTGGTCCCGCATTTCCGACCACGCGGCCCTCACGGCCGATCTCACCCTTCAATGACCAGCCGTCCAGCGTTCCTGGACGGCAACCGCGTCACCCTTCTCGAAACCGGCCAAGCCTATTTTCCAGCCCTGGAGCAGGCAATCCGTGCCGCGCAGAGCGATGTCATCCTCGAAACCTACATCTTCCAGGATGACCGGGTAGGCCGGCAGATCGTTGCGGCCCTCGCGGATGCGGCGGCCCGGAATGTTCAGGTCCGCGTGCTGGTGGACGGCTTCGGCAGCCAGGCCTTCGTCACCTCTCTGATGCCCCATTTGCAGGCTGCCGGGGTCTTGGTCATGGTGTTTCGCCGAGAAATCCGCCGTCTGGCCTTGCGACGCCATCGCCTTCGTCGACTTCACCGTAAGCTGGTGCTCATCGATGGCAAAACCGCCTTCGTCGGTGGCATCAACATCATCGACGACTTCGACGCCACGGCGCCCCGCCACCCCCGCCACGATTATGCTGTCCGCCTCGAAGGCCCCCTGGTCGCCCAGGTGCAGGCCAGCATGGAACGCCTCTGGCGCCATGTTCGTTGGGCCCAGATCCGCCGCCGCCCCCGCCCGGCAGAGCCTCCGCCCGCCGCCAGCACACCGGCGGGCCAGATCCGGGCGGCGTTCGTCATTCGTGACAACCTCCGCCATCGGCGGGACATTGAGGAGTCTTATCTGGAGGCGATCCGCGCCGCACGGCGCGAAATCATCCTCGCCAACGCCTATTTTCTGCCTGGCCGTCGATTTCGCCAGGCCCTGGTGGAAGCCGCCCGGCGAGGGGTTCGCATCACGCTGCTGCTGCAGGGGCGGGTGGAATATGTCCTTCAACACTACGCAACCCAGGCCCTCTACCCGCACTTTCTCGCGCATGGCATCCGAATCTATGAATACATGCCCAGCTTTCTCCACGCCAAGGTTGCGGTCATAGATGACCAATGGGCGACGGTGGGGTCGAGCAATATCGACCCCTTCAGCCTCCTTCTTGCTCGGGAAGCCAACGTGGTCATTGCGGACCAAGGCTTCGCCAGGGCGCTCCATGCGCGGCTGAAGATTGCCATCCAGACCGATGCCATCCCCTTGCGCGCCCAGGAGTGGGAACGCCGACCTCTGGTTGCGCGGGTCGCCAGCTGGGCCGCGTATTCCCTAGTCCGGTTCGCCCTGGGCCTGACCGGCTATGGCGGTCGGAATCTTTAGCAGATCTGACCGGAAGGCGGTCGGGACAGGCCGTTCCGACGAGGCACCCGCTGCAGGTTCCAATGGCTCAAGGCCCATTCATGGACCTCGGTGAGGCGTGCATCGGCCAGCTCCGGTGGCGGATGCTGCCCGAGAAATGACAAGACCTGCGTCAAGATCACCCCTGGCCGCTGCCCATTCACCGCGGGCGCCCGCGTCTGCTTGGAAAGCTTCTCGCCCCGACCATTCAACACAATGGGGAGATGTGCATATTCTAGCCGCGGCAATCCCAGCGCCTCTTGCAAGGCGACCTGGCGGGCGGTCGAATCCAAAAGGTCCGCACCACGAACCACATGGGTGACGCCCGCCGCCGCATCATCGACCACCACGGCCAATTGATAGGCAAAGCAACCATCCGCACGGAGGAGGACGAAATCCCCGACCTCGACCTGGACCTCCTCGTCGATGCCCCCCTGCACCTCATCCACCACTGCGAAACGCCCGGGCGACACCCGAAGCCGCCACGCCCGGGGCTGGGCACCTGGCGGGAGTCCGTTCCGGCAACGCCCCGAATAGATCCGAGCGCCGTCTCGCGCCCGCGGCGCCAGCTCCAGATCCTTGCGTGAGCAGGCGCAAGGATACGCCAGTCCTCGGGCCATCAGATCCTCGAGGGCTTGCCGGTAGGCCTGCAAGCGCTCACTTTGCCAGACGACGTCCCCATCCCATTCAAGGCCAAAGTTGGCGAGGGTATTCAGGATGTTGTCCCCGGCGCCCGGGATAGTTCGGGGAGTGTCCACATCCTCGATGCGGACCAGCCACCGCCCGCCATGGGCGCGGGCATCCCAGAAACTCCCAGCGGCAGCAACCAGGGATCCGAAGTGAAGAGCCCCTGTTGGCGAAGGCGCGAATCGCCCCACGTAATCGTCTCGGCTCATGCGCCCCCCCGCGTACACGCCAAAAGTTTGCCCGAAATTTGCCCCGACTCGGCGGTAGCGATCGACCCTAATCGCCCGTCAGCGAAATCCTTAAGACTCATGTGGAATTACCACTCTCCTTCCGAGAAGTGACAATTTTTTCGTGCGCCGCACAAAAGGTTCAGGCCAGCCCATTCTTTCCACGACAGACCCACCGTTCGCCTCGGCCGCTATTCCCCTCCCCCGGTGGGCAGGGTGGATAGGCGCCGGCGCCCAGGCCGTGTGGGTTGCCCTACTTGCCGCGGCTGCCAAAGGAGCCGGTGAAACGTTCGGTGCGTTATTCACGGTGGGCGGAGTGAGTCTGGCGGCGGGCTTTTTTGGGGCACAATCTACTGGCCCGGCGGGCCACGCCGCGCAATATCCCGATTGGCCAATACCACAACGCCGAGATGGGTCTCCTCCAGCACGGGCAAGAGATCGTCGCCTGTACCCGCAACGGCGTGATCACCCGCGCCAACCAGTCGGTGGCGGGCTTACTCCAAACCGAATTGCGCACTCTGGTAGGACAACCGGCGCGGGAGTTCCTTGCCACCGCATTAGAATAGGGCCGGCGATCGCGGCCGGCCCTGGCCACCTTGGCCGCGGGTCGGGCCTATCCGGCCCAGATCCGTCTGTGTCGGCAGGATGGCGCCCGGTGGACGTCGAGATCACCGGCCCAGCCCTGGCGCCGCACGATCTGTCGCAGGGCATCGGTTGGGTAGCTCGGAATCTCGCCCACCGATTGAAACAGGAACTCGACCTGCGAATTTCCGAATCCCGCTACCGTGACCGCATTACCCTGTCCTCGGATTGGCATTGGGAATGGGACTGCCATGGCCGGTTTCGCCCTCTGAACGGCGCCGGCATCGTCGTAAGTGGTATGACCCAAAGCTCGGCATTCGGCCAATCCATTTGGGATCTTCCTCAGGTCACCGCCGAGGTGCCTGGGACATGGGCACTCAGCGCTTCCAACTCCGCGTCAGCGCCGGCATCGACCACAACCTCAAGGACAGCGCCGGCATTCACGATCTCCTTCAGCACGCTGACGTGTCGAGGTATGCCGCCAAGCGGGCCGGCGGCTCACGCCACCTTCGCCTCGTGCCCCTTCCGTTGCAGATTTCACCGGCGAACCCGCCAATGATGACCCGCTGGCGATCGCCGAACGCTAGACGTTGAATAGGAAATTCAGCACGTCGCCGTCCTGAACAACGTAGTCCTTGCCTTCCGACCGCATTTTGCCCGCCTCTTTGGCCCCTTGCTCACCCTTGCAGGCAATGAAATCGGCGAAGGCGATGGTCTGGGCGCGGATGAAACCGCGCTCGAAGTCGGTGTGGATGACCCCCGCCGCCTGGGGTGCCGTATCGCCCTTGTGAATGGTCCACGCCCGCACTTCCTTGACCCCGGCGGTGAAATAGGTCTGGAGTCCGAGAAGGTCGTAGCCAGCTCGTATCACGCGGTTGAGCCCCGGTTCATCCAAACCCAGGTCGGCCAGGAATTCCTGCTTGTCCGCGTCTTCGAGGTCTGCCAGCTCCTGCTCGATCTTGGCGCAGACGGCTACCACCGGGGCCTGCTCACCACTGGCAAATGCCTGCAGCTGCACCAGGTGGGGGTTGTCCACAAAACCGTCTTCCAGAACATTCGCCACATACATGGCGGGCTTGATCGTCAGCAGGCAAAGCGGTCGGACCAGCGCCTTCTCCTCCGCCGACAGATCCAGCGTACGCGCCGGTCGGCCCTCATTCAGGTGGGGCAGGAGCCGCTCGAGCACGGCGGTGAGCTTCTGGGCCTCCTTGTCACCGGCACGGGCTTTCTTTCCTTCCCGGACCAATGCCTTTTCCACCGACCCCAGGTCAGCCAGGGCAAGTTCCGTGACAATGGTTTCGATATCGGCAACGGGATCGACACGGCCCGCCACGTGAACGACGTTCGGGTCATCGAAGCAACGGACAACATTGACGATCGCGTCCGTCTCCCGGATGTTGGCGAGGAACTGATTGCCCAAGCCCTCCCCCTTTGACGCCCCGGCCACCAGCCCGGCAATGTCAACGAACTCGACGATCGCTGGCTGGATCTTCTGCGGTTTGACGATGGCGGCCAATTGGGCGAGGCGATGGTCCGGGACCTCGACGATGCCGACATTGGGCTCAATCGTGCAGAAAGGATAATTTTCTGCGGCAATCCCAGCCTTGGTAAGGGCATTGAACAACGTGGACTTGCCAACGTTGGGCAGGCCGACGATTCCGCATTTCAGGCTCATTTTGTCTTGCTTTCGTGTTGAGGGGCGGGAGGTGGGCGGGTATTGACCCGTTGAGTGGCAGCTGCCCACTCGCCCCGGGCAATCCAGGGCCAGAGGGTTAGAGCCCGATCAATGGCATCGTCGATGGCCCTGACCTCTTCCAGCCGGGGCGGCTTGAGCACGTAATTCACGACTTCCTGGCGGTCGCCGGGGTGGCCGATGCCGATACGCAGGCGCCAGTAATTCGCGGTGCCGCAATGGGCGCTGATATCCTTGAGGCCATTATGCCCACCCGTGCCCCCGCCGTATTTCAGCCGCAGGGCACCGGGAGGTAGATCCAATTCGTCGTGGACCACCAGAATCTCGTCCGGGGGCACCTTGAAGTATCGCGCCAGGACAGCCACCGCCAGCCCGGAGCGATTCATAAAGGTCATCGGCTTGAGCAGATAAATACCGCTTTCGCGGGCCGACGCCACAAGTCCATGGAAACGGGACTCGGCCGCAAAGCGGGCTCCCAACATTTCCGCCAGTGCATCACAAAACCAAAACCCGGCGTTGTGCCGGGTTTCAGCATAGTCGGGCCCCGGATTGCCGAGGCCGACGACCAACTTCGGAGGGCCCTGGTTCATGGCCTGCGGCCAAGCTCAGCAGCCGGCGCCGAACCGAGTATCAAGCGGTCTCACCTGCCTCCGCAGCCCCTTCGTCGCCACCCTTAGTCTTAAGGATGGTGGCCACGACTGGGTCGCCTTCACCGTGCTGGACCAGTTCGACCCCGGCCGGCAGCACCAGCTGCGACACGTGCACAGAATGCCCTGCCGCGAGATCCTTCAGATCCACTTCAATGAACTCCGGCAGATTGCCAGGCAGGCATTCGACATCGACCTCGTTCAGGACGTGGGACACCATGCCGCCTTCAAGCTTCACGCCAGGGCAGATGTCAGCGTTCACGAAGTGGAGCGGCACCTTAAGATGCATCTTGTGGGTGGCATCCACGCGCTGGAAATCGATGTGCAGCACCTGCGGCTTGTAGGCGTGCCACTGGGTGTCGCGCAAGATGACGGAATGCTTGGCACCCTCGACATCCATGCTCAGGACGGAGGCGTGGAAGGCCTCTTTCTGCAGCAGATGGTAGAGATCATTGTGGTCCAGGCTGATGGCCTGGGCGGCATTGGCACCCCCATAGATGATACCGGGCACCTTGCCGGCGCGACGCAGGCGGCGGCTCGCACCCGATCCTTGCGCGTCCCGCTTTTCGGCTTTCATTTCAATTTGCATGATTGACTCCTAGGTCGAATATCCGCCGCCCGCGACCAGGCGACGGGAGATGGGCCAGCCAAGTGGCCAGCCAAAACTTATTCCATGAACAACGAGCTCACGGACTCCTCATTACTGATCCTCAGCATGGTATCGGCCAGCAAGGCCGCCACCGAAATCTGACGGATCTTGGCGCAGGCGACGGCGTCCGGACGCAGCGGAATGGTGTCCGTGACCACCAACTCATCCAACTCGGAATCCGCGATCCGCGAGGCAGCCGTACCGGAAAGCACCGCATGCGTACAGTAGGCGAGGACCCGCTTGGCGCCACTTTCTTTCAGTGCCTGGGCTGCCTTGCACAGCGTACCGGCGGTATCGACGATGTCGTCCATGATCACGCAGGTTCGGTCCTTGACCTCACCAATGATGTTCATCACCTCAGAGACATTGGCCTTGGGACGACGCTTATCAATGATGGCCAGATCGCACTCCAGGCGCTTGGCGAACGCCCGGGCCCGCACCACCCCCCCGACATCCGGCGAGACCACCATCAGATCATCGTAGTTGTGCTTGTCTAGATCATCGAGCAAGACCGGTGCGGCATACACGTTGTCCACCGGAATATCGAAGAAGCCCTGAATTTGGTCCGCATGAAGATCCATGGTCAGCAGACGCTGGACCCCAACGGCCTGAAGCATGTTGGCCACCACCTTCGCAGTGATGGGCACCCGTGCTGAGCGGGGCCGACGATCCTGGCGAGCGTAGCCGAAGTAGGGAATCGCCGCGGTGATTCGGCCAGCCGACGCCCGCTTGAGCGCGTCGACCATGATCACCATTTCCATCAGATTGTCATTGGTGGGGACACAGGTCGGCTGGAGGACAAAAACGTCCTTGCCGCGTACGTTTTCGAGCAGCTCGATGGTCACTTCACCATCGGAGAAACGCCCCACGGTGGCCGCCCCCAGGGAAATACCCAGGCGTTTGACTACGTCCGACGCCAGCTTGGGATTGGCATTCCCGGTAAAAACCATCATCCTGCCGTAGGCCATCAACGCACTCCAAGCGCTACCAATCACTACCGGGCACAAACAAAATCGGGCAGGCCAGCGGCCTGCCCGTCACATTTCTGGCTGGGGAGGAAGGATTCGAACCCTCGAATGCCGGAATCAAAATCCGGTGCCTTAACCGACTTGGCGACTCCCCAAACACTGCAAAACCTTCACTTTCAGTCCTCGGCGCATGCCCACAAGGGGTGAACCTCCAGACTTTTTGCACACCACGCCCGCCAGGGTGCGGGGCACTGTGCAACAACTTTCCGGGCCAACTCCTCCGAGGCAAACGCCGCAAAGAGACAGGCTCCCGACCCCGTCATCCTAGCGGAGCCAAAAGAATCCAACCACTTTAGCGCCGCATCGACTTCCGGGAACAACCTCCGCGCTACCGGCTCGAGATCATTCCGAGCACCATGCGCTGAGAAGTCGGCTATTTTGATGGGCACTGAATTTCGCGTCAACTCCCTATCCGCAAATATCTGCGCCGTCGGCACCGACACGCCGGGCCACACAACAACGTACCAACTGGGTGCCAGGCCTGGTAGCGGCGTCAATCGCTCACCAACGCCCTCGGCAAAAGCGCTGCGCCCAAAGATAAAGAACGGCACATCGGCACCCAGCGTCAGTGCCTGTCCCTGAAGGGTCTGGCGATCGACCCCGAGATGCCACAGGCGGTTCAGCAAGAGCAACGTTGTCGCCGCGTCCGAACTCCCTCCGCCCACTCCTCCGCCGAGCGGCAGAGACTTGGTGACCGTAATCTCGGCGCCCCATCGCGTCCCGGAAAACTGCTGCAGGTGGCGCGCAGCCCGAACCACCAGGTCTTCCTCGGCGGCAACGCCGACCAGTTCGCTGGTGCGCAGAATCCGCCCATCGTCGCGCAGGCGAACCTGGATCCAATCCCCCCAGTCGAGCATACGGAAGGCCGTCTGAAGACAGTGATATCCATCGGGCCGACGGCCGACCACGTGGAGAAAAAGGTTGAGCTTGGCCGGTGCCAGCCCCTCCACCGCCGGACTCACGGCAACGCTCGCCAATCGTCGATGACCAGCCGGAGACGGGCGTCGCCTTGGCTGATCTCCAGCCGTCGCGGCCGATCCTGAGGCTCGTCACCAACGTATTCGAGGAATTCCACCACCCAACCGGCATCGATCAAGCGGACTGGTCGCCCCTGCGCATCGATTTCACGGACCACAGAGCCGGTCGGAGGCACGGCCTGGATCCAGGCCACAACCCTATTCAAGGGCGGCGCCACGCCGATGGTCTGTTGCATCAATTCTTCCGCACTGGCTGCCCCCACCGGCGCCCGACCAGCTGAATAAAGCACCGCTCCCGACGGCCCGGCTTCTATGGTGGCCATGACCTGCCCGATCGGGCTCACAAAGCGCCACTCATCGGTGGCCCCGTGACGCCAATCTACCCCCGCCGACACCGACCGACCGCCGTCGGCCGCGGCGATTCGTCCGGAGAGTTCGAACTGGAGCGCTGCCTGCCGCGTGACGAGCGGTACCGTTTCGACCGGGAGTTGTGCACATCCAACCAGGAGGCTGGCGACCGCAAGGGCCAGCCTCCCCCACAAGCGTCGGATCATGGCGCTAGACGCTTCATGGCGGCTTTGACCACAGGGTGATCCGGGTGGGCCTGGAGCGCCTGAGTCCAGATCCGACGGGCATCACCCTGGCGACCGAGGGACCAGTAGACTTCCCCCAGGTGAGCCGCAATCTCGGGATCGGCGCGCAGACCGTAGGCGGTTTCCAGTAGTTGAGCGGCCCCCAGGGCGTCGCCCCGGCGGAACCGCACCCAGCCCATGCTGTCGGTGATGTAGGGGTCGTCCGGCGACAAGCTCAGAGCCGTCCGGATCAACCCTTCTGCCTCATCCAGACGCAGCCCCCGGTCGGCCAGCGCATAACCCAGCGCATTGTAGGCATGGGCACTTTCGGGCCGCAGCGCGATGAGTTTGCGCAGGCGGAATTCCATCGCTTCCAGGTGACCCTGACGCTCGGCAAGCATGGCCGATTCATACAGCAGATCGGTATTGTCCGGCTGGATTCGCAGCGCATCCTCCACCACCGCATAGGCTTCCGCGACCTTGCCCGCGTCGCGGAGAATCTGGGCTTCTGCGAGGCGTATCCGGGTCTGCGTCTCCGGATCCTCCTGGGGCAGGGCCTGCAGAATCTTTCGCGCCTCGTCGACCCGACCGGCCGACGCCAGGCTGTGGGCCATGCGCAGCCTGGCTTCCGGCCGACGGCCCTCTCCTTCCACCGCGCCGTACCACTCCACAGCTTCGTCGTAACGCTTCTTCTGATCGGCGATCTGCCCGAGAAAGAGGCGGACGCCATCAGCATCCCGCGGACCACGAGCAAGCAGCCGCCGCATTAAATCCTCGGCCTCGTCGAATTTGTCGAGCTCCATCGCCAGCACGCCGGCGGCATTGAGGAGATCCGGTTCTTCGGGACGCTCGACCAGCAGGCCCTTGAACTCCTGATACGCCTCCTCAAGCCGGCGCTCGCCGGCCAGGGCACGGGCGTAGGCCACTCGCCCCGAGAGGGAATCCGGGTGACGCGCCACGTATCCAGCCATCAACTTCGACGCCGCGGCCGGGTCGTCGGCCTGCAGAATCTGGGCCCGAAACAAAACGGCAAGTTCCCAGTCCGCACGCCTTGCAACGGCCTGGTCGAGTTCCAGGAGGGCGCCCGGCCCGTCCCCCGCGGAATGGGCGGCCTGGGCCCGGGCGAAATGGGCCTCGGGTAGGTGGAGATAGGGCTCGGTGACCCGCTCGATGGCCGTCCGTACTGCGCCCTTGTCCTGCACCTCGCCAAAGGCACGGTTGAGTCCCAGGAGGTTCTGGGGAAGCATCTCGCCCGCCTGGGCCAACACCCGTGCCAAATGTGCCTGGGCTTCTTCAAGTCGCGGAGTGCCACGCCCCATGAGCAGGCCCGCCAGCACCTTGCGCGCATCCGCCGAGTCCGGATCAGCTTCGCTCCAGATCCGCGCAGCCTCGCCAGCAGCGGAAAACTGCCGAGCATACAAGGCCACCTCGGTGGCCCGGCGGGCGACACGTGGATCGCGCGTCCGACGGGCGAGGTCGAGGTAGGCGGGCACCGCAACCTGGAACTGCCCCCTGGCTCCGGCGATCTCGGCGAGCAGGAACTCATAGAAAATCTGCGCTGTCAGGGCCTGCTCCGGCAATGGGCGGGTTCCAGCGGGACCGCCGGCCCCACCGGCAAAGGCCACCCCGGCGGCAAACAGCCACGGCAAGCAGGCCCGCCTGGCCCATTTACGCGGACAATTATTCAAATCTATGTCACTCGCTGGAAAAGGTAAATGAAAGGCGCGGGGCTACCCGCCGGGTTTCGCCCCAATTGCCGCATACAGCGCGTTGGAAGGCTGGAATACCATTTGGTTCGCGGGATGTTAGGGAACTTGGCTGCCCGCATCAAGCACACGCTCCCCGATGAAAGGAAGAGATTTTGCCGGAACTGCCTGAGGTCGAGACTGTACTGCGGGGCCTGGCCCCAACCCTCGTCGGGCAAACCATTGCCGCGGTTACCGTGCGCCAGCCCGCCCTGCGGATCCCGGTTCCTGCAATACTTTCCCAGCTACTCCCTGGGCAGACCGTCGCCGCCATCAGCCGGCGTGGCAAATATCTGATTTTCCAGCTCGACTCTGGCTGGCTGATCTGCCACCTGGGCATGTCGGGCAGCCTGAGAATCGTTCCGCGCGACACCCCCGCCACGGTCCATGACCACGTGGACCTTGCGCTGCAGGACCATCTGCTGCGCTACCGGGACCCCCGTCGCTTCGGACTGATCGCCTGGACCACCCAAGACCCCCTCGCCCATCCGCTCCTGGCGAGCCTGGGCCCGGAGCCCCTGTCCGATGCCTTCGATGGCGCGGTACTCCATAAGCTGGTCAACCCCTGCCGCAGCCCGATCAAGACGGTGCTCATGGATAGTCATCGAGTGGTCGGTGTGGGGAACATTTACGCCTCCGAAAGCCTGTTCCGGGCTGGCATCCACCCCGCCACCGTCAGTCGCGACCTGACACGACGGCGCTGCAAACACCTCGCCGACGCGATCCGGGCCACCCTCACCGAGGCCATTGCCGCGGGGGGCAGCAGCCTGCGCGATTTTGTGCACAGCGATGGAAACCTCGGTTACTTTCAACAGCAATACTTCGTATACGGGCGCACTGGCGAAGCGTGCCGGGTGTGCGGAACGCCCATCCAACGAAGCGTCATGGCCCAGCGCGCCACGTATTTCTGTCCCGCCTGTCAGCCCCTGGCCGGGGCTGATCGTCCGGTCGAGGATTCCGGAAAACGCTAAAGGCACAGTAGCCCACGCCGTAAATTTTGCATGAACCTTGCCGAGCATCTTTCCGACTTCAGCCGCTGGCGTCACGACGGCGCAGAGGCCGTGTCCCGGCTACGCAACTGGCTGAACCAGAGCGAATTGGGCGACGCCCAGGTCGACCTGCGCCTGCAGTACGCCCTGGACCGCCTGCGCGACGACAAACTCGTCGTGGCTTTCGTGGCGGAGTTTTCCCGCGGCAAGTCCGAACTCATCAATGCGATCTTCTTTTCGGATTTTGGCGATCGCATCCTGCCCTCCAGCACCGGACGCACCACGATGTGCCCGACGGAACTTCATTGGTCGGCCGGAGCCCGCCAGGAGATTCGCCTCCTTCCAATTGAAACCCGCGCGGCCCATGCGACGGTCTCGGAGCTCAAAACAAAAAACAATGCGTGGCAGTCGGCACCTTTGGGCACCACCTCGGCGGCAGAATTGCAGCAGGCACTGGCCCGGGTCGGCGAAACCAAGCGAGTGTCCGCAAGTGATGCGGAGGCCCTCGGCTTTGCCATCGACGCGAACGGCGAGAAAGGGTTGCGCCCCGGGCCAGACGGCCTCGTCGAGATCCCATGCTGGCGTCACGCCATCATCCAATTTCCGCACCCGCTCCTGGAACAGGGCCTGGTTGTCCTCGACACTCCTGGGCTCAACGCCATCGGCGCCGAACCAGAGCTGACGTTGTCCCTGCTTCCCAGCGCCCACGCAGTGCTCTTTATCCTCGGCATCGATACCGGCGTCACCCAGAGTGACCTGACCATCTGGCGCGACTACGTTCGTGCTGGACGCGGCCGGCAAAAGGGCCGCTTGGTGGTGCTAAATAAGATCGACAGCCTGTGGGACGGCCTGCGGGATGACAACCAGATCGACAGCGAAATCACCCGCCAGGTCACGTCGGTGGCCGACACCTTGGAATGCGAGGCGGAGCATGTCTTTCCGGTTTCGGCCCAAAAAGGGCTTGTAGCCCGGATTACCGGCGACGACAGTCTCCTGGACCGCTCACGACTGGCCCCCCTGGAACTGGCCATGAGCGAGGATTTGCTTCCGGCCAAGCGAGAAATCATCGGCGACAACATCCTTGGCGAAACTTCCGATGTGATCGCCCAGGCAAGAAGCCTGATCCACTCCCGCCTGACCGGCCTGCGGGAGCAACTCGGAGAACTCACCGACCTGCGCGGCAAGAATCAGAGCGTCATCGAGTACATGATGCGCAAAATCCGAAGCGAAAAGGACGAGTTCGACCAGGGGCTGCAGAAGTATTACGCGGTCCGCAGCGTCTTTTCCACGCTCACCAACAACCTTCTCCACCACCTCGGCCTCGACACCCTCCGCCTGGAAACCCGCCGCACCCGGGAGATGATGATGGAGGCCACATTTTCCCGCGGATTGCGCGACGCAATGGAAGGATTTTTCGTCCGTCTGCGCGCCAACCTGCGCAATTCGTCTGACGAAGTGACGGAGATCATGCAGATGCTCGACGTCATGCACAAACGCTTCACCGTGGAACATGGCCTGACACTCACCCCGCCTCCGGCCTTTTCGGTACTGCGATACGAGCAGGACATCGATCGATTGGAACAGGCCTTCAACATACAGATCAACACCGCGCTGACCCTCGCCACCACCGAGAAGCACACCCTGACCCAGAAATTTTTCGACACGGTCGCCAGCCAGGCACGACGCACCTTCGAAATCGCCAATCGCGACGCAGAGCAGTGGATCCGAGCCGTCATGTCGCCCCTGGAGACCCAGGTCAGGGAATATCAGCTTCACCTCAAGCGACGGTTGGAAAGCATCAAACGGATCCATCAGGCAACTGACACCCTGGAAGATCGGGTGGGTGAATTGCGGGAATCGGAGCAGTCGCTGGAGCGCCAGCTTGCCGAACTGACCGCCCTGGATGGCGCCCTGCAAACAATTTTCGGCCTTCGCCCCGTCACGGACGAGAGGCTCACAACCCTCGCCGCCTAAGCTGGAATCACATAAAAAAGGCCCGCTCCTGCGGGCCCTTTTTATTGGCAAAAACAGCGGCCCTGGTCAGCCCTTGCTGGTCAGCTTGACGAACTTGGCCATCAGCTCGTCCTGAGTCTCGGTGTACTCGGGGTTGTGGGGGATGCAATCGACCGGACACACCTGCTGGCACTGGGGCTCATCGAAATGTCCAACGCATTCGGTGCACTTGTTGGGATCGATGATGTAGATCTCGTCCCCCTGGGAAATGGCGCCGTTTGGGCATTCCGGCTCGCACACATCGCAGTTGATGCATTCGTCGGTAATCATGAGTGCCATTGAATTCTCCTTGCTTTCAATTCTGTTGGATCTTGCCGGCCAGCCGGGCCAGGACGGATGGCTGAACGAATTTGGCCACGTCGCCGCCAAGACGCGCGATCTCGCGGACCATGGTGGCCGAAATGAACATGTACTCCTCGGCCGGAGTCAGAAACACCGTCTCGACATCCGGGAAAAGCTTGCGATTCATGCCGGCCATCTGGAACTCGTATTCGAAGTCGGACACGGCCCGCAAGCCACGCAAAATCACGCGAGCGTCGTGCTGGCGCAGAAACTCCATCAGCAAACAATCGAATCCCACCACCACCACATTGGGAAAGATCCGAACCACCTCCCGGGCGATCGCCACCCGCTCATCGAGGGAAAAGATCGGCCCCTTGGTGTTGCTGGCAGCCACGGCAACCACAACCCGATCGAACAGCAGCGCTGCCCGCCGCACCAAGTCTTCATGGCCGCGGGTAAACGGATCGAAGGTCCCGGGATAAACGGCCACCGCGTCTTTCATTCCGCATCCTTTCGAAGGAGGTGAAAATGCACCTGGCCTGCCTTGCCACTGCGCACGGCTCGCCAGTCGCCCCAGCGCGTCAGAGGCTCCTCGGCCTCCAGGTAGAGCCAGCCGTCGGGCTCCACCAGATGGTCCACGTGGGGCAAAAGCCGCGAGAGCCAGCCCTGGCGATAGGGCGGATCGAAAAACACGAGATCGAACTTCCGCCCGCAAAAAGTGGCGAATTTTACCGCATCAGCCTTGATAATCTCTACCTGCGACGCCTGTAGGGTCTTTTCCGCCCGCAGGAGCCCCGCGTGGGCCCGAGCATCCGCCTCGACCAGGGTCACATGGCTCGCCCCCCGCGAGGCCGCTTCGAACCCCAGGGCGCCGCTACCAGCGAAAAGATCCAGGCAAGCCCAACCCGAGAGGTCTTGACCGAGCCAATTGAACACGGTTTCGCGGACCCGGTCGGGCGTCGGTCTCAGCCCCGCGACCGACGCCACTTCCAGCATTCGCGAACGCCAAACCCCGCCGACGATACGGACCTTCGTCACTTTCCGGCGCCAGGGGCCACCGGCCCGCCCCCTTCGTCCGTGCCGCCCACCACCACCGTCACCAGATGACCGGGATCGACCCGCCGACGGAAGGCGTCCTGGATGGCTGCTCCTGTGACCTTCGACACGGCCTTCGGATAGGCGTCTAGCCAATCCAGCGGCAGGCGGTAGAAGCCGATCACGGCCACATAGTCGAGGATCTTGCGGTTTGAATCGAGCCTCAATCCAAAGCCATTGACGATATTGGATTTGGCTGCCGTCACCTCCGCGGGGGTGGGACCCTTGTCGAGAAAAGCACGAACGGTCTCATTCACCACGCCCAAGGCCAGATCCGCCTGGCTGACTTTCGTCTGCAGTCCGATCTGGAACGGTCCGGCCACCTGGGCGGGATGAAGGTAGCTGTAGGCGCTGTAGGCCAGCCCGCGACGTTCCCGCACCTCATGGGTGAGGCGGGAGACAAAACCTCCCCCGCCAAGGATGTAATTGCCCACCAGCAGAGGAAAATAATCGGGATCGTCCCGGGCCAGCACCGGCATGCCCATCAAAACGTGGGCCTGGGCGGAGGGATGGGCAATGCGGATCACGCTTGCCCCGGGCGCCTGGGGCACTGGCAGGGGGGCCGGCGACTCCCCCCCCGGCAGAGCTTCGGTGAGGAGTTGGGCGATCCGCGCCGCCTCCGGGCGTTGGATGTCGCCTACCAGGGTGACCGTTGCGCCAGGGGCCCGGTAATAGCGTCGATGGAAGCTCACCAGATCGTCCCGATGGATGCGGGCCACGCTGTCCACCGTCGGATCATTGCCGTAGGGGTGGTCCCCGTAGATCGCCGCGGCGAAACGCCGGGCCGCGATGCTGTCCGGGCGGGTCTCCGCATCCTTGAGTCCGGCCAGGGTCCGCGCCCGCTCCCGTTCCACCACGGCTTCCGGGAAGGCCGGATCGGTCAGGAGAGTTCGCAGCAGAGCGACGGCGGGCTCCCTTTGGGCCGCGTCGGCCAACGTGCGTAGGGAAACACTGGCGCGATCATCGTCGGCACCTCCCCCCAAACGAGCGCCCAGGTCCGCCAGACGATCGGAAATCGCCGCCTCGTCCAGGCCACCGGCACCACCATCGAGCAGCGCCTGGGTGAGGGCAGCCACCCCGGCCTTGTCGCCGGGATCGAGCGCGCCACCGGCCTGGAAATCGACCTGGATATCGACCATGGGCAAGGTATGACTCTCGACCAGGAATACCCGGGCACCGGAGGGCGCAATCCAGGTCTGGATATCCACTGCAGCGAGGCTGGACCCGGCCCCCAGGCACCAAGCCATCACCCCCCCGAACAGCGACAGGCCCAGGCGCTTCATTGGCCACCTCCATGCCGGACCGCCGGACCCTTGGGCCGGGCCTTGGCCGCCGAAAATGGCAAGGGATCGAGCCGCGCCACTGTCATCGCGTCGTCGGCGAAATAGCGCCCGGCCACCGCCTGGACGTCAGCCGCCGTCACGGTCTGCAGGCCCTCCAGGAAACGTTTCTCATCTCGCCAGGAAAAGCCTGACATCTCCAACATTCCAATCTCCATGGCCTGCCCCATCAGGGAATCGCGCTTGTACACCTCGGACGCCATCGCCTGAGCCTTGACCCGCGCCAGTTCGGCGTCGGTGACGCCCTGATCGCGGATGCGGGCAACTTCGGCCCGCAGGGCGGCCTCAAGCTCGTCCACGCTGTGCCCGGGACTGGGCGTGCCATCCAGGAGGAATAGCGAGGGTCCCCGGGCCATGCCGGTATAGCCCGCTCCGGCGGACACGGCCAGGCGCTGCTCCCGCACGAGACGAGTGTTGAGCCGCGCGCCCTCGTACCCATCCAGCACGGCCGACAGGACCTGCAGGGCAAAATAGTCCCGCGCGTCGGCCAGGCTCCGCAGCGTCGGCACATGCCAGGCCAGGGCCAGGTAAGGGAGTTCCGCTGGCGCCCGAACTTCGGCTTCCCGCCGACCGCGCTGCTCGGGCTCGCCGATGTCGCGCCGGGGCGGCAGGGCACTGGGCACCAGACCGCCAAACGATTGTTTGGCCTGCTCGAAGACCCGCCGATGATCCACATCACCGACCACAACCAGAGTCGCATTGTTCGGTGCATACCACGTCCGGTACCACGCCCAGGCATCGGCCGGGCGCATGGTGTCCAGGTCGGTCATCCAGCCAATGATCGGGCGCCGGTAGGGATGAGCGAGAAACGCACTGGCCTCAAGCTGCTCATGGACCAGCCCGTGGGGCTTGTCGTCGGTGCGCAGGCGCCGCTCCTCCTTGACCACCTCGAGTTCCTTGAAGAACTCCTCGTCGGAAAAGCGCAGATTGCGCATCCGGTCGGCCTCCAGCCCCATCATGCGGCCAAGCTCTCCCGGCGGCACCTGCTGAAAATAGGCGGTGTAGTCGCTGCTGGTGAAGGCATTGTCCCGCCCCCCCACCGCCGCCACCTGGCGGTTGAATTCCCCGGGTCCGAGCTTCTTGGTCCCCTTGAACATCATGTGCTCGAGGATATGGGCAACCCCGGAATGGCCGTCGGTCTCGTCCATCGCCCCGACCTTGTACCAGACCATATGCACCACCGACGGGGCTCGTCGATCCTCCTTGACGATCACCTTCATCCCGTTGCCCAGGGTCGTCTCATAGGGGTTGGCCCAGGCCACACCGACCGTCATCGCCAGCCCGGCCCCCAGCCCCACCAGCACGCCGCGTCGCAACATCGGTTGCTTCCTCGCCATCTGCTAAAATCCTTTCTCCCGTTTCCCGGCGCCGGCTTCGCCATGACCGCCGTCGCCAACGACCCCGTCTGACTGCGGAACTCCATGTTTGGTTTCTTGAAAAAACCCGGCTCATCGCCCGAGGCGGCGCAACAGGCTACCACAGCCCAACCCGGCGAATCCGAGGCCGTACCGGCCCCCAAGCGCTCGTGGACCGAACGCCTCAAGGCCGGTCTCGCCCGGACACGCCAGCAGTTGGGGGGGGGTCTGGCGTCCCTGTTCTCCCGCCGCAAGATCGACGAGGATCTGCTGGAGGAGCTCGAAACCACGCTGCTGATGGCCGATTGCGGCGTCGAGGCCACCACCCAGCTCCTGACCCAGTTGCGCCAGCGCTGGAAGCGGGATCGCCTCGAAACCGGCGAGCAGCTCCAGGCCGCCCTGGCCGACGAGCTCCACGCACTCCTCGCGCCCCTCGAAAAGCCGCTGCAGATCGGATCCCAATCGCCCTTCATCATCATGGTCGCCGGGGTCAACGGGTCCGGCAAGACGACCTCCATCGGCAAACTCGCCCGCTGGCTGCAAAGCCAGGGCAAGAGCGTGCTGCTGGCCGCCGGCGACACCTTCCGGGCCGCCGCCCGGGAGCAACTTGTCACCTGGGGCGAGCGCAACGGGGTGACCGTGATCGCCCAGGAAGGCGGCGATCCCGCTGCGGTGGTCTTCGACGCCATCCAGGCCGCCCGGGCCCGGGGCATCGACGTGGTCCTGGCCGATACCGCCGGTCGCCTGCCCACCCAGCTTCATCTGATGGAAGAAATTGCCAAGGTCCGCCGGGTCATCGCCAAGGCCGAACCCAGCGGCCCCCATGAAGTGATTCTGGTGCTGGACGCCAACATCGGGCAGAACGCCCTCCAGCAGGTCAAGGCCTTCGACGGCGCCATCGGCATCACCGGCCTCATCGTCACCAAGCTGGACGGCACCGCCAAGGGCGGGGTGGTCGCCGCCATCGCCCGCCAGACCCCCAAGCCCCTGCGTTTCATCGGGGTGGGCGAAGGGATCGACGACCTGCAGCCGTTCGAAGCCCGCGCATTTGTCGATGCGCTGTTCGACGAAGGACCGCGCAGCGCCGCATGATCGAATTCCAGGAAGTCAGCAAGCGCTACCCCGGGGGCCATCTGGCCCTCGCCGGGGTGAGCTTCACCATCCGCCACGGCGAGCTCCTGCTGCTCTCCGGCCACTCCGGGGCCGGCAAGAGCACGCTCCTCAAACTCATCGCGGCCATCGAGCGCCCCACCGAGGGGCGGGTGATGATGAACGGTCAGGACGTTGGCAAGCTCCGGGCCGACGCGATTCCCTACCTGCGGCGCAAACTGGGGCTGATCCTCCAGGACCATCGGCTTCTGATGGATCGTAGCGTCTTCGAAAACCTGGTACTGCCCCTGGAGATCGCCGGGCAATCTGCACGAGAGGCGCGCAAACGGGCCCAGGCTGCTCTGGAGCGCGTAGGCCTCAAGGACCGGGGCGGGGAACTGCCCATCACTCTGTCGGGAGGTGAGCAGCAGCGGGTGGCCATCGCCCGAGCGATTGTCAATCGCCCCGCCGTGCTGATTGCCGATGAGCCGACCGCGCATCTTGACCCCGACTACGCCCGGGATATCGCCCACCTCTTCCAGTCCTTCAACGACGCCGGCGTGACCGTGATCGTTTCCACCCACGACCCCAGCCTGTTTTGCAACGCGCGGGGACGCACCCTGCGCCTCGCCCAGGGCGTCCTGACCGACGAGGAGACGTCATGATCGGCTGGTTGGCCGCCCACGGCCGCGCCCTCGGCCAAGCCCTGCGTCGCCTGCGCCGCCAGGCTTTTGGCACACTCCTTTCGGCCCTGGTCATAGGCCTCGCGCTGGCCCTTCCCGCCACGGGCCTGGCCCTTTTCGAGCGCTTGCAGTCCCTCGCAGCCAGCGTCAACACCACGCCCCAGGTGAGCCTGTTCCTCAAGGAGAGCAGTGGGCGCGACGATCGCAACCGCCTCGAACGCAATTTCCAGGCTGATGCGCAGTTAGCCAGCGTGAGCTTCGTCTCCCGTGACACAGCCCGGGAAATCCTGGCCCGTAATGGCCTGGCAGACATTCTTGACACCCTGCCCGCCAACCCTCTGCCCGACGGCTTCGTGCTCACCTTGAAGAGTGCGGATCCGGCGGCCTTCCAGGCGGTGGCCGATCGCTACCGCGCCGATGCCGCCATCGAGCATGTCCAGGTGGATAGCCTGTGGGTGCAGCGCCTGGATGCGTTGCTCGCCTTCGGTCGCACGGTCATGCTCCTCCTCGCCGGCCTGCTGGGCACGGCCCTGGTGATCATCACCTTCAACACCATTCGCCTCCAGCTTCTGACCCGGCAGGAGGAAATCGAGGTGAGCCGGATCCTCGGCGCGACGATTCCGTTCATCCGCCGACCCTACTACTGGTTCGGCGGCCTCCAGGCTTTTGCCGGCGGACTGATCGCCTGGGGCATTGCCGACGGCCTGCTGGCCTTGATGGCGCCGGAGGTGCGACGGATCGCCGAAACCTATGGGGCGATCTTCAGCCTCCACCGACTTGATCTGCTGCAGGTGACGGGGTTGCTGGCGTTTTCCACCCTCCTCGGCCTCGCCGGGACCGGGCTCGCGCTGCGTCGCCACCTGCGGGCCGCCTGACCCCATGGCCGCCCAGCCCCCCGGGGCCACCACCGCCCCGGCCCTGTGGATGGTCGTAGCGAGCCTGCTCTTCGCCTGCATGGGGGTCTGCGTCAAACTCGGCGCGGGGGTTTTTTCCACCGGTGAGCTGGTCTTTTACCGGGGCTTCATCGGCTTCCTGCTGATGGCCATCCTCATGTTGGGGCGGGGGACTCCCTGGCGCACGCCCCATTGGCGCGCCCAGATCACCCGCGGCATCTCAGGCACTGCCGCCCTGATGTGCTACTTCTACGCCCTCGGGCACCTCCCCCTGGCGACCGCGGTCACCCTGAACTACACCTCGCCGATCTTCGTCGCCCTGTTGCTGGCCTTCTGGTTCGGCGAGCGGATTCGCCGCCCCCTGCTGCTGGCGGTCCTCATCGGCTTTGGCGGCGTGGTGCTCCTGCTTCGCCCCACCCTCCAACCCGACCAATGGGCCGGCGCCGCCGCTGGATTGGGCTCCGGCGCGGTGGCCAGCATCGCCTACGTGAGCGTGCGCGAGTTGGGCCGACTCGGAGAGCCCGAACCGCGGACCGTGCTGTGGTTTTCCGCCCTCACCAGCCTGATCGGGCTGCCCTGGGCCCTGGCCGGCGAACCGCTCCACCAGGTGGACCTGCGCGGCGCCGCCATCCTTCTCGGCGTCGGCATCTTCGGCGGCTGCGCCCAGTTGGCCATGACCCGCTCCTACCGCTACGGCAAGACTCTCGTCTCCGCCAACCTGGCGTACTCCACGGTCATTTTTTCCAGCCTGTTCGGGGTCCTGTTCTGGAGCGAGCGTCTGCCCGCCAGCGCCTGGCTGGCGGTCGGCCTGATCATCGCCAGCGGCGTGTTGATCTCCGTCGCGGCCAATCGAACGGCGACCCCCTCCCGCGCCGAGCCCCTTCTCCCCGCTGCCGCCGAGGCCCCGGCCAGCAGCGATTGAACGGGATTCGGGCGAGGGCTATAGTAGGCTGCACCCTTCATTCCGCCTGACCAGGAGTTTGCAATGATCACCCTCGACCAGGGCCCCAATCGGGTCAACGTTGTGGTGTTTGGCGAATTCACCCTCGCCGATTTCAAGGAATTCGAGGAAGCGGTGCTGTTCAAGCTCAAGTTCGAGGGCGTGGTCCATGTCCTCATGGATCTGCGGGCGATGTCCGGCTTCACCCTCGACGTGGCGTGGGAGGAAATCAAGTTTTCCCGCCAGCACTCGCGGGACTTCGGCCGCATCGCCGTCCTCACCACCGACCAATGGGCGACCTGGAGCGCCTGGGTCTCCCAGCTCTTCGTCGAGGCGGACGTGGAGGTTTTCCACGAGGAAGACGACGCCCAGGCCTGGCTTGCCCAGGCTGCCGAGGCGACCGAGTGAATAACGCCTCCTACCAGACCCTGATCAGCGCCCAGGATCTGGCCCGCCACCTCCATGATCCGGACTGGCGTCTCTTCGACTGCCGCCACGACCTGCGGGACCCGGAGTTCGGCCGCCGGGCCTACGGGGTCGGGCACCTCCCCGGCGCGATCCACCTTCACCTCGATGAGGATCTCTCCGGGCCCCGCACGGGCACCAACGGCCGCCACCCCCTGCCCGACCCGGCCCGTCTCACCGCCCGCCTCGAAACCTGCGGCGTCGGCAACCACACCCAAGTCGTGGCCTACGACGACGCCGGCGGCATGTTCGCCGCCCGCCTGTGGTGGCTGCTGCGCTGGCTCGGGCACCGCCGGGTGGCCGTCCTTGATGGTGGTCTTCAGGCCTGGGGGCGAAGTGCAGGCCCCCTGACCCAGGCACCTCCCACCCTGGCCCCGCTCCCCTACGTGATGGCGCCGGCGCCGTTGGCCGTCGATGGGGATGAGGTGGCCGCCCACCTGGATGATCCCCAGAGGCTCTTGCTGGACGCCCGCAGCCCCGACCGCTTTCGAGGCCAGAACGAGACCCTCGACCCCGTCGGCGGCCACATTCCCGGCGCCATCAACCGCTGGTTCCAGGACAACCTCGGCACCGACGGCTGTTTCAAGCAACCTTCCGTCCTGCGCGAGGAATTCGGCACCCTCCTCAAGGGTCGCCCCGCCCAGCAAGTGGTCCATCAATGCGGCTCGGGCGTCACCGCCTGCCACAACCTGCTCGCCATGGAATCCGCCGGGCTCGCCGGCTCTCGCCTCTACCCGGGATCCTGGAGCGAATGGTGCGCCAACCCACAGCGCCCAACCGTCACCGGCCCCGCCTGACCCGAAGCACCGATCACGCCCAGCCCCGCCGCCCTTCAAAACCCCCAAGCCGTCGCCACCGCAGGCCAGCCACGGTTCAGTCCGTCGCGTCGCCCAGCCTCTGTTCCAGGTCGGCCATCATCTCGTCGATCTGTGGCACCTGGCGCCCCCCATCCCGCAAGCCCTGAAGAATGAACAGGGCCCGCGACAGGTGGGCGCGGGAGCGCGGGGCATCGATCTGGGCCATTCGCCACAAGGAGACGACGAGGTCCCGCTGGTAGTCCGCCCGCTGGGGCTCGGCACGCGCCAGCCGCTCGCCAATCTCCAGGGACTTTTCAAAGTACTGCCGCGCCGCCTCCCCCTCCCCCAGGGCCCCCATCAGATCCCCAAGCGTGTTGTAGGAGACCGACAGGTCCCGCTGGTAGTCCGCCCGCTGGGGCTCGGCCCGCTCCAGCCGCTCGCGAATCTCCAGGGACTTTTCCAAGTACTGCCGCGCCGCCTCCCCCTCCCCCAGGGCTCCCATCAGATCCCCAAGCCTCTCGTAGGAGACCGACAGGTCGCGCTGGTAGTCCGCCCGCTGGGGCTCGGCCCGCACCAGCCGATCGCCAATCTCCAGGGACTTTTCAAAGTACTGCCGCGCCGCCTCCCACTCCCCCAGGGCCCGCATCAGATCCCCAAGCTTGATGTAGGAGACCGACAGGTCCCGCTGGTAGTCCGCCCGCTGCGGCTCGGCCCGCACCAGCCGTTCGGCAATCTCCAGGGACTTTTCCCAGTACTGCCGCGCCGCCTCCCCCGCCCCCAGGGCTCCCATGAGATCCCCAAGCCTCTCGTAGGAGACCGACAGGTCCCGCTGGTAGTCCGCCCGCTGGGGCTCGGCCCGCGCCAGCCGCTCGCCAATCTCCAGGGACTTTTCCAAGTACTGCCGCGCCGCCTCCCCCTCCCCCAGGGCTCCCATGAGATCGCCAAGCCTCTCGTAGGAGACCGACAGGTCCCGCTGGTAGTCCGCCCGCTGGGGCTCGGCGCGAACACGCTGCTCGTGCAAGTCGAGCAGGCGCCGGTAGGCGTCCAGGCCCTGATCAGTCAGACCGAGGGCGATCAACGCCTGCGCCTCCTGATCGTGGAGGGCGGAATACTGAGGGGAAGTCGGGGGGAGCAGGCGGGCCACTTCACCGGCGAAACTCCCGGCGGCGGCAAGCTGGTGGGCACCCGTCAGGAAGCCGGTGATGGTGAGAGTCTCCTGCGCCGCAGCTTCGTAGTCCTGTGCCTGCAGCAGGTTGCGCACGGCCTCCATGCCGTCCGCAACAGCGTGGATTTCCTCCCCTGCCCGCCACAGGCGGTAGCGCCCGGCGCGGGCGTGGAAGGCGAGCCGCGCCGGCTCTTCCAGCCCGGGCCCCGGCTCGAGCAGGCATTGCGCCGTCCAGCGATGGACAAAGACCTCGTCCGGCCCCGTAAACACCACCAGGGAAAGCGCCGCCAGGCGCGCGAGGGCGTGCCGCGTCGCCCC
>JAEUNX010000078.1 GCA_016791025.1 Zoogloeaceae bacterium | reverse complement strand
GTTCGGGTTGTCGTCACGGCGTTGAGCAGGGCGGCCTCGGTGTGTACCACCCGCATGCCCCGCCCGCCGCCGCCGCCGGCGGCCTTGATGATCACCGGATAACCAACGGTCCGGGCAATCTTGACGATCTCCTTGGGATCGTCGGGCAGGGCGCCGTCAGAGCCAGGCACGCAGGGGACGCCGGCGGCCTTCATGGCATCCTTGGCGGAAACCTTGTCGCCCATCATGCGAATGGTTTCACCCCGCGGGCCGATGAACACGAAGCCGGACTGTTCCACCCGGTCGGCGAAATCGGCGTTTTCCGAAAGGAAGCCGTAGCCGGGGTGGATGGCTTGGGCATCGGTGACCTCGGCGGCGGAGATGATGGCCGGGACGTTGAGATAGCTCATGGTGGACGGCGCTGGGCCAATGCACACCGACTCGTCCGCCAGCTTGACGTATTTGGCTTCGGCGTCCGGTTCCGAATGGACTGCGACCGTGCGGATGCCGAGTTCCCGGCAGGCCCGCAGGATCCGCAGCGCGATCTCGCCACGATTGGCGATGAGGATCTTTTCGAACATGGCCATTGGGATCAGCCGATCACAAAGAGGGGCTGGCCATATTCCACAGGCTGCCCATTCTCGACCAGGATCGCCTTGACCGTGCCGGAGGCGTCGGATTCGATCTCGTTCATGAGCTTCATGGCTTCGATGATGCAGAGGGTCTGGCCTTCGGTCACCTGATCACCCACCTCGGAGAAAGCCTTTGAGCCTGGCGCCGAGGAGCGATAGAAGGTGCCAACCATGGGCGACTTGACGATATGGCCCTCCGGGAGCGAACTCGCAGGGTCCGCAGCCGCCGCCGGGGCTGCGGCAGGCGCCGGAGCCTGGGCGATCGGAGCTGCAATGGCCGCGGCCGGTGCGAGCATTGTCGGCGCCGCAGCCAGATGCTTGGCAATCCGCACCTTTTCTTCGCCTTCGGTCACTTCCAGTTCCGAGATCCCGGATTCCTGGACGAGGTCGATGAGTTTCTTGAGCTTGCGCAGATCCATGAAAAATCTCCAGCAGACGGGTCCGGAAGTACTGGGACAGACCCGGGGGGGCTTTAGGGGGAGTTCAATCGAGCGAGGGCAAATTCGAGCGCGGCCATGTATCCTTGTGCGCCGAGCCCGCAAATCACGCCGACGGCTTTGTCGGAAAAATACGAATGGGTGCGGAAGGGTTCCCGGGCGTGGATGTTGGACAGATGTACTTCCACGAAGGGAATGGCGACCGCCGCCAGGGCGTCCCGCAGAGAGACCGAAGTGTGGGTGTATCCCGCGGGGTTGATGATGATGAATCCCACCCCTTCGGCTGCGGCGGCCTGAACCCGGTCAATAAGCTGGCCTTCGTGGTTGCTCTGAAAGGATTCGACCACCACGCCCTGGGCTTTCGCCCGGCTTTCCATGGCGTCATGGATGTCCGCCAGGGTGGTGCGGCCGTAAATGTCCGGTTCCCGGGCGCCCAGAAGATTCAGGTTCGGGCCATGAAGCACCAAGATCCGCGCCGGCATGGGCCCAGACTGGTTTTTGGTGTCTTTTGACCGCTTCATCCTTACAAGTTTGCCGCAAATGGCAGCAACTTGTCCAGTCGGTCGTCAGCTCGACGTCTTGAGTAGCGCCTCGATTTTTGCCGTGAGATCCGCCTCGGTCAAGGTGCCTAGGCGCAGATCGTGGATCCGGCCGCTTCGGTCGAGTATCAAGGTGAAGGGTAGCGCCTGGGCGGGATTGCCGAGGTCGGCGGCGAGTTGCAAGGTCTGAGCGGAACCGATCAGGAGCGGATATGGAATCTGGTGCTCCGCCTGGAAGCGCTGCACCGCGTCCGCCTGGTCAATGCTGATGCCGACGAACTGCACGCCCTTGTCGGCATAGCGTCGGCTGACCTGGGCGAATTCCGGTAGCTCCTTCAGGCAGGGCGGACACCAGGTGGCCCAAAAGTTGGCAACAATGATCTGCCCGCGCCACTGATCCAGCGCCTGTACGGCGCCGCTGGTATCTGGAAGCTTGACGGCCAGGAGCAGTGGTCCTTTTTCGGCTACTTCCGAAACGGAAGCTCGCGGCACGATGGCGGGCCCCTGACGGGCCCACATTCCGGCAAGACCGGCCAGGATGGAGACGGTCACAATCAGCCCGATCCGCGAGCCCCGGTTCATTTCGGGGCCTCCGGTCGCATGTCCCGCACCAGCGCTTCGACGGCGGACAATCGGGCCCGCTCCTGGACCCGTGGCCCCCGTCGGGCATTGCGTTCGGCCTGGGTGGAAAATACGGCGGCCTGGATGGGTGTCTCTTCCCACTCGAAGCTGAGATAGGCCTCGGGGGCTTCCGGTCCGGTACGGCGTGGTTCCCGCAGTTCGTAGCGAATGTCCCGGTTGAGAAAGAAGATCTCGACGTCCTTGGCGCTATCGGGAAATAGATCCAGTTCCACTTCGGCGTAACGTCCGGCTGTTCCTTCGAGGACCGCTCCGGTCAGGTAGGGGCGGAAGGGGGCCAGCAGATGCATGGCCGAAATGGCGGCCTGACGCAGTTCGTACAGCCGCTCTTCGTGTTCTTCGTCCTGGAAAAGCGCCTGATAGGCCCGCAGGGCTTCTTCGATTTCCGCGTTATTGGGAAGGAATTCGGTATCGGTGGCGCCGAGTTGTTTGGCGGCTTTGCGTTTGGCAAAGCCAAAGTCGCTGATGCCGTCTTCGGCCATCATGCGGGCCGCAAGGGCCGCAATCTCCCGGCGCATATGACCCGTGCGCAGGCTCTGGGGGCGGGGGGGCGGGCGGGGGGGCATGGCGTCGGGGTCGCTGGCGCCTTCGGTTAGAATGCGCCCCATTCTACACGCGGCGCGCGGGGCAGGAAGGCGCGCCGCAAACTCCCGGAGTTTCGATGCATATTCATATTCTTGGCATTTGCGGCACTTTCATGGGAGGGGTGGCTCTCCTGGCGCGGGCGGCCGGCCACACCGTCACCGGCTGCGATGCCAATGTCTATCCGCCCATGAGCACCCAGCTTGTCGAGCAGGGGATTGGGCTGACCGAAGGCTATGGCGCCGATCAGGTGGGTCTGGTCCCCGATGTGTTCGTGGTAGGCAATGCGATTTCCCGCGGCAACCCCTTGCTCGAGGCCATTCTCGACCGGGGGCTGCCCTACGTCTCCGGCCCGCAGTGGCTGGCCGAGCATGTACTGGCGGGGCGTTGGGTACTGGCGGTGGCCGGCACCCATGGCAAGACCACGACGACTTCGCTCCTGTCGTGGATCCTCGAACGAGGTGGTTTGAACCCCGGATTTCTGGTGGGGGGGGTGCCCCAGAATTTTGGCCTGTCCGCTCGGCTCACGGATTCCCCGTTCTTCGTCATCGAGGCGGACGAATACGATACTGCTTTCTGCGACAAGCGCTCCAAGTTCATTCATTACCGCCCGCGCACGGTCATTCTCAATAATCTCGAATTTGACCACGCGGACATCTTCCCGGATCTGGCGGCCATCGAAACCCAGTTCCATCACCTGGTGCGAACCGTCCCGAGGCAGGGGCGGATCATCGCCAACGGGGCGGAGGAGAGCCTGCAACGGGTCATCTCCCGAGGTTGCTGGTCCGAGCTCGAATGGTTCAATGACCCCGTGGGATGGACAGTGGCGGCTGGGCGGAACGATCGCGAAGCCGTCTTTTCCCTCGCTGACCAGGCGCTGGGACGGGGGGCCTTTCCCCTCGCGGGCCACCATAATCGGCTCAATGCGCTGGCGGCGGTTGCCGCGGCCCGCCATGCCGGCGTGCCTGCCGCCGCGGCCATCGAAGCCTTGGCGGAATTCCAGGGAATCAAGCGCCGCCTGGAGGTCCGCGGGGTTGCCCAAGGGGTCACGGTCTATGATGATTTTGCCCACCATCCGACGGCCATTGCCCTGACAATCGAGGGATTGCGCCGTCGGGAGCCGGCCGGCCGTATCCTGGCGGTCCTGGAGCCGCGCTCGAACACGATGAAGCTTGGCGTGATGAAGCGCCAACTGCCAAGCAGCCTGGCCGCGGCGGACCACGTCTTCTGCTATGCCGAGCACCTTGGGTGGGATGCGGCCGAGGCTTTGGCGCCCCTCGGACCCCGGTCGGAAGTGCATCACGATCTACCGGGGCTGGTAAAGGCCGTGGCCGACCAGGCCCAGGTGGGCGACCACGTCCTCATAATGAGCAACGGCGGATTTGGCGGCGTGCACGACAAGATCCTCGCTGCACTGGCCGCCTGAGCGGCGCCGTCTCGGTTACTGGGGCGGGGCGACTGGGCGGCCTTCCGCCCCGGCGGCGTCCATGGTCCTGGCCTCGCTCTCGCCCAGGTATTCGAACACCTTCACCACCCGAGTCACGCCGCTGGTGGTTCGGGCGATCTCGGTGGCCGACTCGCCTTCGCGCCGGGTCACGAGGCCCAGGAGGAACACCGTGCCGGCTTCGGTGTACACCTTGACGTGGGCGACGCCAAAGGTGGCCAGGTCGACGAAGCGTGCCTTGACTTTGGAAGTGATCACGGCGTCGTTGCCCCGGGAGCCCACCGAACTGATAGGGCCAACAACCACCTCATTGACGACGCTGCGTACCCCGGCATTGCCGTTGGCAATGCGCGACAACTCGTCACGCGTGGTGGGGTCCGGCGCCTGGCCGGCGAGGAGTACGACGCGATTGAAGGACACCACGTTCACATTCACCCGGTCTTCGAACCGGGAGCTGATCTGGTGCTTGATCTTCCATTCCAGGGCTTCGTCATCGACGTAGGCGCCGGATGTCCGGCGGTCATTGGCGATCATCGCCCCCGCGCCGGCCCCCGCCACGACCATTGGAACACAGCCCTGAAGGGCAGTGACCAGGGCGGTACCGAGGGTGGCGTAGAGCAAAGCGGACTGCAATCTGCGTTTCATTCTTCAACTCCCAAAAGCAAACAATCGATCCCGTCGCACAAGCAATGGAGGGTCAGAAGGTGAACCTCCTGGATGCGGGCGGTGCGACTCGCCGGGACGCATAGATGGATGTCGGTTTCCCGCAATAAGCCCCCCAGGCGGCCGCCGTCCTTGCCGGTGAGGGCGACCACCCGCAGTTCCCGCTCCTGGGCAGTACGTACCGCCTCGATGACGTTGGGGGAATTGCCGCTGGTGGAGATGGCGAGCAGGACGTCACCGGGTTGCCCGAGCGCCTGGACCTGCTTCTGGAAGACTTGGTCGTAGTGGTAATCGTTGGCGATGGATGTGAGGGTGGACGTGTCGGTGGTGAGCGCGATGGCGGCCAGGGGCGGGCGCTCCATTTCGAAGCGATTCACCAGCTCTGCAGCGAAGTGTTGGGCATCTGCCGCCGAGCCGCCATTGCCGCAAGCGAGGATCTTGCCGTTGCCCAGCAGGCTGGACGTCATCACTTCCACGGCGGCCGCGATCGGCGCAGCCAGCAACTCCAGCGCCGCCCGCTTCGTGGCCACGCTGTCCTCGAACTGCTGGGTGATCCGGGCAATCAAATCCATGATGTCCTCCGGCCTCCTCGGGCCCCGTGGGCCGGCAGTCTAGCACGAGGCCCAACGCCGACCGCCCGCTTAGCGGGCCGCCGACGGTGGTGCCGCAAAGACGTCCACCCGCACCCGTCGCCAGGGGTTCGGGTGGGGCTGGAGCCGGCCGATTCGTCCCCAGACCCGCCAACCCTGGTCCATGGCTTCGGCGACCGGGCCGTTGTCGCTGCGGGGCAGGTGGCCGATGGCCACGCCGCGCCAAAGCACCTTCACCGCCCGGACGTCGTGGGCATTGTCCGATTCCCGGACCAGTTCTAAGGGATCGCCCTCGCCGAGCTCGTCCCACACGATCTTGCCGGCGTAATACTGAAACCCGGCCAGCGGCACCTGCTGGATCCGCACTGCCACGGTGGGCTCCGCCACGGCGCCTCCGCCAAGCCAAAACCAGGCCACCAGAAGCATGCCCCACGCCCGGGAGGTTCGAAAGCTTGCCTTACATACGATTACCATCCGGCGGTCTGAGGGGCGATCATACTTTCTCGGGAAAGGCGCCCCGGATCCATTCCACCGAACCGAGGGAGAGTTCTGCCAGGACGACGGCGTCGAAACGGCAGGGCGCGGTCTGCCAGCGCCGGCCGGTTCCGGCAAGCCAATGGCGGGCCGCCAGGGTCACTCTGGCCTGCTTGGCGGGGCCGATGGACGCGGCCGGGCCGCCGAATTGTCGATTGCGGCGCAGGCGGACCTCGACAAAGACGACGGTCGCCCCTTCCAGGGCGATCAGGTCCACCTCCCCGCCACGGCAGCGGACATTCCGGCTGAGGATCTTCAGCCCTTGTCGGGTGAGAAGGGTTGCGGCGAGATCCTCCGCCTCGGCGCCCGGGCTCACGTTGCCTTGCGCCGCCGTGGGGCGGGCGCCGACAATGCGGCGTCGAAGCCTTTCAAGCCAGTTTTCCATGTCCCGTCTTGAAGCCCATGAGGCTCCCCTGTCTAAGACACCGTCATTGTACGTGGTGGCGACTCCCCTGGGAAACCTGCAGGACATCACGCTGCGGGCCCGCGCGGTCCTGGCGGCAGTGGACGTCGTCGCCGCGGAAGATACCCGCCATAGCCAACGCCTCCTGGATGCCCTCGGCCTGCGGACACGCCTGGTGGCGCTGCACGAGCACAACGAGCAGGCGGCCGCCACGGGGCTGATTCGCCTGCTGGAGGCGGGGCAACAGGTGGCGCTCATCACCGACGCCGGGACCCCGGCTATTTCGGATCCCGGGGCGCGGGCGGTGGCTCGGGTGCAGGAGGCGGGCATTCCGGTCGTTCCGGTGCCAGGTCCGAGTGCCGTGGCGGCGGCGCTCTCGGCCTCCGGCCTGGGGGATCCGCACTTTTATTTCCATGGGTTTCTCCCGGCCAAATCCGCGGCCCGTCGGGCCGCCCTGGCCGGCTTGAAACCAATGGTGGCCACCCTGGTGTTCTACGAGGCCCCCCATCGGATCACCGAAACCGTGGCGGATCTCACCGCTATCCTCGAGGGGGGGCGGCAATTGGTGGTGGCACGGGAACTTACCAAGCTCTTCGAAGAAATCGTGCGCCTTCCTCTGGCAGACGGGCCGGCCTGGCTCGCGGCCGA
>JAEUNX010000051.1 GCA_016791025.1 Zoogloeaceae bacterium | reverse complement strand
CGCGGCCCGTCCCGCCTCCTGGCCCGCCCCATCCCAGGTCGGACGGCGCGAGTCTGAAAACTGCTGGCCCATGAAGACCACGAACTGCTGGATCATCGGGTTGCCGGTGGCGGCGGCAATGGCGACGTGAAAGGCGTCGTCGGCACTGGGGCCATCCGCAGCCCCATCCGCGTCGACAAGCGCGGCTTCCATCCGCGCCAGGGCCTCGGCCAATTGAGCCAGATCCGCAGGCTGGCGCCGCTGCGCAGCCAGTTCTGCCGCCCCCGCCTCGACCAGGCTGCGCAACTCGAAGATATCCCCGAGGGTCGCGGCCCCCGGTGAGCCTCCAGGCACCAGCCGGAAGCTTCCCCGCCGCCCCTGGGGCGTCACGAAAGCCCCCGCTCCCTGGCGGGACTCGATCCAACCGTCCGCCTTGAGGCGCGAAACCGCTTCGCGGATCACGGCACGGCTCACGCCGAAGCGCCCCACAAGCTCCTTCTCGCTGGGCAATTGAGCGCCGGCCGCCAGACCGCCTTGGCGCACCCAGGTTTCCAGCTGTCTGGCGACGACCTCGGCGAGACTCAGCGGACGTTCTACGGGCTGCAAACCGGCCATCGACCCCTCACTTATCAGCTTGTCAGACAACTTAGTGGTGCGATGAAGTCTAGAGAATTAGCAGCCGGATTTCTAGTCATGGAAAACCCTAGCCATTTTCGCGTAAGGCGGAGGGCAGCCAGACCGTCAAAGCACCATGGCCCTCCTTCGCGCCCTCCCGCCCCCTCCCATCCCCCGAGGCTTCCCGTTAGAGTGGAGCCTTGGCGCGTTTCCAAACCCAGCCCCAGATTTCATGACCTCCGATTCCCCCGCCGACGCCAAGCCTCCATCCCTGGACTGGAACGACCCGGCCATCCTGGCCCTGCGACGGGACATGCTCAAGTTCGCCCACCTTCAGTTGCGGGACGAAGGCGCGGCGGAAGACGCCGTACAGGAGGCCCTGATCGCGGCAATGCGCCATCGGGACGGCTTTGCGGGGCGTTCCGCCCTCAAGACCTGGGTATTCGCGATCCTGCGCAACAAGATCATCGACCACCTGCGCAAGCACGCCCGGGAAATCCCGGCCAGTGATCTGGCCCGCCGGGGCGATGATGAGGGCCCCGACATCGAGCAGCTTTTTGAACAGGACGGCCACTGGACGACGCAGGACAAGCCCCACACCTGGGCGGACCCGGAATCAGCGTTATCCCAGAAGCAGTTCTGGGCGGTGTTCGACGCCTGCGTCAATCATCTGCCCGCCAACACCGCCCGAGTGTTCATGATGCGTGAATTCCTCGACCTGGGTACCGAGGAGATCTGCCAGGAACTCGCCATCACCAGCGCCAACTGCTGGGTGATGCTGCATCGCGCTCGCACGGCCCTGCGGCGCTGCCTTGAAAACAACTGGTTCGGCGGAGCGCCCAAACCATGCTGAACTGCCGCCAAGCCACCCAACTCTGCTCCGAGGAACGCGATCGCCCCTTGAGCCTGCGGGAACGCGTCGCCCTGCGTCTGCACACCCTGATCTGCGACAGTTGCGCCAATTTCCGCCGCCAGATGGATTTCCTTGCACTGGCCGCACGCCGTTTCCGCGAAGGACGACGCCCCGACGGCGATGATGAATGATCCGACCTCGACCGGGCTTCCCATCCTTTATCGGGACGACCGCCTGGTGGCCGTCCATAAGCCTGCCGGCTTATTGGTGCATCGCACCGACCTGGATCGCCATGAAACCCGCTTTGCGGTCCAAATGCTGCGGGACCAACTGGGGTTGAAGGTATGGCCCGCCCATCGCCTTGATCGGGGCACCTCGGGCGTGCTGATCTTCGCCCTCGACTCTGAGATCGCGGGGCGCCTGGGCCGGCAGTTCGAAGATGGGAGCGTCCACAAGGAGTACCTCGCAGTCGTCCGAGGTCATCCTCCGGCGGCCGGCACGATCGACCACCCCCTCGCGCGTCGTCCGGACGATCGGGAAGTCGCACCCGGCGGGACCGGCGCCCAGGCTGCCATCACCCACTACCAGCGCTTGGCCACGACCGAATTGCCAGTGGCGGTGGACCGCTATCCCTCCAGTCGCTACGCCCTGATCGCCCTCCAACCGGTCACCGGCCGTCGCCACCAGTTGCGCCGCCACCTCAAGCACCTTTCCCACCCGATCATTGGCGATGCGACCTATGGCAAAGGGCGCCACAACCGCTTCTTCGCCAGCCACCTCGGCTGCCCGCGTTTACTCCTGGCCTGTACCCGCCTGGCGCTGCGCCACCCGGAGGATGGCCGCGCCCTCGACCTGCGGGCATTGCCAGACGTCGATTTTCTCTCTGCAATCCACGCCTTGGGTTGGGCGCCCGCACTTCGCCAGTGGCTGGACACGGGCCACGGACAGACCCGCGTCGCCGCGGCATCCTTGAATTGAGGTTAAGCCCCTCTCGATTGAGAGCCCCGCATGGATGCGACCTTAGGCGGCAAGCTGGCTTTCTTCATCGGCGTAGCCATCGCGTTGGCACTGCCCCTGGCCTGGGCGCTCCTCGCGTTGTATGGCCGGGCCCTGGCGCGGGGGATGATCGCGCAGACCTCTGGCGGGGCACCCACACCGCTCCCCGCCGCCCCGCCCCGCGACAAGCCGTGGGCGGCGGCCACCTACCTTGCTGCCGAGCACCGTCTCCACAGCCGACTGTTCCGCATCCTCGCCATCAGTGCCATGATTCCCGCCCTGGCGCTGGCCGTCACCGACCTCGTACTATCCGGCGAGGAACTGCGGGTAACCGCGTTTCTTGCCTATGCCGCGTCGGTGGGCTCGCTCCTCATTCCGATGATGAAGGTCTATCTCGGGTGGTCCTTGCGGCGCGGCCTCGCCTATTTCTTCATTTACCTCCTGGCCTGCTCGGTGGCGCTCGTCGCTTGGCCGATGGTGCGGGACCTCGTCCTACACGGCAAATTCGACCTAACCCTGATCAACAACGCCAGATGGTTTCTTCAGTTCCTGCTTCTTTCCACCTGGCTCCCCCTCCTTCTGATGTCCATCACTGGGCTGCCTCGTTTGCGAACGGTGATTCCGGTTTCCTTGTCGCTGGCCCTTGGCATTACCGTCGGCCCGGCCCTGGCCCTGGAATGGGTGCAACTTGTACTCGCCGGGGGCCCGGGCGAGGGACTGCTGGTCCACCTGGGCCTCTCGGGGACCTTGCTCCTCGGCCTCGCGGCAGGCGGCCTCCTCGCCTTTGGTCTGCTTCGGCTGATCGCAGCCCGATACCAGCAGAAGCGGTTCAGCGACCTTCAACTCCTGACCGACATCTGGTGGCTGCTGGTGGTCTTGGCAGGATTTGCCCAATTGGTTGCGGTGTATGGTCACGCCTGGCTGCCCCCCCTGGCCGGCGCCGTATTCATCCTCTACCGCACGACCGTCGGATGGGGTTTTGCCCACTTTCCGCCGCCTGACGACCTGCCACCCAACCGGCGATTGCTCCTGCTGCGGGTGTTTGGCGACAGCCCCCGCAGCGAACGCCTTTTCGATTCGCTCATCCAGCGCTGGCGCTACATTGGTAGCGTAAAACTCATCGCCGCGCCGGATTTGGCGGCGCGAATGATCGACCCGGAGGATCTGCTGCGCTTCGTGCAGCGCCGCCTGGGCGAGGGGTTCATTGGCGATGCCGGCGAGCTTGCGACCCGGCTGCGGACCGTCGACGAAGCACGGGATCCGGATGGTCGCTTTCGCGTTAGCGAGTTCTACTGCCGTGACAAAGCCTGGCAAGACACGCTTCACGCTCTGCTGGAGCGAAGCGACGTGATCCTGATGGACCTGCGCGGCTTCTGCCAATCCCGGGTCGGGTGTGCCTACGAGTTGGAAGCGCTCGCTCGGCGAAATCTCCTCCCGCGTACCGTCCTCCTGGTGGACGCCAGTACGGATCAGCCGCTGGTCACCAGGATTCTAGCCGGCGCCCTGGTCAAACACGTCGAGTCCGAAGCGCTGGCCAAGAATGCCGATGCGCTCTTCCGGGCGCTGCTTCCTCCAATACAGGCCCCACCCCCACCGTAAAATTTTTCGACAAAACTTTCCTCACCACAGCGCCAAGGATGCTTTTGACAAAATCCCAGACGTTGTTTATATTGCGCGATTCTTTGCAATACTCTTCGGAGCAAACCATGTACGCGGTCATAAAAACCGGGGGCAAGCAATATCGCGTGTCCGCCGGCAACAAGATCAAGGTAGAACAGATACCGGCAGACGTGGGCTCGGAAATCACCCTCGACCAAGTTCTCATGGTCGGCGAGGGCGAGTCGGTCAAGATCGGCTCCCCGGTGGTTGCCGGTGCCGCGGTAAAGGCCACCGTGCTGTCCCACGGTCGCCACGACAAGATCAAGATCTTCAAGATGCGTCGGCGCAAGCACTATCAGAAGCATCAGGGGCATCGTCAGAACTACACCGAGATCCGCATCGACGGAATCTCTGCCTGAGCCGAGAGGTAACACGACATGGCACACAAAAAGGCAGGCGGCAGTTCCCGTAACGGCCGCGATTCAGAAAGCAAACGCCTTGGCGTCAAGCGCTACGGTGGTCAATTCGTTCTGGCCGGCAACATCATCGTCCGCCAGCGGGGCACTCAGTATCATCCCGGCGAAAACGTCGGTATCGGCAAGGATCACACCCTCTTCGCCCTGACTGACGGCACCGTCCAGTTCCTGGTGAAAGGCGCCCAGAAGCGTCGCACGGTGACGATCGTTCCGGCCGCCGCCTGAGGAGCCCGAGGCCGCGCCAAGAGCCCTATCCTTGCGATAGGGCTTTTTTGTTTTTCTCGCCCCAGTTTTCCCCACTGCCATGAAGTTCTTTGACGAAGCTCGCATCGAAGTCATCGCCGGCGACGGCGGCAACGGCTCGGCGTCCTTCCGCCGCGAAAAATTCGTTCCCCGTGGCGGGCCCGACGGAGGTGACGGCGGCCGCGGCGGCAGCGTCCTCGCGGTTGCGGACCGCAACATCAACACCTTGGTGGACTACCGCTACACCCGCATCTTCCGTGCCCAGCGCGGCGAAAACGGCCGCGGCGCCGACTGCTACGGCAAAGGAGGAGAGGACATCACCCTGCGCATGCCCGTCGGCACCGTGATCAAGGATCTCGAGAGCGGAGAGCTTGTCGCCGACCTCGACAGCGACGGCAAACAAGTCGTAGTCGCCAAAGGCGGCCGCGGCGGGCTGGGCAACCTCCATTTCAAGTCAAGCACCAATCGAGCCCCGCGCCAATTCACCCACGGCGAAGAAGGCGAGCGGCGCAACCTCCACCTGGAATTGAAGGTGCTGGCGGACGTCGGCCTGCTGGGCATGCCCAACGCGGGGAAATCGACGTTCATCCGCGCCGTGTCAGCGGCCCGCCCAAAAGTGGCCGACTACCCCTTCACCACCCTGCAGCCCAATCTCGGGGTAGTGCGGACCGATGAGAACCGGAGCTTTGTTGTCGCTGACATCCCTGGACTCATCGAGGGCGCGGCGGAGGGCGCCGGGCTTGGGCACCAGTTCCTCCGCCATTTGGCTCGCACCCGGCTCC
>JAEUNX010000199.1 GCA_016791025.1 Zoogloeaceae bacterium | reverse complement strand
CTCGTCGATGCCGATGGCGAGCGGGAGGGCGTCGCGGAAGACGGCAAACCGGGTCTGGAGGTCCTTGAGCAGCTGACGGGCGGGGTTCGGGGTCATCATGGGGCTGGGCCGTGCGGGGTCGAACAGGGGGCTGGGGTGACCAAGCATAACAGCGCCCGCGCCGCTTGGCATCCGGCGTCGGTCCTTGCACCATGGCGGGGATCGGCGCGGGCCGGAACCCCGCCTCTCGGGCCGCCCCGGGGCCGGTCAGGCGGACTTCAATAGAGCGCGCAATTCGGCCTTCAGCACCTTGCCATCGCTGTTCTTGGGTAACTCAAGGACGACGTGAGGCCCGACCAACATCAGCGCCTCCCGGATGTCTCCCAGAGACATTGAACCGCCCCTTCAGCTGATGGTATCCAAGCCTGGTCCACCAATGGTCCCGACGAAATGGGGCCGTCACACTAGGGGCTGCGAAGAGGCATAGGTGCCCCAAGGACAAGTCGCAGGCGCCTAGCGCCGGATTTTCAGCCGTGTGCGGACTGCGGTGCGCTATTTTTCCCTTCCAGCTCTCAGCGCCATGCATCGGCGGCAGCTGGGTCCCCTGCCATAAGACCCACCACTGTTTTGATCCTTTTGGCCTCACGCAGACATTCGGTCGCTTGCGACTCGCTAATTGAACTAGGTGTGAAGACCGTCGCCGCGTTCTTGTCGATTTTGACGTACAGAGCGTCCTGTTTGAGATAGTCGGGACGCCGTTCAGTCATAGTCTGGTGGGCTCGGTGGCGGATCGGATCAAGGAACTCCGGCGAAACAAACATGCTTGGTACGCTGCGAATCAAAGAAAGCTTGTTGATCTCGTCAGCATACAAAGCGTTCGGAATGGAAAAGTCAGCATAATCCCGCGCTCCTTGAGAAAGGGCCTGCTTAATAGAGTGCTTCGTTAGCGCAGCGAAGATGGCGGAGTCCCATCTGCCCTGATTGGCACAGCACCGAAGCATAAACGCCTTGCCAAACTCTTCCTCGGCAAGAATGGCCAAAGCCGCAACCGTTGGCCACCTCGAAGCCTGGCGCAGCAATTCCGCATCGTCGACAAGCGTACAAGCGTTTCTATAACAGTAGTCTGCGCTGGCTAACAATCGCTCACGCAACTCAGGGGAAACTGGTTTTGACCACCCGCCTTTAGAAGCCGCCGCCATCTTGGCCCTCACCAAATGATTTGCGATTTATTTTGGCAGACACCAGCAAGCATTGGGCGGAGCACCGCAGCGCCCACTGCTTCGCGGGACGAGAGGCGTCCAACCCGTCAATGCAATTAACAATCAGGAGCAAGCATCGCCAACCAATTTTCGCACCTTGGGCGGCAGGCCCGAGAGCGGAGGGCGACTTGTCTGCTGCAAACTCTGGTGCGTAATCCCCCAATGCCTCATGGCCATCGATGTGAGCCGTAGCTCCCCCAAACTGAGGTCGCGATCGGCTTGCGCGATATCAACAATCGCGCGCAACAAGGATTTTCTGTGATTGGGGTGGTGGATTTCATCCAGTACGGCTTCGATTGCAGGATTTTCCAGATCGAGTTGTCCATCGGTACGGCGCAGCCCGCTCTGCTCGATATCCTGATAAAACTCGAACAAGACGGAATCGAATGTGCCGGCGGCAATGCCGAGGTGACTGACAACGTCTTGGTTATCCAGGCACTCGAGTTCCGATTTGTCGAGGCCGCCATCCGCCAGCAATGCCAAGGCAATAATGCGGGCTTTGGCTTCGGGGCTGTCACTCGGGTAGGTACGCATTGGCGATCTCCTTGATAAAAAATGAACGAAACGCTCAGTACTGACCGGTCAAAATCGTTCGAGTACTTCCGTGCGAGCAAACTTTATCCGGCGTTCGTCAGCCAACCCAGGCAAAAAAAGATAAGCAAAACTTCCAAAAAATAGTAGAAAAATAATTGAATTATTCTGTTTTATGGATGTTAAAAGCAAGCCGACTTCCGCCGAATGCAGCAGTCTGAACTCAAGGAGGTGGTGGATGGTGCTGCTGCGGGCGTCCTTCCAATGGCCGATCGGCCCCCCCCGCCCCCCCGCCAAGATGACGGCGTAAAGCCGGGCCGCCCCCGTCATCCGGTTTTGCCGACAACGCTTCTTCCGCAACGCTGAGGCCTGCCCACTGGGGGCTGACGTCCGGAATCCGGACGATGGCGCTGCCGTCGGGCAAGGGGCCGCCGAATCGATGCGGCCTGTCCAGCGAATCCGGCGCAGGCGCCAACGGGCGTTCGGATGGGCGGAAGCGGGTACACTGGCGGCCTTTTCCATTTAGCCCCGCCCGCGTGACGTCCAACCGCTCCGTCGCCCCCTGGCTCTGCCACCCGCCGCGGACCACCATTCCGGCGGGGCTGTATCCCTGGCTGACAGATCCCGGCTCCCTCACTGCCCGCATTCGCGCCCGCTGTGGCGTTTTTGCGGTTCGCGTGCTGAACCAGGGGTTGGCACCGCCCCATCGTGACGAGGCCGCCGCTCTGGGCATTGCGCCGGGGGTCATCGCCTGGCAGCGGGAGGTCGTGTTGCTGGCCGATGGGGTGCCGGTGGTCTATGCCCGCACGCTTATGTCGCGCGACCACCTGCGGGGACCGTGGAATCGTTTTACCGGCCTCGGCAACCGCCCCCTGGGGGCGGCCTTGTTTGCCGACCCGCGCATCCTGCGCCAGCCCCTGCGGTTAGCCCGCCTGGATCGCCGCGACCCCCGCTTTCAGCGCGCGGCGGCGGTGGTTCCCGGCTCGGGCAAGGGGCTGTGGGCGCGTCGCTCCCTGTTCGGTCTCGACGGCCGCGCGCTTCTGGTGTGCGAGGTGTTCCTGCCGGCCATCCTGGACCTGGCGTCACAGCCCTGGGTCCGAAGTCCCGCCTGAATCCCACTCGTTCGTCCCTATCCTCTGGAGGAGGTCCCAGGCCCGCTGC
>JAEUNX010000075.1 GCA_016791025.1 Zoogloeaceae bacterium | reverse complement strand
GTTGCTCGCTGCGGGGAGGCCCGGGTGTCACTGCCAGGAGGCTGTGCCATTGGTGCCCGCCCGGTGGATCAACACATCAAAGGCCTCCTTGCCATGGGGGCCGAAGTCGCGGTCGAGCACGGCTACGTTCGGGCCCATACCCGGCGGCTGAGGGGCGCTCGCTTGTTCACCGACATGGTCACGGTGACGGGTACCGAGAATCTGATGATGGCCGCCTGCCTCGCCGACGGCGAGACGGTCATCGAAAACGCGGCGCGGGAGCCCGAGGTGGTGGACCTGGCCAACTGCCTGGTGGCCATGGGGGCACGGATTTCGGGGGCGGGTACCGACGTGATCCGGATTCACGGGGTCGAGCGACTCCATGGCGCCACCCATCGCATCATGCCGGACCGGATCGAGACCGGGACGTACCTGTGCGCGGCAGCGGTTACGGGAGGGCAGATCCGCCTTACCGGGACCGCGACGTCGTACGTGGATTCCCTGGTGGACAAGCTCCTGGATGCCGGCTGCGAGATCACCCCGGAGCGGGATGCCATCGTCCTCAAGGCGCCGGAGCAATTGACTTCGGTGAGTATCCGGACTGCACCTTATCCGGCGTTTCCCACCGACATGCAGGCCCAGTTCATGGCCATCAACTGCGTGGCGCGAGGTGCGGCGGTGATCCGCGAAACCATCTTCGAGAATCGCTTCATGCACGCGGTGGAGCTGCAGCGTCTCGGTGCGGACATCAAGATCGACGGCAACACCGCTTTTGTCACCGGGGTGCCGCGCCTGCAGGGGGCCACCGTCATGGCGACCGACCTGCGGGCCTCCGCCGGGTTGGTGATTGCGGGCTTGGTGGCAGAAGGCGAAACCCTGGTGGATCGCATCTACCATCTGGATCGTGGCTACGAAAAACTGGAAACCAAGCTCGCGGCGCTGGGCGCCCGGGTGCGCCGGGTGAGCTGAGGCTACCCCCCGCTTACAGCAGGAATCGCGTCGTGGATGGAATTACCCTGGCCCTCTCCAAGGGCCGCATTTTTGAGGAAACCCTGCCCCTGCTGGCGGCGGCCGGGATCGTTCCCCAGGAAAATCCGGAGACCTCCCGGAAGCTGATCATCGGGACCAACCGCCCAGATGTCCGGCTCGTCATTGTCCGGGCCACGGATACGCCGACCTACGTGCAATGGGGCGCCGCGGATTTGGGCATTGCGGGCAAGGACGTGCTGCTGGAGCATGGCGGGGCCGGGCTCTACGTACCCCTGGACCTGAAGATTGCCCGCTGCCGGCTTTGCGTGGCGGTGCCCGAGGGATTCGACTACGCCGCAGCCACTCGCCCAGGCAGCCGGATCCGCGTCGCCACCAAGTACATCGCCACGGCGCGCCAGCATTTCGCGGCCAAAGGTGTCCATGTGGATCTGATCAAACTCTATGGTTCGATGGAGCTCGCTCCCCTGGTGGGGCTGGCCGACGCGATCGTGGATCTGGTCTCCTCCGGGGGCACCCTGCGCGCCAATCAACTCGCCGAGGTGGAGGAGATCATGCCCATCAGCTCCCGCTTGATCGTCAATCAGGCCGCCTTGAAGCTCAAGCGGGACCGCCTTCAGCCGGTCATTGATGCCTTTGCCGGAGCGCTTCAGGCATGAGTGGCGAAATTCGTCGCCTGGATGCGCGAGAGCCCGAGTTCCTCTCGTCCCTCTCAGCGCTGCTGTCCTTCGAATCCGAGACCGACGGACGGATTGAGGCCGCCGTCGCGGAGATCCTGGAGTCCGTGCGGACCCTCGGAGACGCAGCGGTCCTGGAGTACACCCGACGGTTCGACGGTGTGGATGCGGTGTCCATGGCGGCGCTGGAGTTGCCCAAGGCTGCCCTGTCCGCTGCCCTCGAGAGCCTGTCGGTGGCTCAGCGGGAGGCCCTGCGGATCGCCGCCGATCGGGTACGGATCTATCACGAGCGCCAGCGCATTGTTTCCTGGGACTATGTGGAGGCGGATGGCACCCGGCTGGGTCAGCAGGTTACCCCCCTGGACCGGGTGGGGCTGTATGTTCCGGGGGGCCGGGCCTCCTATCCGAGTTCCGTCCTGATGAACGCGATCCCCGCCAAGGTCGCCGGGGTCGGGGAACTTATCATGGTCGTCCCCACCCCCCGGGGCGAGCAGAATCCCTTGGTTCTGGCGGCCGCTGCCATCACTGGGGTGGATCGCGTGTTCACCATTGGGGGTGCCCAGGCGGTAGCGGCCCTGGCCTACGGAACCCAAACGATTCCTCAGGTGGACAAGATCGTCGGGCCGGGGAACGCCTACGTCGCCAGTGCCAAACGCCGGGTGTTTGGCACGGTCGGCATCGACATGGTGGCGGGGCCTTCGGAAGTGCTCATCATTTCGGACGGATCCGGCCATGCCGACTGGGTGGCGATGGATCTCTTCGCGCAGGCCGAGCATGACGAACTGGCTCAGTCGATCCTCCTATGTACGGACGGCGACTTCATCGCCCGCGTGGAGGAGAGCATCGCCCGCCTGCTGCCGGAGATGCCCCGCCGGGAGACGATCGCACGCTCCCTCAAGAATCGTGGCGCACTGATTCACGTCGAAAGCCTGGAGCAGGCCTGCGCCCTGGCCAATCGCATCGCGCCCGAGCACCTGGAACTGGCCTTGGCCGACGCTGGGCCCTGGGTTGAGCGCATCCGCCATGCCGGGGCGATTTTCGTCGGCCACCATTCGGTGGAAGCCCTGGGCGATTACTGCGCTGGACCGAACCACGTGTTGCCCACCATGCGCAGCGCCCGCTTTTCCAGCCCTCTTGGGGTGTATGACTTCCAGAAGCGGACCAGCGTGATTGAAGTTTCTGCGGCGGGGGCTCAGACGCTGGGAGAGGTGGCATCCATTCTTGCCCATGGCGAAGGTCTCCAAGCCCATGCCCGTTCGGCCGAGATGCGCCTGAAGAAGCCCTGACGCCGGAGCCCGATGTCGTCCCGCGACCAGGACCCTTGCCAGGGGCCCGCTTGTGTAAGAAAAGCTTGCGCGCCGGTGGGTACCCGCCTCCGTGGCCAGGATCCGGCCAGCGTGGCCTCATCCCTGCGTTGGCGGGAAAAGTCTCGCCGCCAAGGTAAGCCGATAGGCGCGTCGGCGAGCGACACATTTCGATCGGGTTTGTTACCCCCGGTTGCCGCCTCCCCGGCCATGATCTCCTCACGGAATCACCGAACAGGAGACAAATCATGACCAAATTCATGCAATGGCTCGGCATCGGGGCCGTCGTGCTCAGCACCAGCGCCTGTGCCACTTGGGACAACATGTCCCACCGGGAAAAAAGTGCCGTCGGAGGCGCCGCCATTGGGGGGGTTGTCGGGGCCGCCGTGACCAATGGCGGGGTGCTCGGCACGGTGGGCGGCGCCGCGATTGGCGGCGTGATCGGCGATCAGGTCGGCAAGGACGGGCGGCGGTAGGGAACGCCCCTTAGCTGGTTCCGGTGGCGGCTTCCCGCAACCACTCGGCAATACTGCCGGGAGCGGGGATTCGCCCGCTGGAGACGACCTTGCCGTTCACGACCAGACCCGGGGTGGAGAGGATGTCGTAGCTGAGGATCTCGCCGTAGTCGGTCACTTT
>JAEUNX010000138.1 GCA_016791025.1 Zoogloeaceae bacterium | reverse complement strand
GCCAACACGCCCGCCGTTACACCACTCGGCGATCAGTCTATCCTGATCGGACTTGATGACGGAGGGTGGGTCGTGAGTGCCAAGTTTGATTACACGGAAGCGTTCTCCCGCAACATCGGGTGGGTGACGCCCGCCGAACAGGAAACCCTGCGCGACAAGCGCGTCGCCATTGCCGGCATGGGCGGCGTGGGCGGAGTCCATCTCCTCACCCTGGCTCGGCTGGGGATCGGCCGCTTCTCCATCGCCGACTTCGACACCTTCGATCTCGTCAATTTCAACCGTCAGGTCGGCGCCACCATGAGCTCCCTGGGCCGGCCGAAACTCGCCGTGCTGGAAGAGATGGTTCGGGACATCAATCCTGAAGTGGATCTCCGGCTCTTCCCGGAGGGCGCCAAGCCGGATCAGATGGACGAATTTCTAAGCGGCTGCGACGTCTACGTCGACGGTTTGGATTTCTTCGCATTCACCGCGCGCCGCAGCGCCTTTGCTGCCTGCGAAAGATTGGGTATCCCCGCCGTCACCGCCGCCCCCCTCGGAATGAGCGTCGCCTGGCTCACTTTCCTGCCTGGCCAAATGAGCTTTGAGGAGTATTTTCAGCTTGAGGGGTGCAGCGAAGACGAAATGGCCTTGCGCTTCTTCCTTGGATTGGCTCCGGGTGGGCTGCACAGCGACTACCTTGTCGATCCGTCCTCCATTGATTTGAAAGGGCGGCGCGGCCCGTCAACTATGATTGGTTGCCAGCTATGTGCAGGAATTGCTGCTGCCGAAACGATCAAGCTCATTTTAAATCGTGGGCCGATCAAGGCTGCGCCTACGGGCCGCCAGTTCGACGCTTTTTCTGGAAGGCTTCATGAGTCGCTATTGCCCGATGGCAATGGTGGTGCTGAGCAGCTGCAACGGATCGCCGCAATGAAGGACCACCTCGGTATTGGTTGAGGTCGCGAAGCCGTGTCCAAATTTGGTGTCGTGAGGGTCCGGCGTGACATTGGCCAACCGAGGGTTTTTAGGGATGATCCACCATTCGATGCAGGAATTAGCTCGGGCGGCGATAGCTGCGCCGTCAGCCGACAATAGCCAACCCTGGAAACTCCGCATTTCAGAGGGACAACTATCAGCCTTCGCACCGCCGGAGCCAAATTTTTTTGGCCCGGGCGATCATGCCACCCTTTTGTCCATTGGTGCAGTTGCGGAAAATCTGGTCCAAACGATGGCGGCTAGCCAAGGTGGGGGTCAGCTGAAGGTTCGCGATCTCGCTCGCGGCCAACCCTATTTCGATGTCGAATTGGCGTCGGCAGATCAACCGCTTGTGGTTCCTCCCCATATCTTGGATCGTCACACAAATCGGCATCCTTACGCGTCTACGCCAGTTCCCGGGGAAGTCGTTGAACCGATCAAGTCCTTGAAGGAAGGGGCTGCGAAAGTAGTGGTCCTTGCGTCACAAGGTGAATTGGCGGAATTTATCCGAATTTCTATTATCTGTTCGGAGAGCCGATTTAGAACTCCCGAGCTCCATCGCTGGTTGATGGATAGCCTTCGCTACACGGCAGAGGAGGTTGCAAGGGGTGACGGGCTCGATATGCGCACGCTTCATCTGCCACCAGGAGGGCGCTCATTTATGCGATTCATCAAAGATTGGCGGCGAATGGAATTTCTCAATCGCTTTGGCGCGTATCGGCTTTTGGCGCAAGCTGAGGCCGATGTTCTCCGGAAAACTGCCGCGATCGTTCTAATTACTGGTCGTGATGGTCTGAAGGAGGCATTCGATGCAGGGCGCTTGATGGAGCGAGTCTGGTTGGCCCTCAATGCCGCTGGCTGGGCGGTTCAACCGGCCTACGTAATTCCGGATCAGAGCAATCGCATGCTAAGCGAATCGCTCCCAAGAGCGTGCAGGGAAGACATTGCAAAGGCTCTTGCCGATTTGCGGAAGTTCTTACGGCAGCCCGAGCAAGAGCGCCTGCACATTGCTTTACGAGTGGGCTTGGCGACAAAGACGCCTGTCCGGTCGAGACGGCGATCGTGTGCGTTCTCAGTATCATGATGTGATCAAAAAAATGGGAGGCATTTGCCTCCCATTCGACTGCTTTTAAGTCTTTTGCCGTCTTAGGCAGCGACTTTTCTCCGCCGCGCAATCCCCATTGCACCGAGACCCAGGCCGAGCAGCGCAAGTGATGCGGGCTCGGGCACGGTCCGCTTGCTCAGATCAAAGTCGCTACGAGCGAAGGCACCGTCGGCCCTAATCCCGGAATTCAAGCCAGCACCACCCAATGCGGGGCCGGTGAGAACTGGGCCAGCAACACAACCGTCCGCTGCGATCGTCCCGGTCGGGCATTCGGCGCCGGTCGCAATGCTCCGATAGGTAACAATGCCATCCTTGTTATAAAGGGTTGTCTGGGCAGCTTGGAACTGAGCTACTGCGATATCCCCGGAGGTTCCAGAGACAGTGCCCACGTTGCCGCCGCCAATGATCAGCGCCTGCGATTGCCAAAATTCGTCAGCGTCCCCGACAAAACCATCCACCTGAACCAGGGTTCCGGTCGTAGCCTTGGTAACGCAGTCCGCCAAACTGGTGCAATTTGCACCAGGGGAGGTCGCAAAGCTCAAGTCAAGATCAAAATCGGCCGTGCTGTTCAGGAACATCGCAATCGTCGCGCCGCCGTTGGCACCGCCGGCGATGACGTCGGTATCGGACCAAGTGTTAAGGCCCTGGGTCGTTGCCGCAAATGTCCACGGATCCAGTAGCGTGCCAGAGCCGCCGGTCAATCGAACGGCCGCTACCCCGGTCAGTTCCATTCCAGCAGGGATCGCATTGACGCCATCGATTGTGTAGCCCTCAATGGTGAAAATACTGACCAGAATGTCGCCAACTGCAAACGAACCGGACGTTTTCGCGGTGCCGTCAGCGTTCAGCAAAAAGTCGATGTTGTTATCTTCGAAGGCCAGCAGCGCTGCCTGGGCACCACCACAGGCGAGGGTTAGGCCTAACCCGATCCCCGCTGCGAGTTTCTTCAATTTCATCATGATTCTCCTGGTTCGTAGTTTGTTAGGCCCCTGTGGGTACTTCTCGATAGCATGGGAACCTTGGCAATTTCTAAGCAAGGGAAATGCCTAATCTGCAGCATTGTCTTTAAGATGCTGATAATAAAAAGATATGTGCAATGTGGAGGGTGAGTTCCCCAATGCCTGACGGGCTGATTCGACATGAGTGTAAAAATTGCCGACGCCTCTGTCTTTGGGCCGGGCCCGGGGCATGGGGGTCAAGCTTCTGAGCGGAAATCCGTTGACATGAAATCTCCAGGCCGCCGTCGGTGACCATGCGGAGCGAATTGTCGAGGGTTGCATATGAATTCACAAGTTGGCCTGCTGGATCTTGCGGCGGGATTTCGCCAGTATTTTGAGATACTGCCGACACTTGATTCTGGTGACACGGAAGTCGCCTACGGTATACGCCACGAGGTCTATTGCCGCGATTTGTGCTATGAGCCAGTGCGGGATGACGGCATGGAAACCGATGAATACGACCGCCATTCATTGCATTGCCTGTTACGTACGTCCGGGGTCGAGAAGGCACCCGTAGGGTGCGTGCGTATCGTGCTTGCGCGGCCGGAGGAT
>JAEUNX010000116.1 GCA_016791025.1 Zoogloeaceae bacterium | reverse complement strand
CCGCTGATGCGCGGCACCATCAACGGCCGCCCTTACGTCATGCAGGTGGAGCGGATCGGGCTGAAGTACCGCCTGATGCACTGGGGTACCCTGGCCGAAGCCGAGGTAGTAACCGCCCGGGCCGCTGAACTGATGGCCCTGATGCCCAAGAAGGCGGCGCCGGACCTTTCCAAGTTCCTCCTTTCCCCGATGCCGGGATTGCTTCGCGAAGTGGCAGTGACGGTGGGGCAGGACGTGAAGGCCGGGGAAAAGCTCGCGGTCATCGAGGCCATGAAGATGGAGAACGTCCTCAAGGCCGAGCAGGACGGCAAGGTCAAGAAGGTCGTCGCCAGCGCCGGCAGTAGCCTGTCGGTGGATGAGGTCATCATCGAGTTTGAATAACGAGTTTCGGGCACCTGCCGGGTGCCCACCGATTGCGTTCGATGGGGAGGGAGGCCTGCCTTCGGGTGGGTTCCTATCGAGGGCTCAAGGCTCACGCAAGTGAGCCTTTTTTTTCGCTTTATTTCCGCCCGCGCCTGGCGGGCATGCCCGGGAGTAATATCTGGCCGAAAGATTCCGGGAGGCGACATGCGTTTCGACGACGGGCGGGAGAGCGATCACGTTGAGGATCGGCGCGGCGAGGGCGGCGGCGGTGGGCTGCGTCTGGGAGGCGGGCGGATTGGCCTGGGGACGATCGCCCTGGCCTTGGTGGCCATGTATTTCGGCGTCGATCCGCGGGTGATCCTCAATCTCGCTGGGGGGCCGGCCCCGGTCCAGCAGGCTCCGGCACAAAGGCCCCCGGAAGGCGATACCGAAGCCCGGTTTGTCTCGATGGTGTTGGCAGACACCGAAGATACCTGGAGCATGCTATTCAAGCAGTCTGGGCGCCAGTATCCCATGCCCACCTTGGTGCTGTTTTCCGGCGTGACTCCTACCGCGTGTGGGACGGGCCAGGCTGCCATGGGGCCGTTCTACTGCCCTGGGGACCAGAAGGTATACATCGACCTGTCGTTCTACGACGAGATGCGCACGCGTTTTCGCGCGCCGGGGGACTTCGCCCAGGCCTACGTCATTGCCCACGAGGTTGGGCATCACGTCCAGAACGTGCTCGGCATTTCAGAGAAAGTGCAGGCCGCGCGCCAGCGAGTATCGGAGCGGGAATCCAATCAACTTTCGGTCCGACTGGAACTCCAGGCGGATTGCCTGGCGGGCGTCTGGGCCCATCACGCGGACCGCGCGCGACACGTGCTCGAGGCGGGGGATGTGGAGGAGGCCCTCGCGGCAGCCACGGCGATTGGCGACGACCGTCTCCAGAAGGAGGCCCGGGGTTTCGCGGTGCCGGACAGCTTTACCCACGGATCGTCGGCCCAGCGGGTCCGCTGGTTCCGGCGTGGACTGGATTCCGGCCGCATGGCGGATTGCGATACGTTCGCGGTGGCTTCACTCTGAGAAGCGTCGGTCGCACTGGGCGCGGCGCACCGGGAGCAAAATCGATGGCCGATGGTCGATACGATCTGGACCGCTTCGTCGCGGCCCAAGCGGAAAGCTATGCTGCGGCGCTGGCGGAGTTGCGGCGGGGCCGCAAGACTTCTCACTGGATCTGGTTCGTGTTTCCCCAATTGAGGGGGCTTGGCCGCAGCGATATGGCGCTGTTCTATGGTCTGGAGGATCTGGGTGAGGCAAAGGCGTATGTCGCCCACCCCATCCTCGGTCCTCGCCTCGTCGAGAGTGTGCGGGCCATGTTGGCCCACTCCGGCGTGTCCGCCAGCCAGATTCTCGGTGAGGGGGATGCGCTGAAGTTTCGATCCTGCCTGACACTCTTCCTTCAGGTTGCACCGGCTGACGAGCTTTTCATGGAAGCCCTGAAGCACTTCTACGGCGGCCAGCCCGATCAGATGACCCTCTCAATGCTCGCCGACCAAGGCAGCCGCTGATCATCATCTCCGGCCCCCGGCTGGGGTGGGGTGGGGGCCGGAATGGATGGCTCAGCCCGCTAGCTTTGCAAAGGCCGCCACGACCTCTGGCGGCGCCTGGACTAACTCGACCAGGACGCCTTCGCCGCCCACTGGAAATTCGTCGTTGCCCTTCGGGTGGAGGAAGCAGATGTCGAAACCGGCGGCGCCCTTGCGGATGCCCCCGGGTGCGAAGCGTACACCGTTGGCGCCCAGCCACTCCACGGCCTTGGGCAGGTCGTCGATCCACAGTCCAACATGGTTGAGCGGTGTGGTGTGGACGGCGGGTTTCTTCTCAGGGTCCAGCGGCTGCATCAGGTCCACTTCGACCTTGAAGGGGCCGGATCCCATGGCGCAGATGTCCTCGTCAACGTTCTCCCGCTCTGAGACGAAATTGCCTGTCACGTCGAGACCGAGCTTGTCCACCCACAGGGTGCGTAGGCGCTCCTTGCTCGGTCCGCCGATGGCGATCTGCTGGATCCCCAGCACTTTGAACGGTCTTGTAGTCATGGACGTCTCTCCCTCGAAGAAACGCCCATTTTAAGCCAGGCACGGGCGGGCGATTCAGCCCCATGTGACGCCAGCGGTAAAAAGGTAGCCGGCGCCGTACACGGTTTTGATGAGGCGGGGATTCTGCGGGTCGTCGTCGAGTTTGCGGCGCAGTCGGGAGATTCGAACGTCGATACTACGGTCGAAGGGGTCCACATCCCGCTCACCCAGGAGCTGCTCCCGCGTCAGGATCCGGTTGGGGCGGCGCAGGAGGGTATGGAGCAGGGCCGCTTCGGCCGCCGAGAGCCCGACTTCCTCGCCTGCCGGAGTCAGCAGGTGGTGACGACCAGGGTCGAAGGTCCAGCCGTTGAAGTGAGCCACGCCAGGGCTTACGGTGACCGGGGCGTCGCTGGCGCCGCGCTGGTAGCGACGTAGGATCGATCGGGCCCGGGCAACCAGTTCTCGCGGCTCGAAGGGCTTTACCAGGTAGTCGTCCGCGCCCAGCTCGAGGCCGAGGACGCGGTCGGAAACGTCGTTGCGACCGGTGAGGATCATCACCGCGCAGGGGGCGTGTTCCTGCAATTCCTTCAGGACCTGCAAGCCGTCCATGTCGGGCAGCCCCAGGTCGATTAGGCATAGGTCGGGGGCGGACCGCTGGGCGCGCTTGAGAAGCTCGCGCCCGGTGGGCACGGTCTCGGCCTGCAGGCCGTAGTCGGCAAGGCTGGCGCAGATGAGGCGGGCAACTTCCGGCTCGTCTTCCAGGACCAGGACTTGGGCCGACATGATGGGATTGGGGCTCATGGTGTCTCTTGAACGGCAAGGGGTTCCAGGGGGTGCTGCCCCAGCAGTTCGCGTAGGGCCCGGGCAAGGGTCAACTTGTCGAAAGGCTTGCGCAGCACGGGGGTGGTCTCCGGTGTGGCGTTGGCCGCGTATCCGGTGATGAGCAATATGGGAAGTTCGGGGCGGATCCGTCGTGCCACCCGGGCGAGATCACGGCCGTCCATTCCACCTGGCATGACGGTATCGGAGACCAGGATCGAGATGTCCGGGACGGCCTCGAGCATGGCTTTGGCTTCCTGGCCGTTGTCCGCTTCGATGACCGGGTAGCCCAGGTCCGTGAGCTGTTGGCGGATGACCCGGCGGACGTCGGGTTCGTCCTCGACCAGCAGGACCGGCAGTTGTGGGGCCTCGGGCGCTTCGCCGGTGGCCGGGCGGGGGGCGAGGGGTGTTATTGGCGCCTCGGTCACTGGAAGGACGAAGGAGACCGTCGTGCCGCGCCCAGGCTTGCTCCGGATCCGCGCGTTTCCCCCGGATTGGCGGACGAAACCATAGACCATGGAGAGGCCGAGCCCGCTCCCGCTACCGAAGGGCTTAGTGGTGAAAAAGGGCTCAAAGACCCGGGGGAGCAGGCCAGGGGGGATGCCGCATCCGGTATCTGCGACCTCGATGATGACGTAGTCACCCCGGGCGAGTTCGAACCGGGTCGCGAGCTTGCCCTCGACTTTGACCCGGCTGGCGGAAATCGTGAGACGTCCCCCCTGGGGCATGGCGTCGCGCGCATTGATGGCCAGATTGAGGAGGGCATTTTCGAGCTGATGGGGGTCCGCCAGGGCGTAGAGGGGCGGGTCGGGCAACTGGGTCTGGATGTCGATGGACTCCGAAAGGGAATGGGACAAGAGCTGGGTCATGTTGAGGACCAGCCCCGTCACCTCCACTGCGGTGGGCTCCAGGGATTGCCGGCGGGAAAAGGTGAGCAGGCGCCGGATCAGCTCCGCCCCTCGCTGCGCCGCCTGGAGCGCGGGCGTGATGTAGGGCCCTGCCATGTTGCCGGCCGGCAACTTGTCTTCCAGGGTCGACAGGTTGCCAATGATGATGGTGAGGAGATTGTTGAAGTCGTGGGCGAGGCCGCCGGTGAGCTGA
>JAEUNX010000077.1 GCA_016791025.1 Zoogloeaceae bacterium | reverse complement strand
GAACGAGTGGGCGGACGCCAACGGTGATCTGGGCCCGGTATATGGCAAGCAATGGCGACGCTGGGAGACCGCGGACGGTCGGCTGGTAGATCAGATCACCCAACTCATCGACGGCTTGAAGCGAAATCCGGATTCCCGCCGCCACATTGTGTCGGCCTGGAATCCGGCCGATGTGGACCGGATGGCGCTGCCCCCCTGCCATGCGTTATTCCAGTTCTACGTGGCGAACGGACGCTTGTCGTGCCAGTTGTATCAGCGAAGCGCGGACATCTTTCTGGGCGTGCCCTTCAATATTGCCTCGTATGCCCTGCTGACCCACATGGTGGCCCAGGTCTGCGAACTCCTGCCCGGTGATTTCGTGTGGACCGGCGGCGACTGCCACCTTTACTCGAATCATCTGGACCAAGCCCGGCTTCAGCTTGAGCGCACCCCACGCCCTTTACCCACGCTGAGAATCAACCCCCACGTGCGCGATATCTTCGAGGCCCGCTTCGAGGATTTCAGCATTGAGGGTTACGACCCCCACCCCCATATTTCTGCGCCCGTCGCCGTCTAACTCGTGGCCCACTCCGTCACTCTCATCGCGGCCGTCGCTCGCAATCGCGTGATTGGCCGAGCCAATGAATTAGTGTGGCGCAGCCCAGAGGACATGGCCCGATTCAAGGCCTTGACGCTTGGCCACGTGGTCGTGATGGGCAGAAAAACCTGGGAATCGCTGCCACCCCGCTTTCGGCCCCTGCCGGGCCGCCGCAACATTGTGGTCACCCGTCAAAATGGCTATTCGGCCCCTGGGGCTGAAGTCGCGCACTCTTTATCCCAAAGCCTCGACTTGGCCGATCAGCAATCGGTTTTTATTATGGGTGGTGGCGATCTGTACGCGCAGGCGCTGCCCTTGGCCGACCGGCTCGTCCTCACAGAGGTGAATCTCTCCCCAACCGGCGACACTTACTTCCCCATTTTCTCGCGGGACGATTGGGGGGAGACCGAGCGCAGCCAGCATGTTGACCCCCATGGCGTCGGCTTCGACTTTGTCACTTACCACCGAGTTCAGCGCACGCAGTCGACGTAGTAACTACCGTCCTCGCCCTTCACGAGACCGTGGATATCCGTCTCGAAACCAGGGAAGCGAGCATTGAAGTCCCGCGCGAAGCGTAGGTAGCGCACGATGGTGCCATTGAAACGCTCACCGGGGATCAGCAGCGGGATCCCCGGAGGGTAGGGAGTCACCAGCATGGCCGTGACCCGCCCTTCCAGCTGATCGATCGCAACCCGCTCGATTTCTCGATGCGCCATCTTGGAGAAGGCGTCCGCCGGCTTCATGGCCGGCACCATGTCGGACAGGTACATCTCCGTGGTCAGCCGGGCCACGTCATGAGCCTTATAAAAGCTGTGGATCTGGGCGCACAGATCCCGCAATCCGACCTTTTCATAGCGGGGATGCTTGGTGATGAAGTCTGGCATCACCCGCCAAAGCGGCTGATTACGATCGTGGTCGTCCTTGAACTGCTGCAGCTCCGTCACCAGCGTATTCCAGCGGCCCTTGGTAATGCCGATGGTGAACATGATGAAGAAGGAGTAGAGCCCGGTCTTCTCGACGATGATCCCGTGCTCGGCCAGGTACTTGGTCAAGATGCCCGCCGGGATGCCCCAGTCGGCGAAATCACCGTCCACGTCCAGTCCCGGTGTGATGATGGTGGCCTTGATCGGGTCGAGCATGTTGAACCCTTCGACCACCTTCCCAAAGCCGTGCCAGCGGTCTTCCGGATTGATCATCCAGTCGTCCCGCTCCCCCATCCCCTCATCGGCAAGATAGTCCGGCCCCCACACCTGGAACCACCAATCCCCGCCCCACTCAGCTCCCACTTTGCGCATCGCGCGGCGGAAATCCAGGGCCTCGGCGATGGACTCCTCCACCAGGGCCGTGCCGCCGGGGGATTCCATCATCGCCGCCGCCACATCGCAGGACGCGATGATGGCGTACTGGGGGCTGGTGGAGGTGTGCATCAGATAGGCTTCGTTGAAGATGTCCCGATCCAGGCGGTTGTGCTCGGCATCCTGGACCAGGATCTGGGAAGCCTGGGACAAGCCCGCCAAAAGCTTGTGAGTGGACTGGGTGGAGAAGACCATCGATTCCTTGCAGCGCGGCCGATCCGCCCCGATCGCGTGGTAATCACCGTAAAAGTCATGAAATGCCGCGTGGGGCAGCCAGGCCTCGTCGAAGTGGAGAGTGTCGATCTGGCCGTCGAGCATGTCCTTGATGGTCTCGACGTTGTAGATGACCCCATCGTAAGTGGATTGGGTGATGGTCAGAATGCGCGGCTTACGGGCCGCAACACCGCTGGCGAAGGGATTCGCTTCGATCTTCTTCTGGATGTTTTCGATGCGGAATTCGTCCAGCGGGATCGGCCCGATGATGCCGTAGTGGTTACGGGTCGGCGTCAGGAACACCGGCACCGCCCCGGTCATGATGATCGAGTGGAGGATCGATTTGTGGCAGTTGCGATCCACCACCACCACATCTCCCGGCGCCACGGTGGTGTGCCACACCATCTTGTTGGAGGTGGATGTTCCGTTGGTCACGAAATACAAATGGTCGCAGTGGAAGATCCGCGCCGCATTGCGCTCGGACGCCGCCACCGGCCCGGTGTGGTCTAGCAGTTGGCCCAGTTCATCCACCGCGTTGCACACGTCCGCCCGCAACATGTTTTCTCCGAAGAACTGGTGGAACATGTGCCCCACCGGGCTCTTGAGGAAGGCCACCCCACCCGAATGGCCCGGGCAGTGCCAGGAGTAGGAACCGTCCGCCGCGTAGTGGGTCAGCGCCCGGAAAAAGGGCGGCGGCAGAGACTCGAGGTAGTTGCGCGCTTCCCGCACGATGTAACGGGCTACGAATTCCGGCGTGTCCTCGAACATGTGGATGAAGCCGTGCATCTCCCGCAGCACTTCGTTGGGAATATGGCGAGAGGTCCGAGTTTCACCATGGAGGAAGATCGGGATGTCCGCGTTGCGAAAGCGGATTTCCTCCACGAAGGCCTTCAGATCTGAAATCGCCTTGCTCGCCGCCTCCGGCGAGGAAAACTCCTCGTCGTCGATGGACAGGATGAAGGCCGAACCCCGACTCTGCTGCTGAGCAAAGGACTTCAAGTCGCCGTAGCTCGTCACCCCAAGGACCTCCATCCCCTCTTCCTCGATGGCCTTGGCCAAGGCGCGAATTCCCAGCCCGCTGGTGTTCTCCGAGCGGAAATCCTCGTCAATGATGATGATGGGAAAGTGGAAGCGCATCTTCGTCTCCGGCCCAAGGGCCCCGGCGCCGGTCCTGCCGGCCGATGAAAAATAATAACGCGGCGCCGATTGCAGGCGGGTGACGCGTCCTGCTTGGCCTTAGAAGGGCGGGGTCAGATCTTGGGCAGGGTGACGCCGGTCTGACCGAGGTACTTGCCGCCCCGGTCTTTGTACGACGTGGCACAGACCTCGTCGGACTCGAAGAACAGCATCTGCGCCACACCCTCGTTGGCGTAAATCTTGGCGGGCAAGGGGGTCGTGTTGGAAAACTCCAAGGTCACGTGCCCCTCCCACTCCGGCTCCAGGGGCGTCACATTCACGATGATGCCGCACCGAGCATAGGTGCTCTTGCCAAGACAGACTGTCAGGACCGAGCGCGGGATGCGGAAATACTCTACCGTGCGGGCCAGCGCGAAGGAGTTGGGCGGGATGATGCAGACCTCGCCGACAAAATCGACAAAACTTCGTTCGTCGAAGGCCTTGGGGTCCACGATGGTGGAGTTGATGTTGGTGAAGATCTTGAATTCGTTGGCGCAACGCACGTCATAGCCATAGCTTGACGTGCCGTAAGAAACGATCTTTCCGCCCTGGTTCTGGCGCACCAGTTCCGGCGCGAAGGGCTCGATCATCCCCTCCCGCTCCGCCATGCGGCGAATCCAATGGTCGGACTTGATGGCCATGAGTTGCTCCCGTGACGCCCCGCCCGGGGCAAAAAAGACCGCGTATTGTAGGGGGTTCCGGCGCGGGCCGCGCCCGCGCATGGGCCTAGTTGTTCTCGATTTTGATGCTCGGGAACTTATGGGTCATGTCCTTCTGGCGCTCGGCGATCTTCACCGCCACCTTGCGGGCGATGGCCTTGTAGCGGGCGGCAATGCCACCCTCCGGCTCGGCGACGACCGTTGGCTGACCGGCATCCACCTCCTGGCGAATGCGGATGTCCAGGGGCAACGCGCCCAAGAACGGAACACCATAATCGGCGCACATCTTCTCACCACCACCGGTCCCGAAGATCGGCTCCTCGTGACCACAGTTCGAGCACACGTGCATGCTCATGTTCTCGACGATGCCCAGGATCGGCACCCCCACCTTCTCGAACATCTTGAGGCCCTTGCGGGCATCCAGCAGGGCAATGTCCTGGGGCGTGGTGACGATCACCGCCCCGGTCAGCGGCACGGTCTGGGACAAGGTGAGCTGGATGTCCCCCGTGCCCGGCGGCATATCCACGATCAGGTAATCCAGATCCTGCCAGTTCGTTTCCTTGAGCAACTGGTTGAGAGCCTGGGTAGCCATGGGCCCACGCCACACCATGGGCGTCTCCACATCCACCAGGAAACCGATGGACATGGCCTGCAGGCCCAGAGCCTCCAGGGGCTCCATGGTCTTGCCGTCCACCGACTCCGGCTTGGCGTCGTGGATACCCAGCATCTGGGGCTGGGACGGCCCGTAGATATCAGCATCGAGGATGCCCACCCGAGCCCCCTCGGCCGACAGCGCCAGGGCCAGATTCACCGCCGTGGTGCTCTTGCCCACGCCCCCCTTGCCCGAAGCCACCGCAATGATGTTGCGCACCCCGGGCAACAGCTTGACCCCGTGCTGAACCGCGTGGGCCACGACCCGGCTCGAGACCGAAATATCGGTGCTGGCCACCCCGGGAATCGCCCGCACGGCCGCATCCAGCATCGCCCGCACGGGCTCATGCTGGCTCTTGGCCGGGTAGCCCAATTCGACACTGAAACGCACCTGGTCCCCCTGGACCTGCACGCCCTTGATGGCACGGGCCGACACGAAATCCTTGCCCGTATTGGGATCGACCACAGCCTTCAGCGCCTCGGTCACCTGCTCTGCCGTCACTGCCATCTTGCCTTCCCTCAATGTCCGATGCGCGATGGATCGCGCCAAGGGGTGTCATCATACTGGAGGCCGCGCCACTTGCCGCGGGAGGTTCGCCTAGACCCGCAATGCGCGGTACCATCGCCTCCCAACCCACCCCGGCTTTCCCCTTCCGGGAGGATGTGCCATGACTCCCTTTTTCGCTGCCGCCGTGGCCGCCCTGCTGCTTGCCGCCTGCGCCACCACCCCGACCTCGGAGCCCGCCGGCACTGGCTCCAGCCCCGCCCGCGCGGTCTACCCGCCACCCCAGTCGCTCGCCGCGCCGGTGGCCCCGGCGGTCCAGGGAAAACGCCTCGACCACCTCGAATCCCTCCTGCGCGCGGGCCTGAAGGGGCTTGAGGTCGAGGTGGAACGTCCCGAACCCACGATGCTTCTGGTCCGGATCCCCGGGCGCCTGGCCTTCACCGCCAGCGAAGCCCGGCCCCTCCCCACCCTGTTGCCGATTCTCGACCTGCTGGCCGATGCCCTACGCCAGGAGCCAGGCGCCTCCGTCACCATCGAGGGCCACACCGACAGCCTTGGCCGGGAAATCTACAATCAGACCCTGTCGATCCGGCGGGCAGATACCGTCGTGGGCTACCTGCTGACCCGGGGTATCGCCTATGACCACCTCGGCGCCGCGGGCAAGGGGGAAACCCAGCCTATTGCCGACAACGCCACAGAAACCGGCCGCGCCCGCAACCGCCGGGTGGACATCCTGATCAAGGGCCAGTGAACCCCGGTGCGTAGCGAAGTCCTCGACGCCCCCCACCAGGCCGCCCCCCGGGGGATCCTCCAGCACGTCTTCGGTTACTCGGAATTCCGGGGCGAGCAGGAAGCCATCGTGGACCACGTCACGGCGGGGGGGGACGCCCTGGTGCTCATGCCCACCGGCGGGGGCAAGTCCCTCTGTTTCCAGATCCCTGCCCTGCTCCGACCCGGCACCGCCATCGTGGTGTCGCCCCTCATCGCCCTCATGCACGACCAGGTCAGCGCCCTGCAGGAAGCCGGGGTGGCGGCGGATTTCCTCAACTCCAGCCAGGATGCGGAGACCGCCTGGGCCGTGGAGCGGCAACTCCTGGCCGGCGAACTCAAGCTCCTCTACGTCGCCCCCGAGCGCCTGCTCATGCCCCGCATGCTGGCCATGCTGGACCGGGTGGCCGAGGATGGGCGCCTGGCCCTTTTCGCCATCGACGAGGCCCACTGCGTCTCCCAGTGGGGCCATGACTTCCGCCCGGAATACCTGCAACTCTCCACCCTCCACGAGCGGTTTCCGGCGGTGCCCCGCATCGCCCTCACTGCCACCGCCGACCGGGAAACCCGGGAGGAGATCGCCCAGCGCCTCGCCCTCCAAAGCGCCCGGCGTTTCGTCGCCAGCTTCGACCGCCCCAACATCCGCTATCGCATCGTCGAAAAGGACAAGCCCACCGCCCAGTTGCTGGATTTCGTCCGGGGCGAGCACCCCGGCGAGGCCGGCATCGTGTATTGCCTGTCCCGCCGCAAGGTGGAGGAGACCGCCGCCTGGCTGGCGGAGCAGGGTGTGGCAGCCCTGCCCTACCACGCCGGGCTCCCCGCCGAGGTCCGGGCCTCCCATCAGAACCGCTTCCTCCAGGAGGACGGCCTGGTGATGGTGGCCACCATCGCCTTCGGCATGGGGATCGACAAGCCCGACGTGCGCTTCGTCGCCCACCTGGACCTGCCCCGCTCCATCGAGGGCTACTACCAGGAAACCGGTCGGGCCGGCCGGGACGGCCTGGCCGCCGAAGCCTGGATGGCCTGGAGCGCCGCCGACGTGGTCCAGCAACGACGCATGGTCAATGAATCCGAGGCCGGCGAGGACTTCAAGCGCCTCGCCCACGCCCGCCTGGACGCCCTGGTGGGCCTGGTGGAAACCACTGACTGCCGCCGCCAGCACCTCCTCGCCTACTTCAACGAGCCCGCCCAGCCCTGCGGCAACTGTGACAACTGCCTCGACCCGCCCCGCACCTGGGACGGCGCCGACGCCGCCCGCAAAGCCCTCTCCTGCGCCTACCGCACCGGCCAGCGCTACGGCGCTGGGCACCTCATCGACGTGCTGCGCGGAGAGGAAAGCGACAAGATGCGGGAGCGGGGCCACCACCAGCTCAGCACCTACGGCATCGGCGCCGACCTGGATGAAAAGACCTGGAAGGCCGTCTTCCGCCAGCTCGTCGCCCGGGGCCTCCTGGCGGTGAACCACGACCAGTTCGGCGCTCTGGTCCTCACCGATCTCGCCCGGCCACTCCTGCGGGGCGAGGCCGAATTCCGCCTGCGCCAGCCCAGCACCAAGAAGCGCCTCAAGGCGGGCCGGGGCCAGAGCTTCGCCAGCGGCGCCGAAGCGGCCCTCTTCGAACGCCTGCGGGCCTGGCGGGCGGAGGTAGCCAAGGCCCGGGACGTGCCCGCCTACGTCATCTTCCACGACGCCACCCTGCGCGACATCGCCGCCCGCGCTCCCACCCGCCTGGCCGATCTGGCCGGCATCAGCGGCGTGGGGGATCGCAAATTGGAGGCCTACGGGGAGGCCCTGTTGGCGGTATTAGCAGAGGCCGCCAAAAAGCACGCAGAACTGGGATAGGACCCTCAGGCGCCGTTGGCTTTGCCCCCTACAATCCCCCATGGGTCGCCCAAAAGCTTGCCGGGCTGATGATCGGGTAGGTCGCGGCCAGGGCCAACAGGTCCTTGTCCCCCGTAATCAGATAGTCGATTTGGCCCGCCTGCATCCCCGCCCGTAGCGTTCCCAACACCGGCTGATCCCCGGCATCGCGCAATTCCGGCACAGGGTCTGGGAGGGGCTCGATGAGTTCGGCCTGTATGGCCAGGACATCCACCAGATCCTCGATCTCGGCCTCGGTCAGCCCATGGCGGTGCGCCAGGCGCGGCAAAGCCCGGCGCAATTCGTCGAGGATGAAATCCGACAGCAGCACGTCCAACGAACCGTGACGCCAGGCCATCACAATCTTTCCGGGCAGGCTGGTGGGATAGGCCAGTCCCGACAGCAGCACATTGGTGTCCAGCACCACCCGCAAGGTTGCCATGCCACCGACTCAGGGCTTGCCACGCTCCGCAGCGACTGCCGCGTCGATTTCCGCCAGCCCCTGGGCTTCCTCCACCGTGGCGAACCCCGCCTCGATGCGCGAGGCCAGGGCGTCAAAGCGTGCCTGCATGCGACGGATACGGGCGAACAAACGCGCATCCACCAGAGCCGCCACCGGCTTGCCATCCTTTTTGATCAGCACCGCGTCCCGGCGATACTGCACCTGGTTAAGCATTTCACCCAAGTTCTGGCGGAAGGTGACCGCACTGGTTTCGGTAATCACGGCCCAACTCCATATCAATCATTATGATCAATATGATTTGATGCGCGCGACTTGTCAATCGTGTCGCCCCGCCGTGGCACACGCCAATCCTCTCCCCGACCTCGCCCCGCGGACCACCGCAAGCCATCCCTCAGCGGGCGTCGGGGCGGGTTTCCCGTTGGTAGTCGTCGTAGCCGAGGCTGGCGTCGCGCAGGCACTTTTCCCGCTCGGTTTGATCGGGCAAGCGCGCGCACTGGTTGCGCTGGTAGGACTGGCCCGTGGCGTAGAGCTGTTGGGCGGTGCAACCGCCACCAACCGCCAGAACCCCGCCGAGCCAGAGCAAAGCCTTCCATCCCTTCGTCATTCGGCGTCTCCATGATCTGCTGCGTGGGATCGTTCCCGGTTCAGCGCCAGCAGGCGGCGCAGGATTTCCTCGTCGGGCATAGCCGGGGTGTAGTCCGCCCAGCCGTAGGCCTGGGCCACGGCGGCGTCCAGGGCCGCGTGGGCGTGGGCAAGCCACGCCGGGCGGGCATTGTAGAAGTTGGTGAGGGTGCGCTTTTTCAGCACGGCCTCGAAGCCGGGATTGGGCAGGATGCGGTCCGGGTAGCCGGGCACCACCTCCGGCACCCGCTCGGTCCATTCGGTTGGGTTAAGCCAGGTGTCCCGAAGTTCCACCAGACGCCGGGCGGCGGCGATGTTTTCCTCCGCGATGGACCCGGCCAGACACCCCGTTCGAACGCCAGCGCCCGACAAATGACAATCCTCACTGCTCTGGATGTACCTGCCTACCCGATCGTCCCAACCTCTACACCTCTACAGGTCGACAACCGCTCACATACAAACTTTCATCAACTAGCCGGCAAATCTCACTTTCCCATCGCAAATGGATGTCCGCTCACAAAGCTTTCTGGGGATGCCTGGGGGTGGGATCGTCAGTGCGAAAACGCACCTGTTAAACCTTTGAGCCTTCCTCTAAAAAGCTGGGTCTGATTCGTTCCGCTTTCGAATCGCAAGCCGCCCCGCACCGGACTCTCCAAGTTCAGTTTCCACCAGAATACGGAGCATGATGTCTCCCGGAACGACTAAGGGCGAAAAACCCATAACGACCTGGAGATTGATTCGACTTGCATCATTCAGACCTTGCTTTTCGAGCTTCTCAAGGATGGCAGCCAGATCTCCAGGGGGAACGCCCACCTCGCCAATCACGTCATCTTTGATCCGTGCCCGAATCGTTAAGTTTTCCGGCAAAGCCGAAATTGGCATGGAAACGACCACATGAGCACAGACGCGCGGAAGAATTGCGGGAATTTCGTCGAGGATTAGCTCGTGGCCGTAACACCCCATTAGCGAATATTTATTGCCACGCTCCTGGCGAATATCGTCACAGAACGTAGTCACTCCGACAACATCATCAGCCACGTTCGCCACCCCTCGTCTCGCGTTGATACCGGACTGCTTTGAAAGCCACCCCCTCGTCCACACCCAGCGCTTCCGCCATGCGGCTTACGGTATCGGTGCCTGGGTCCGTCGTACCACTCTCCACCCGAGCCACATAGGACTGACTGGTGTTCATCCGAGCCGCCAATTGAGCCTGGGACAGGCCGGCACGCAGCCGTAAGGCTGACAATGATTCCACTTCATCGGCATACACCGTTGCAGCCATTTCCCTCCGAGCCTCGGACATGGCAGCCTGCAATTCGGAATCCTGACCGAATGAGTCCAGCAACGCGTCGAGGGAGACCGTTGAGGGCAAAGGCAATGGGCGGGCAGCATTGAACTCCTTGACGATCACCACCCCATTCCGGCTGGCCGGGCTAGATGGAACGCCAGTCTGCAAGGATTCTTCTGGCAAGGTCGCTGTCGAGATCGTCATAGTCAAACTCCTCCTTAAGAACTACCGCTAACACGCAAATCTGTCGCGTCTGGTAGTGATAGCCATACACCACGCGATAGGTAGTTGCTGGCGTATCAAATACCCTGAAACGCCACAGGTTCGCCACCCTACGCACCGCCTCCCAGCGCTTGACTCCCAGCCTTGCTGTACCCAACCGGTTTTCGCCGTGGGTCGTGAGCTTATCAATGGCTCTCGGATCAGCCTTGATCTGCTCAAGCGCAACAAGAACGGCTGCGGCAGCTTTGACATCGATTTCCCGGAGACGAGCGATGTCCTGCGCTGCGTGCAAATGGATATCGAGGGCTGGAATCATACCTAATTTGGTATTATGAACAAAAAAGCATTATAACGAAGCGTGAAATCCGTCTGCCCCCCGTTAGCCCCCATCTCAGGTCAAAATGGCGGCATAGACTTTCTTTGTCCGGCATCGCCGCAATGCTACCAGTCCACCCGCGGCTGACGATGGCGGCGGCTGCGGCGGCTTTCGCTTCCTCCGCGTGGGCGGCTTCCTCGTCAGCGAGGCGGGCGAGCTTGGCCTGAATCTCGGCCCGAGTGGCGGCCCATTCGGCCAGGAGGGGTGCGACGATGACCGGCTCGATGATGCGGGCGATGGAGGCGGGGTCGGTGTAGTGGGCGCCGAGCTGGCTGCGCTTGTCCGGGTCCAGCCCGCGCTCGAAGAGGGTGCCGAAGATGGAGGGGTCGATGGCCTGCCAGTCCAGCCGGGCGGCGGCCAGCAGAATCTGGATTTCCGGTAGCGCCAGGGGCAGGGCCTCGGGCTGGTCGAAGAGGCCGCCGTTGAACCAGGGGATGTCTTCCAGGGCGAAGTCGCCGCCGGCCTGCATGGCGCGGAAGAGCTCGGCCAGGCGGGCGCCAAGTTTGTCCGGCTCGGCCTGGCTTTTATCCACCAGGCGCTCGAAGAGCCGCCCGGGCAGCAGGCCCACGTCCTCGGCGAAGAGGCACAGCAGGCAGCGGTCGAGGAAGCGGGCGACCCGGTCCTTGTCGTGGCCGCGCAGGCGCAGCGCTTCGGCCAGCTCAGCGAATTTGCGGGCGGCCTCGGCGGTGACGGCGGCAGTGGTGCGGGCCGGGCGGAATCGCTCGGGGGCGGAGAACAGGCCACGCAGCTTGTCCCGCGCCGCCGGATCGGCCAAGTCATCCAGCTCAAAGCTGTGGACCTCGGAGGGCGTGCCGGTGAAGTGGGTGTGGACCTGGATCAGGCGAATGTCGGAGACCACCAGCAGGGGCGGGTTGTCCAGGGCCAGGGCGTAGGTCATCAACTGTTTGAGGGCCTTGGCCAGATCGCCTTCGGGCCGCTTGTATTCCCAGGCAAAGTGCCCGGCCAGCCAGACATCCGCCCAGCCCTGGCCGGAGCCGGTCTTGGTGGCGCCCTTCTCAAAGCAGTAGCGCTCCACCGGCCAGGCGGGGTCGTAGGGCTTGGCCACCCCCAGGAGTTCGCAGAGGTCGAGAAAATGGGCCTGAGCGCCCTGGCGCTCGGTGACCGGGACGGCGCGCCATTTAGCGATGAATTCTGGGGGGGACATTGCCGGCGATTATGCCAGTTGGGGGCGGGGCCTCGACGTGAAAAAGCCGCCCGAAAGGCGGCTTGAGCGGTCGATGATCGCTGCGCGGATCAGCCGATCTTGAGCAGCTCGACCTCGAACACCAGGGTGGCGTTGGGCGGGATCACGCCGCCGGCGCCCCGGGCGCCATAGCCGAGCTGGGGCGGGATGGTGAGCTTGCGGCGACCGCCGATCTTCATGCCCTGGACGCCTTCGTCCCAACCGGCGATGACATGGCGCAGGCCGAGGGGGAAGGAGAAAGGATCGTTACGGTCCTTGCTGGAATCGAACTTGCTGCCGTCGGTCAGCCAGCCGGTGTAATGGACAGTGACGAACTGGCCTGCGAAGGCCTCCTCGCCGCTGCCCTCTTCGAGGTCTTCGATCACCAAGCCGGTGGCGGTGGTTTTAGAGGTCATAGGGAACTCCTGAATCTGGATGCGCCATTTTACCCGGGGCTACTTGCCGCTTCGGCGCAGATGGGAAAACTTTTCCCGGAACTTGACCACCTTGGGTGCCACCACGTACTGACAGTAGGGCTGGTAGGCATTGTTGGCAAAGTAGTGCTGGTGATGCCCCTCCGCGGGCCAGAAGCGCTCCGCCCCCTTCAACTCGGTGACGATGGCCGAGGGAAACGCGCGCTGCTCGCCCAGTTCCTGGATCATGGCGTTGGCGACCGCCATTTGGGCGTCGTCCTGGGCAAAGATGATCGACCGGTACTGGGTACCCAGATCGTTGCCCTGACGGTTGCGCGTGGTGGGGTCGTGGATGGTGAAGAAGATCTGCAGCAAGGCTTGGAAGCTCACCACCGCTGGATCGTAGGTCAGCTTGACGACCTCAGCATGGCCGGTGCCCCCTTCGCAGACTTGGTCGTAGCTGGGCCGGGCGAGCTGACCTCCGCAGTAGCCGGATTCTACCGACTCCACACCTTCGACATCCTCGAATACCGCCTCGAGGCACCAGAAGCAGCCGCCCCCGAGGACTGCCACTTCCCGCACTCGATCGCTCTCGCCCATCACTCAACTCCTGCTTTTTGCCTACCGGTAAGACAAGTGTAGACCCAATTGGTTTGCGATTTGTGCAATGCACCATGGAAAGCTGCGGAAATACAACACGCCCGCACGCAACAAGATCCTGCTCCGTCCTCCCCCGTCCTGGTCCCCGGCGACGGCGTCGCCACGAGTCACTGAAAGCTGATGGTGTAGGAGAGATCCACGGCGTTGTCAGTGCCCCCCCGTACCACTACGGCCAAGTGGCGGGTCAATTGATAGGTGAGTTTCACGATACTCTCAGCGCCAGCCAAACTGTGTTCGACGGAAAAAAAAGCATCCGCAGACAGGCGCTTGCCGAGACTCACCACCTGGCCGCTCACCGTGGCACCGGCCACGACCGTGGCTCCCGTCCCGACCACGCGGCTCGTCGCGCCCCGGGTGACGCTGCCCAGGTCCCCCTGGCCGATGCTCACCAGGTCCAGACCCAGGCTATTGGCCAGTTGCGCCGTCATGCCGCCGCCGGGGCCGCCCAGCAGCGCCTGGGCGGCGGGGATGAGGAGGCCCATATCGCTGCCACTGGCCGAATCCGGCGGACGACCGAGGACGATCCAGGATAATTTTTCCGCGTCCGGCACGTTGGGTTCGGAAACCAGGCGCACCTGGGGGCGCTTGGCGGTGCCGGTGATCGCGACCCCCGCCTCGACCGCCAAGCCCTTTCTCAGGGCCACCACATCGAGGGCAGGATTGTCCAGAGGACCATTGAAATTGACCCGGCCCCGCTCGATGGCCAGGGTCTGGCCATAGCCCTCGTAGCTCCCGTCGGCGGCGGTCACCGTCCCCCGGGTGACGAGGGACTGACCGTCGCGCCCCTCCACATGCAGCACCCCCGCCAGGCGGGCCGCGACCCCGGCGGCGCGCAGGTAGAGTCGGGGTCCCAGATCGAGCTGGGCGTCCACACTGAGCCGGAAGGGCGTACGGGCAGTGGCATCATTGCGCCCGAGGACCACCACGTCGTCGGAAAGACTGGGGGCCGCCGCGGCATCGCTCAGGCCAACGAAGCCCCCATCGGCCTTCAGGCGGGTGGTCAGGGCCAAACTGTCCCATCCGGTGGCGATGTCGCCACTCCCGCTCACTATCACCCACCGGTCGGTCCGCTGGAGGAGCGGCAACCTCTGGGCCTCGAATTGAAACCGGCCGGCCCCCTGGGCGAGGGCCACTTCGCCGGAAATATCGAGCCGGCCCGGTTCGGCGGCGAGGGGGCGCAGGCGCACGTCCGCCGGCACCACCTCGGCGGGCGTTTGAAATTCGAGCCGAGTCACCCGCAGCCGCTCGCGATCGAAATCCGCCTCCAGGGTTCCACCCGAAAGGCGCAGCCCCAGGTCCGCCAGGGTCAGCCCCAGGCCGCCGCCCCGTACCCAGCCGGTGGAAACCGGCCGCGCCGGCGTGCCGGAGAGGGAGAACTCCGCCTCCAGCCGCCCCTCGGTACTCAGACTGGGGTGGGTCAGGGGGCCAACCCAGGCCACCGACGCCATGTCTAGGCGTGCCGAGCCACTGAGGGCCGCGTCCGGGGCCAGGCGCCACCCGCCGGCGCCCCGTTCGACCGCCGCGGTGGCGGATGCGGCCAGGCGGCCCAACTGCGTTCCCCGCGCCTCCAGGCTCCCGGCGAGGCGGTTGGCCTGGGCGCTGACCACGATCTCGAAGGCCTCCAGGCCCAGCCGGGCCGCACGTTCACCAATCAGGACCAAGTCCCCCGATTCCCGCGCGATGTGGATCTGGCCGTCCATCCGCTCGCCCATTCGCCAGTCCCAGTCTCCCGCCAGGCGCAGCGTCACCTCGCCGCGGCGGGCCGAGCCACCATCGAGGGTGAGCAATCCGACCCCCAGCCCCCGGAAGTCTCCCCGCAGGGAGGTGAGCGCCGGCGTCCAGCGAGTTTCGCGCAAGTGGATGACGCCGGTGGCCGTGCGCAGGGTGGCCGGGCCCAGTTCCATCAGCTGCCTGCCCAGGCGCAGGCTTGCCGGCGCTTCTAGATCGAGGGCGAAGCGGCCTTCACCCCGCGCCTCGCGAAGGCGCCCCGCCCAGTTCTGCCCGTCATCCAGGCCGCCGTCCAGGACCGCCTGCCAGCGGTCCCGCCGCCCCCGCGCCGTCTGGATGTCTAGTTGATGGGCCCGCCGCGTGCCCCCCAGTTGCAGGGCGAGGGAATCGGCCCAGGGCGGCTCACCGGGGGCGCCCACACCCGTTGCCCCGAGGCTGGCGGCCCAGGCTCCGCTAGCCCCGGGCTCCAGGCGGCCGGCAAAATTGAGGGATGCGATGCGCAGGCGCCCTGGCCACTCCAGGCGCTCGACCATCGCCGTCGCCGCCCCGCTCAGCCCCTCGAAGCCCCCGGTCAGGCTGCCGTCGGCGTCGATGCGGCCGCGCACGCCCAAGCCCAGGCGCCCCAGATCCGGCGCGGCGACCTTCCAGGTCAAGCGATCGCCTGCCTGGCCCAGGCGTCCCTCGGCCGCCAGGTGGTTGCCGGCCCAATCGAGCTGGAACCTCGGCACCTCGAGGCGACGCGCGCTGGCGCCAAACCGGCCGGAGCCGGCCAGGTCTTGCCCGTTGAGGCGGCTATCTCGAATCTCGAATTCCCCCTGGGCGGCCCAGGCCGGCTGGGCCACCCCGGTCGCCTGAAGGCTGAGGTTGAGGGTCCCCGCTGGCGCCTCCGACCACAGACTACGAGGGTCGAAGCCGGACAGCCCCGCCTGGAGGCGAAATTTGTGCCCGCCGTCGAGGGCCACCCGCCCGCCCGCCTCCGCCACGCCACCGGCGGCCTGGAGACGGAGCGTCTCCAGCTCGATCGCGGCCGCCGACGCTCGCGCCACCAGGTGGAGGGCAAAACGGGGATCGGTGAGTTGGCTCGTCACCTCGATGGCGCCGTCCTGGCCCTCCGCGGCGATCCGCCCGGCCAACCGCGTGGCGGGACCCCGCCGATCCAGGCGACGAAGATCCAGATCCCGAGTGATCAGCGCCCCATGGACCGCCTGGCGCCCGGGCTCCCAGCGCACCTGCCCCACCAGGGCGGCACCCCCCGCCAACCGAAGGTCGAGATCGGAAAGGGTCAAGGCCTCGGCGCTCCAGGCGAGGTGCCCGAAGGCCCGTTCCAGGGGAACCCCGCCAGCGTCCAGGGAACGAGCTTGACCATTCACCATCTGGAATCGCCCCTCCAGTGCCCGGCCGGCCCCGCCGGGGGACACTGCGGCGGGCGCGAGATCGACATCCAATGTCAGATCTGCTCCGGGCCAGGCCGCGTCGAAGCGGGAGGGGTCCAGCTGAGCCAGGCGGACTTGCGCCTTCGCCAGGGGGAGGGGAGCGAACGGAGTCAGGGACGCGTCGGCCGCGACGGTCACGCTGCCGGCACCAGTCCCGGCGAGGCGGAGGCCCAGGGCGTCGAGGGGCCCGCCCAACTCTCCGCTCAGCTGATAGGGATGGGCTGCGTGATCGTTGTCGAGCCGCCCCTGCAGGGACAGGGGATACGGCGCCTGGCCATCGAGCCTGGCTTCGGGAACGCTGAGCTGACCCCAGGGGGTCCCCACGCGCAGGGCCGTCAGGCGGTGATGACGGCCATCGCTGGCAAACGCGGCGGTCAGCTCGACGAGGCGCAGGCTGGGCGGGGCGGACGGGTCCTGCCACGCTGCCAGGGCGAAATCCCCGACCCCGAGACGGTCCACCGTGACGGCGCCTGGCAGGCGCAGGCTGGCCGGAAGCGCCACGGCCGTATCCGACGGGGCCTGGGCCCAGGTGACCGCCCGGGCGGAAATTTCAGTGAGGTGCAGGAGGCCCTGCCGCAGGGCAGCGGGCCGCCAATGCAGGCGGAGATCCTGGGCTTCGATGTGCAGTCTGGCATCGCGGTAGCGCAGGCGGGCAACACGCAAATCCCCGGCGAGCCCGCCCGCCACGCCCTCGACCTGAAGATCGCCCCCGACGAGGCGCGCCCCCAAATCGATGAGCCAGGCAGTGCCGGCCGGAGTGACCACCAACCAGGCCAGGAGCAGGACGGTGGCGACGAGCGTGCCGGCGGCGGCGACTCCGACGGCCAGCCAGCGGGAACGGCGCGGACGGGCGCCGGCTTGAGGATCAGGGGGCGGCTCCCCAGGCGCCGGCGGTGGCGCGTCCGCCATGGGGCCCGGTCAGGCGAAGAGACGGCGGAGGCCTTCGCCGGGATCGGGGACCCGCATGAACGCTTCGCCCACCAGGAAGGCATTGACGCCATGGCTGCGCATACGCTCGACGTCGGCCGGATCGAGGATGCCGGATTCGGTGATCACGATCCGACCCGCAGGGATGCGGTCAAGGAGGTCCAGGGTCGTGTGGAGGCTGACCTCGAAACTGCGCAGATTGCGGTTGTTGATGCCAAGGAGGGGGGTCTTGAGGGCCAGGGCCCGCTCCAACTCGGCGCCATCGTGGCTTTCGACCAGGACCGCCATGCCCAGCTCCCGGGCGATGCTTTCCATTTCGAGCATCCGCTCCTGGCTGAGGGCCGCCACGATGAGCAGGATCGCATCAGCCCCCATGGCCCGGGATTCGAAGACCTGATAAGGGTCGACGAGGAAATCCTTGCGCAGGACAGGAAGCGGGCAGGCCACCCGGGCCGCCTGAAGGTACTCCGGCGCACCCTGGAAGTAATGGCGATCCGTCAGTACCGACAAACAGGTGGCGCCTGCAGAGGCGTAAGCCGCGGCAATGTCGGCCGGGCGAAAATCTTCGCGGATGACGCCCTTGCTCGGGCTGGCCTTCTTGATTTCGGCGATGACTGCCGGGTTGCCGGCGGCGATACGGCTCTTCAAGGCGCCACCAAAATCCCGCGCCGGGGAAACCGCCAGAGCCCGCGCCCGGACCAGGGCTTCGGGAACGGCCCGCCGGGCGATGGCCACTTCTTCCCGCTTGGTCGCCAGAATCCGCTCCAGGATGTCCATGACGATGGCCTCAGGCGAACTTGCGGGTACAGGCCACGAAGGCCTCCAGCTTGGCCCGAGCCGCCCCGCTGGCGAGGACTTCCCGGGCGAGGGCCAGACCGGCACCGATGGATTCGGCAAGGTTGGCGGCGTACAGGGCCACGCCGGCATTGAGGGCGACGATCTCTCGGGCCGCCCCCGGACGGTTATCCAGTGCGCCGAGAAGCACGGCCTTGGATTCGGCCGCATCGGCCACCTTGAGCTGGCGGGCCGAGAGCATGGCGAGACCGAAATCCTCCGGATGGATCTCATACTCCCGCACGACCCCGTCCTTCAGCTCGCCGACAAGCGTGGCGGCGCCGAGGGACACTTCGTCCATGCCGTCCAGACCATGGACGACGAGCACATGGCGAGCCCCCAGCCGCTCCATGACCCGCACACAGATCCCGACGAGATCAGGGTGGAACACGCCCAGCAGGGTGTTGGGGGCGCCGGCGGGGTTGGTCAGCGGGCCGAGGATGTTGAAAATCGTCCGCACCCCCATCTCTCGGCGAATCGGCGCCACGTTCTTCATCGCGCTGTGATGGTTGGGAGCGAACATGAAGCCGATGCCGGTCTCGGCGATGCACTCGGCCACCTGCTCGGCGGAGAGGGCGAGGTTGACTCCCAGGGCCTCCAGCACGTCCGCCGAGCCCGATTTCGACGATACGCTGCGCCCGCCGTGCTTGGCCACCCGCGCTCCCGCCGCCGCGGCCACGAAGATGGTGGCGGTGGAAATGTTGAAGGTGTGGGACCCATCTCCGCCAGTACCGACCACGTCAAGGAAGTGGTCATGAGGAGGCGGCACCACGACCTTGGTGGCCAGTTCCCGCATCACGGTGGCTGCGGCAGTGATCTCGCCGATGGTTTCCTTCTTGGTGCGCAAACCGGCCAGGATCGCCGCGGTCATGACCGGCGAGACCTCGCCGGCCATGATCTGGTGCATGAGGGCGAGCATCTCGTCGTAGAAAATCTCGCGGTGCTCGATGGCACGCTGGAGCGCCTGCTGCGGAGTGATGGACATGGATCGGGCTCCCGTCATGGATGCTGGTCGAGGAAGTTTTTCAGGAGCGCGTGCCCCGCCTCGGTGAGAATCGATTCAGGATGAAACTGTACCCCTTCCACAGCGAGGGATTTATGCCTCACACCCATGATTTCCTCGTCGGCGGTCCAGGCTGTGACCTCCAGGCAGTCCGGAAGGGTCTCCCGCTCGATGGCCAACGAGTGGTAGCGGGTACAGGTCAAGGGATTGGGTAGATCGCGGAACACACCTTCGCCCCGGTGATGCACGGGCGAGGTCTTGCCGTGCATCACCTGCTTGGCATGGACGATGCGGCCGCCAAAGGCCGCGCCGATGCTCTGGTGGCCCAGGCAAACCCCCAGCAGCGGAATCCGGCCGGCATAGGCCTGGATCGCCGCCACCGAGATCCCCGCCTCGGCCGGCGAGCAGGGGCCCGGCGAGATCACCAAATGGCGCGGTGCCAGCCGACCGATTTCCTCCACCGTGATCTCATCGTTGCGGACGACGTGGACGTCCGCACCGAGTTCTCCAAAGTACTGGACCAGGTTGTAGGTGAAGCTGTCGTAGTTGTCGATCATCAGCAACATGGCGGGCTCCTCAGACCACTTGGGTATCCAGGCCGGCTTCGGCCAGTTCCGCCGCCCGCAGCATCGCCAGGGCCTTGTTCTGGGTCTCGGTCCATTCGGAGTCGGGATCGGAATCCGCCACGATGCCCGCCCCGGCCTGGACATGGATCTGACCATCCTTCAACACCGCGGTTCGGATGGCGATCGCCAAGTCCATCTCGCCGTGGAAACCCAGATAGCCCACTGCGCCGGCGTAAAGGCCACGCTTGACCGGCTCCAGCTCGTCAATGATCTCCATCGCCCGGACTTTGGGGGCCCCGGAAACGGTACCTGCCGGGAAGGTGGCCCGCAGGACCGCCAACGCGTCGAGCCCAGGCTTCAAGCGGCCTTCAACGTTGGAAACGATGTGCATCACATGGGAGTAGCGCTCGACGATGAAGCGCTCGGTAACCTCCACGGAGCCGGTGGCCGCCACCCGGCCACAGTCGTTGCGGCCCAGGTCGAGAAGCTGCAAATGTTCGGAGCGCTCCTTTTCATCCGCCAGCAGATCCTTCTCCAGGGCTTGATCCTCCTCCGGCGTGGTGCCGCGCTTGCGCGTGCCCGCGATGGGCCGAACCACCACCTTGCGCTGGTCGCCATCGCCCTCCAGACGGACCAGGATCTCCGGCGACGCCCCGACCACATGGAAGTCGCCGAAATTGAAGAGGAACATGTAGGGCGAGGGATTGAGGGAGCGGATGGCGCGGTAAAGCGCCAGCGGACTCGCGCCATAGGGCTTGCTCATCCGCTGGGCCAGCACCACCTGCATGACGTCGCCGTCGATGATGTATTCCTTGGCCCGCCGCACCGCAGCCTTGAAGGCCTCCTCGCCGAAACGGGAAACCGGCGGGGCCGAGGCATGGGGCTGCTCAGCGGGAATCGCCACCGGCGCCCGCAGACGGGCCACCCACTCCGCCAGGCGCGCCTTGGCCCGAGCATAGGCGCCCGGCTTGGCCGGCTCGGCATACACCACCAGGGTCAGCTTGCCGGAGAGATTGTCGACGATGGCCAGTTCGTCCGAGAGCATCAACAGGATGTCGGGCGTGCCGATTTCGTCGCGCTTTTCGGTGGCCGCGAGGCGGGGTTCGATGTAGCGGACGGTGTCATAACCAAAGCACCCCACCAGGCCGCCGGTGAAACGGGGCAATCCTCGGCGCGGAGGCACTTTCATCCCGGCCATGAATTCGGCCAGGTAGGCCAGGGGGTCGACGTCCTGACGGTCGTCGACCACTTGCTCGGCGTCCAGGCGCCGGACGTGACGGCCCCGGACCTCGATGCGGGCTGCGGCGGCCAGGCCGACCATCGAGTAACGGCCAAATCGTTCGCCCCCTTGCACGGACTCGAGGAGATAGGTGTAAGGCGCGTTGGCGAGTTTGAGGTAGATGGACAGCGGGGTGTCGAGGTCGGCCAGGGTCTCGACGGAGATAGGGATGCGGTTGTAGCCCTGCGCGGCAAGGGCAAGGAACTCGGCTTCGGTCATGACGACTCCAGGATTACCAGTGGAAGCGGGGAGGGGTGCGGCGGCAGAGCCGCCCGATGCGGATGTCAGTGGGCCTGGCGGCCACGCCATGACCGCCCGCCGCGCCTCGTCGATGACTGGGCACGGACGGCATCACTCCCCTGGGTGAAATCCCGTTTGCGGGGTCTCATGAATCGGTAATCCGGAAAAGTTGGCGAGACATCAAGCCGGTCGGCCTGGGCGCCGCACGATGTGCGGGAGGGCGTCGCGGAGGTCGGATAGTAGCCCATCGCATTCAATGGTGTCCACGGGCCGCCCCTCGCTGTAACCGTAGCTCATGAGGAAGACCGGCATGCCCGCCCGACGGGCCGCCAGGGCATCGTTTTCCGAGTCGCCGATCATAAGGGCAGCGTCGGCGGCCACGCCCAGCAGCGAGCAAGCGTGGTGCAGCACGGCCGGATCCGGCTTCTTGACGGCCAGGGTATCGCCACTCACGATGGCGTCGAACCAGCCGTGAAGGCCCATGCGTGCGAGAAGCGGCTCGGTGAATGCTGCAGCCTTGTTAGTGACGCAGGCGAGGCGGAATCCCTGACCGGCGAGGGCCCTCAGAGTATCCTCCACCCCCGGATAGATCCGGGTGTCGGCCCCATTGACCACTTGGTAATGGCGGCGGAACACGGTGACCGCATGATCGATCTCGGTTTCGGTGGCGCAGGCGCCCTCGGTCAGGCAGCGCCGCACCAGATTGGGGATGCCCTTGCCGACGAAGCTATGGATCTCGGCCTGGGAACGCAGGGGCCGACCCATCTCGGCCAGCATGCGATTGGCCCCCTCGGCGAGATCGCGAATGGTATCGAGGAGCGTCCCGTCCAGGTCGAACAGCACCGCATCGACGGCGAAGCGGGGCAGACTAGCCATGGACATCCTCCGCAAGGGCCCGGCGCAGCGCGGCGATCACGCTGTCGTAACGGTGGGGGTCTTCCGCTCGGCCTGCGCCAAACACGGCTGAGCCAGCGACAAAGGTGTCGGCGCCGGCACGGGCAATCTCGGCGATGTTTGCGACTTTCACGCCGCCATCGACCTCCAGGAGGATTTTCCGCCCGGTCTCGGCGAAATAAGCGTCGAGGCGGGCGCGAGCCTGGCGAAGTTTGGCCAGGGTGGAGGGAATGAAGGACTGGCCGCCAAAGCCCGGGTTCACGCTCATCAGCAGGACCACGTCGATCTTGTCCATGACGTGATCGAGATAGGCCAGTGAAGTGGCGGGGTTGAACACCAGCCCCGCCTGGCAGCCCGAGTCGCGGATCAGACTCAGGGTCCGATCCACGTGCTCCGACGCCTCAGGGTGGAAGGTGATGATATTGGCCCCAGCCTTGGCGAAATCCGGCACCACGCGATCCACCGGCTTCACCATCAGGTGCACGTCGATCGGCGCCGTGGTGTGGGGGCGAATGGCCTCGCACACCAGCGGGCCGATGGTGAGATTCGGCACATAATGGTTATCCATCACGTCGAAATGAATCCAGTCGGCGCCAGCGGCGACGACATCCCGCACCTCCTCTCCCAGGCGGGCGAAATCGGCGGAAAGCAGGCTGGGAGCGAGGCGAAACATGGCGGCGGACTCTGCAATACAAAGCCGCATTTTAGCCGGCTGGTTGCGATGGCACGACATTTGCGCTTGAATGGGGCTCCTGCCTCCCGAACACCATGCCTTCATCATGCTGGAAAAATATCGCATCGACGTCCATGCCGTCGCCCAATACATCGCCGACCAGTCGGATCCGGAAGAGGACAAATACGTCTTCGCCTACCGGGTGGTCATTACCAACCGCGGCACCATTGCGGCCCAGCTGCGCAGCCGCCACTGGATCATCACTGATGGCGAGGGGAAGGTGCAGGAGGTGAAGGGTTCCGGCGTGGTCGGCGAGCAACCCCAACTCGAGCCCGGCGAATCCTTCGAATACACCAGCGGCAGTGTCCTCGCCACGCCGGTCGGCACCATGCACGGCAGCTACCAGATGGTGGCGGAAGACGGCCACCACTTCGACGCCGCCATTCAGCCATTTTCGCTGGCGATGCCCAGCATGGTGAATTGACGCATGGGGGAAGGCCACAGCCTTCGCCGCAGCTACACCTTTTTTGCTCCCATCTATGACGCGCTGCTTGCCCGAGCCACTCGGCCGGCCCGGCTGCGCAGCCTGGGCTGGCTGGCCAACCTCCCGCCTGGCGACGTTCTGCTGGCCGGAGTCGGCACCGGGCTCGACCTACCGCATCTACCCCTCACCCACCGGTACGTGGGCCTGGACCTCACGCTGGCCATGCTCCGGCACTGCGCCCCCCGGGCCGGGCCCTTGCGTTTTGCGGCAATTCAGGGTGACGTCATGGCTCAACCCTTCGGGAACAGCCACTTCGACGCCGTGGTTCTTCACCTCATCCTCGCTGTGGCCCCCGAGCCGCTGGCCTGTCTCCGGGAGGCCTCCCGCATCCTGCGCCCCGGCGGCACCGTATTGATATTCGACAAGTTCCTTCGTCCGGGCCAGCGGGCGCCGGCCAGGCGCTGGGCGACCCCTCTGGTAAAACGATTCGCAACTCGCCTGGATGTGGTGCTGGAGGATCTCTTGGCGGAATGTCCCGACCTGATCGTGCAGGACGACCAACCTGCCCTCGCCCGGGGCTGGTTCCGCCTCGTCCGCCTCAAAAAGGCCCAGTGAATGGCACGCGCCTTGCTGAGCAAGGTCTGTTCAGATTCTGTGGAATCGGGCGTATGGATCCTGACCTGTTTGAAATCCTGCTCTACATTGGCGCCCTCGGGCTCCTCCCCTATGTCGCCGTGGAAGCCTATGAAACGGTGCAGCGCACCATTGCTCGCCGACGGAGCGCCCCACGGCACTGAAGCGGTGCAAGCGCAGGCGGCTAACTCCGGTAATCGGCATTGATCTTCACGTAGTCGTAGCTGAAATCGCAGGTCCACAGCGTCGCCTGGGCATCGCCCCGCGCCAGATCGACGCGAATGGTGATTTCGGCGTTGCGCATGATGCGGGCGCCATCTTCTTCCCGATAGCTGGCTGCCCGGCCGCCACGCTCGGCCACCAGGACCGCCCCACTCCCGTCCTCAAGCCATACCTTGAGCCTCATCACATCCAGGTCGCCGATTCCCGCATAGCCGATCGCCGCAAGGATCCGGCCGAGATTGGGATCCGAAGCGAAGAACGCGGTTTTCACCAGGGGCGAGTGTCCGATCGCGTAGCCCACCGCCCGACATTCGCCGCGATCACGCCCTCCCCGAATGTCCAGGGTCATCAACTTGGTCGCCCCTTCGCCATCCCGCACGATGGCCTGGGCAAGCCCCACCGCCACGTCGATGAGGGCTCGGCGGAAGGTTTCGTAGCCATCTGACGTCGGCGCCACGATCTCAGGGTGGCCGGCACGGCCGGTGGCCATGACCACGAAGCTGTCATTGGTGGACGTGTCGCCATCCACCGTGATGCTATTGAATGACAGATCTGCTGCTTCCCGCACCAGCGCGTCCAGGAGCGGCTGGGCGACGCAGGCGTCGGTGGCGATGTAGCCGAGCATGGTGGCCATGTTGGGCTTGATCATCCCCGCGCCCTTGGACATGCCGGTCAGGGTCACCGTGCGCCCGGCCACCTGGACCTGCCGCGACACCGCTTTGGCGATGGTGTCGGTGGTCATGATGGCGTGGGCCGCGTCAAACCAACCCTCCGGCCTCACCGCTGCCCGCGCCGCCGGAAGCCCTGCCAACAAGCGCCCCATGGGCAATAGTTCTAAAATCACGCCGGTTGAAAAAGGCAGGACGGCCTCGGCTGGGACCTCCAGCTCGCGAGCCACGGCCGCGCAAGTCGCCCGAGCGTCGGCGAGCCCCTGCTCCCCCGTTCCGGCGTTAGCAATGCCGGTGTTGATGATCAAGGCGCGAATTTCCTCTCCCGCCGCCAGGTGCTCGCGACACACTTGCACCGGCGCCGCGCAGAATCGGTTCTGGGTAAAAACGCCTGCGACCCGGGCGCCTGGCTCCAGGGTGATGAGGGTCAAATCCTTGCGATGGAGTTTGCGAATGCCGGCTTCGGCAGAGCCGAGACGCACCCCCGGCACTGGGTGCAGGGCTTGCGGATTGGGGGGGCTGAGATTGACCGCCATGCTGACCTCCGACCTCGGGAATCGAGACAAAGCGGCGATGATAGCCCATCCCCGGGCCCTGGGTGCCGCCTAGGGCCGGCGCAGGGAGGCAGCGGCGAAGGCGAAGGACACTTGCTCGGCGAAGTGACGGAAGGCCTCGAAGCTCTCCCGCTCTAAGCCTGCGCTGCCCTGGGCGCGATCGGCATAGATTGCCCCGATCATTCGGCCCTGGGCCACCACGGGGGCCAGGCAGGCAGGCGTATCCCCAACCACCATCCGCAGGCGCTGGAGGCGCAAACCCGCCGGCGGGCTTTCCGGATTCAGCAGGACCGGCGCCAGGCGCTGGGCCAGGACGGCAAACACATCATCCCCGGGACCGCCGACGGCGAACAGGAAGCGCTGGCACAGGGCCTCGGCGCCCGACCCCAGGGCCGACTTGCCCGCCAGCTGCTGGCGGTTGGTGGTCACCAAGGCGAACAGGACACGATCCATACCCACACCGCGCAGAATCCCTTCAAGGGCAAGCTGCACCACTTCATTGAGACCACCCTGGGTAGCGATATGGTGGGACAACTCGCGCAGGATCCGTAGCTGCAGGATGGGATCCGCGCTGGAAGGCGGTGCAGCGCCATGGGTGACAACTGGCTCGGATTCCGCCCCCGGCAGCGCTGCCACCGGTGGCGCCGCCTTGGCCGGTGCGCGGATCTGGCGCGCCGCTTCTGGCAGCCCATAGAGAAGGGCAATCTGGGCGGCCCGCTCGGATTCCTTGGCCATTTTGGACCGGAGCTCGTCTGCGGGCAAACCGCAGAAGTCGCCGAGTTCCCCGATGACCGCCTCCATCTCCGGCGATTGCCAGCCCGCCTCCGCCGCCAGGGCGATACGGGTCCCGAATCGCGCGGTCTGCTCTTCCGGTCCCGGGCGTCGGCGCTCCTCCAATACGGAGGTCAGCAATGGCCCGAGTCGCCATTCCCGTGCCAGACCAAGAGAGACCTGGCGCAGGCGGAATCCCAGTTGCTGAACCTGGACATCTTCGGAAGGACGGCGGGGATCCTTGGTCAGAGCGGCATCCAGGCCCTCCGCCACCTCGCCACCGAAGCACCAGAACGCCATCTCGCCCACTGACGACAGCAGGGTGGCGATGAAGATCTCCTCTGCCCGGGGATCCCGTCGCAATTGAGCCAGGGAACGGGCCTGGACGGCCCCATGGAAACTGCGGGCCATCTCCTGGACCACGCGCCCCCGGACCCCTCCGGCCAACATCGCATCGACCAGGGAAACTCCAAGGGCGATGTCGGCCATCAGGTCGAATCCCAGCACCATGATCGCCCGGCTGATGGTGCTGATGCTTTGGCCGGAGGGGTTGTAGAACGCGCTGTTGGCGAGCTTGAGAACCTTGGTGGTAAGGGCAGTGTCCTGAAGGATCACCTGGGCCAGGTGATTGGCAGTGGAGCGTTCGTCGCCCGTCACATCGCGCACCGCCGCCACCGTCGCCCCGAAGGCAGGCATGTTCTGGTCGCGAATCAAAGCCACCCAGCCCGTCGCGCCTTCCGGGGGGCGCTCTCCGGAAGACGGGAGGATTACATTGTCGATGGGAGCGGGATTCAGCATGCCCCGGTTATCGGCAGGGGGCAATGGGCCTTTAGGCTGGGCACGCCCCAAGAAGCCGCCCGACCGCCGTCGGCGGCTCAGGTCAGCTCAGCTTGCCGTGGCAGTGCTTGTACTTGCGCCCGGAACCACAGGGACAGGGGTCATTCCGACCCACCTTGGCACTTTGACTGACCGGCGAAGGCCCTTTGTCGGGCGGATTGGCCGCAGCCAGCGCCTCGTCATAATCGGCGTGGTGGTACTGAACATTGCTCATCTCCGGGGCGGCCTCGGTTTCCTCAAGTTGGGCCTCGGTACGGATCTGGACGGTCATCAGCAGACGGGTGACGTCCGTTCGAACCGTCTGAAGCAAGGTTTCGAAGAGTTCGAAGGCTTCCCGCTTGTATTCCTGCTTGGGGTTCTTCTGGGCGTAACCGCGAAGATGGATCCCTTGCCGCAGATGATCGAGTGAAGCGAGGTGCTCGCGCCAGTGACTGTCTAGACTCTGGAGCATCACATTGCGCTCGAACTGGTGCCAGGCCGAACCATCGACGATCGCGACCTTGGCCGCGTAGGCCGCATCGGCGGCTTCCAGAACTCGACGGAGAATGTCGTCGTCGCTCAGCGCCGGCTCGGCCTTGATCCAGTCGGCCACCGGCACGCTCAATCGCAACTCACCCTCGAGGGCGGCCTGCAGGCCGGCGATGTCCCACTGCTCTTCCACGCTTTCGGCCGGGACATGGCTGCGGAACGAATCATGGATCACGCCCTGCCGCATGGCGGTGATGGTTTCTGAAATGTCCTCGGTTTCCAGCAATTCGTTGCGCTGCTGGTAGATGACCTTGCGCTGATCGTTGGAAACGTCGTCGTATTCCAGCAACTGTTTCCGGATGTCGAAGTTCCGCTGCTCGACCTTGCGCTGCGCGGACTCCAGGGAGCGGGTGACCATGCCGTGCTCGATGGCCTCGCCTTCGGGCATCTTGAGGCGGACCAT
>JAEUNX010000066.1 GCA_016791025.1 Zoogloeaceae bacterium | reverse complement strand
GGCGTAGGTCTGGTAGGTGCTCGCGGGGAGCTTTTTGTTCCACAAGGGCGCTGGCGCGGTGGTATCGGCGCCGTGGGTGGTGTGACAGAACACGCAGATCTGGTCCGTGCTGTCGGTCCGGTTGGGCCCGGGGCCCGCGGTGGTCAGGTTGTGTTTGGTATTGGCGATCCCCGCGTGGGCTGCCCCGCAAAGCAGGACCAGCGACACCGCGGCGAGCGCCCGGCTAAAGTGTTTGAACATGAGAACCTCCCTGAAGGAAAAGCAGTGGCACACCCGGGCAGCTTCCCTGTCCGGCCGCGGGGGAGGCTGGGCCAACCTTTCCCGCACTGGGCACGTCTGCAGAATCCATACCAGCGATAGGCCTTTTCCTCCGCTCCATGTCAGCCCAGTTCTGACGCGGCTTTGCGGCGGATTCCGACATACTTGGCCTGTCGATGGGGTACGTCATCGCCGATTTTTTCCCGACTTTCGTAAAAACCCTTTGTCGATTGTGAGAATGGGCTGGCGCCTACTCTCGGCTCGGCCCTAGCGCGCCGGAGCGGCAGCCGCCCGGGTCAGGTTGCCCTGCCCCTCTGCCAGGGTGTAGGGGCGAAAGATCTCCACCTTGCGGAACCACTGGTCCACGAAGAACACCCGGCCGTCATCGTCCACAGCAATGCCCGAAGGCAGCATGTACTTCCCCGGGCCGTCCCGCTCCGAGCGCTCACCGACGAACATCAGGAGGTCGCCGTCGGCATTGAAGATCTGGAAATTGCCGAAGGCGGCATCCACCACATACACGTTGCCCCCCGGGTCGGTGGCCACTTCCTTGGGGCGGGCGAAATTGCCGAGCTGGCGGCCGACGGTGCCGAAGCTCTCGCGGAAGCTGCCATCGGCGTTGAACACCTGGACGCGGAAGTTGCCCCCATCCACCACGTAGAGCCGGCCTTCCTTGCCGATCGCCAGATCCCGGGGCAGGTTGAACTCTCCGGCGCCGGTGCCGCGCCGGCCAATGTCCATGATGTGGGCGCCGGTCTTGGGGTTGAAGACCCTCACCCGGTGGTTCTCGGAGTTCACGCCCCCGATATCCACCACGTAGAGACGCTCCCCCTGGGGGTCCACCGTCACGCTGGACATGCGATCAAAGAGCTTTTCGCCGCCGATCTTGCGCAGGTAGCGGCCATCCCGGTCATAGACCAGGACCGCCTTGGCGGAGGCATCGGCCACATACAGATTGCCGGCCTGGTCGGTGTCGATGCCCAGGGGCTTGGACAACTGCCCCGGCTCGGCGTCGCCAATCGAGAAGTACTTGCCCTCCGGCACGTCGAAGACCTTGACCTGCCGCTCGGCGGTATCGGTGACGAATACCCGCCCCTTGTGCACGGCCACGGCGTAAGGCTTGCCGAGGAAATAGCCACCCCGAGTCTCGCCGGTGACCAGCCGGCGGAAGGAGGCGTCCTTGGAGTCGGGCACCACGTCCGCCGAGCTGTAGATGCCGCGCTCGAAGGCGAAGCGCGGTTCGTCCGGCGGCTTGGGATAGACCAGGGTCTCCTGGCGCGCCTTGGTCGCCGGGCCGCTGGGCACCTGGGCGCAGGCGGCCAGGGCCAGCACGGCGCAGAGCACGAACCTGGCACCGATCCTTCGGCCGGGGTCGGGGGCGGGGTGGGGCTTGTTCATGGACATCTCCCGGCCGCGATGGGCATCACTTGATGTGGCAGGTGAGGCAGATCCGCCCGGCGGCAGGCTCGACCCGCAGGAAGGATTCCGTCGGCGCATGGGGGTCGTGGCAACTCGCGCACTCGATGAAGGGCACGTCGCCCTCAGCCCCCTCGCCGCCCCGGGGAAACAAGGGCAGATCAAGGCGGCTGCGCCGCTCGGAGTTGCCGCTGAGGGAGGCCCACCACACCGGCCGGTTGTCCACCACGCCCCGGTGGGCGGGGCGGAAATCCTGGTCGTACTTCAACTGGCGGGCGGCATTCACCGGCGCGCCGCTGGCCTTCGCCTGATCCAGGGCCTGCTCCCGGTCGGCCATGGGCAGCGCCCCCCGGTAGGGAACGCCGAAGGGGTGGTCGTAGCCGCTGCGGGTCACGGAAAACGCCTGGTTGGCGTCGTGGCACGACAGGCAGGCAATGGACTGGGAACCCACCGCGGCGCTGCCCGCATAGCCCACCCGGCCGATGTCATCGAACATGGTGTAGCTGAAATCCCGCGGCAAAGCCCGCTGCCATTGGGGCCGCACCGCCTCTCCAAAGGGATTGGCGGTGGGCGTATGGCAGAACACGCACAGCTCGCTGGGCTCCACCTTGCCCGGCGTGGCGCCCCGGGCAAGGTTGTGGGGCGTATCCCGCAAGTCCTGGGTCACCGCCGCCAGGGCCGCGCCCTGAGCCAGCACGAAGCCAAGGGCCCCCACGGCCCCGGCCCATCCCAAGGCTTGGGAACGGATTCCCAGGTGCGAGAAAAGCCGGACCGGCCTGGCCATCGTCCATGGGCATTGCGGCGAGGGGGGTTGAACGAGGCTTACTTGCTCTGGCCCACCATGTATTCGATGGCGGCCTTGATCTCGTCGTCCGTCAGCTTCGCGTTGCCGCCCTTGGGTGGCATGGCGTTCTTGCCCTGCATCACGGAAGCGAGCAACGCGTCGCTACCCGTGGCAATGCGCGGGCCCCAGGCCGCCTTGTCCCCCAGCTTGGGGGCATTCGCCACGCCGGAGGCATGGCAGGTCTGGCAGGTCTGGGTGTAGACGGCCTTGCCGTCGGCGGCCTGGGCCGGCAGCGCGAGGACGGCGGCGGCGGCGCCGAGGAGGGGGAGGATGCGACGCATGATGGAGGATCTCCTGGAGATGGACAGGTGGGCGCCCGGCCCCGCGGGCCGGACGTGGAGAACCCTCTGCAACCCACATGCCAAGCGCCGGCCTGGGTGCGCTTCTTGCGTCGATGGC
>JAEUNX010000006.1 GCA_016791025.1 Zoogloeaceae bacterium | reverse complement strand
CCGCCGCAATATCGATGCCTGGTGGCCCGCGGTGACGGCGGGCGAGGTCGAGGCCATCGTCATGACCGCCTCCGGCTGCGGCGTGCAGGTCAAGGATTATGGCCATCTGCTCCAGGACGACCCGGAGTACGCCGAGAAGGCAGCCCGCATCGCGGCACTGACCAGGGATGTCACCGAGGTGGTGGTGGCAGAGGAGGCCCGCCTCCTCGAACTTCTGGGCTCGATGGCGGCGCGGGCGCCCCGGTCCGTGGCCTTCCATCCCCCCTGCACGCTGCAGCACGGTCTGAAGATCCGTGGGGTGGCCGAGCGCCTGCTGACCGCGGCCGGGTTCGCCCTCACCCCGGTGCGGGACAGTCATCTGTGCTGTGGATCGGCCGGAACCTACTCCCTGCTGCAACCAGAGATTGCCGAGCGATTGCGAGACGACAAGCTCGATGCCCTAGCAGCGGGTGGTGCCTCCTGCATCGCCTCGGCCAACATCGGATGCATCACCCACCTTCAGGCCGGGACCGAAACCCCGGTGCGCCACTGGATTGAACTTCTCGACGAGCGTCTAGCGCGCCGGGCGTGAAATGTTGCGAGGCCGCAGGCGACGGCCGCCTTAAAATGGAGCGGTTTGCTTTTCCGCCAAGCCGCCACCATGAGTCTTCGCATCGACGCCTGTCTGGCCCGTCATCAGGGGGATCGCCTCGAGCAGCAGGACCGGGTGGACCTGGTGGTGCATCCGGACCAGCCGGGCTTGGTGCTGGCCGTCCTCGGGGATGGGATGGGGGGGCATTCCGGCGGGGGATTGGCGGCCGACCAACTGGTGGTGAGGGCACGGCAGAATTTTGCGGCCTACCATCCGTCCGGCGAGTCGCCGCGGGCCTTTCTTGAGGGCGTGGTCCAGGACGCCCATGTGATGGTGACCCTCTCGGGTTATACGAGCGAACAGAATCCCCACACCACCGCCGTGCTGCTGCTGTTGCAGGGGCCATCGGCCTGGTGGGCCCATTGCGGCGACTCTCGCCTGTACCGTTTCCGCGGGGCCGCCCCCCTGGGCCATACCCAGGACCATTCCCTGGTGGAGGGTTTGGTTCGGGAAGGGCGGATTTCCGCGGGCGAGGCGGAGAACCATCCCCAGCGCCACATCCTGCTCTCCTGTCTCGGGGGAAAGGTGCTGCCGCAGGTCGAGCACGGCCATGCGGCGGTGCTGGTGGCCGGCGATGCCTTTCTGCTGTGCTCCGATGGTCTATGGGCCCATTTCTCCGATCAGGAACTGGGTGATCTGATTGCTTCCCACCGCGCGCGGGAAAGCGCAGGAATCCTGGTGGATCTCGCTCGCCAACGGGCCCGGGGCGGTGGGGACAACATCTCCCTCGCGCTGGTCAAAGTGGTCGAGACCTAGGGTTGCGCAGTCGGGCAGATTTTGCCGCCCGACTGCCCCCGTCTTCTCTACTCCCGCAGCAACCTGCGCCGCCAGAAGGCCAGCCCCATGGCCACCGCCAGGGTGCCCATCAAGCCCAGGGAAATCCAAAAGCCATTGGCTTGGTCGAGGAGCGGCATCCAGCGAAAGTTCATACCAAAGATCCCGGCCACCAGGGTGGCGGGCATGAACAGCATGGACAGCACGGTCAGGATGCGCACTTCCAGGTTGAGGCGGTTGCTGATGCTCGACATGTAAATGTCGAGAATGTCGCCTAGCAGGTCTCGCACCGCATCCAGGGATTCCACGAGGTGGATGGTGTGGTCATAGACGTCGCGCAGGTAGAGGCGGGTGTCTTGGGCGAAGAAGGCGTTTTCACCGCGCAGCAAGTTAGCCATCACCTCCCGTAGCGGCCAGACGGCGCGGCGGATGGTGCGGGTGTCCTGCTTGACCAGATTGATGTTGCGCAGGAGGGCTGGCGTTGGCCGGTCCAGTGCATCGTCTTCCAGGTCTTCCGCGGCAGAGCCGACATGATCCACCACCCCGAAATAGCTATCGACCACGGCATCGAGGAGGGCGTAAGCGAGGTAATCCACGCCGTGGCTGCGCATGGGCGAGTGGTTCGCGCGCAGACGCTCGCGAACCGGATGAAAGGCTCCACTGGGGCGTTCCTGGAATGTGAGTACGAAGCGCTCCCCCAGGACCAGGCTGATCTGGTCGGACTGGATGCCTTGGCCCCCCGCCTCGGCATGGAAGAGCCGAACCACGCAATAGAGATAGTTGTCGTACTCCTCGATCTTGGAGCGCTGATGGGTGTTGAGGATGTCTTCCAATACCAGGGGGTGCAACTGGAAGCGGCGGCCAATCTCACCGAGGATTGCTGGATCCTGGAGCCCATAGACATTGAGCCACAGGCGGGAGCGGGTGGGCGCGTACTGGCGGGAGAGTTCCACCGAGGTGAAAGTGTGCTCCTCCAGGCCGGCGTCGTCGTATTCGATCAGCGTGATCGACGGCTGGGCGATCTTGATTTCGCCCACGTGGATCAAGGTCCCTGGCGGCAATCCGGCCTTGCGGGGGGTATGCAAGCGTTTTCTTTTCATGAGACCGGGGAGCAATAACTGAAAACCCTTATTTTGCGCCCGCTAGGCTTTTCAGTATGATTGGATTGAGCGAGCGCCTTACACAGTGTCGGTGTGGGACGGGGAGAGAGAAAAAATATTCCAATTAATGGGTGCCGCTTTGAAAAATTCCTATTTCCTCAAAGGGGGTCCCACCCATGTCTCTCCTCATTGGAGTGCCAGCGGAGACGCTTGCGGGTGAGCGGCGTATTCCGCTCGTTCCCGACGTCGCCAAAAAATATCTCGGGCTTGGCGCGTCCGTCCTGATGCAAAAAGGCGCGGGCGT
>JAEUNX010000186.1 GCA_016791025.1 Zoogloeaceae bacterium | reverse complement strand
GGGCCCACCAGCCACACCGCCATCGTCGCCCGCAGCCTGCGTATTCCGGCGGTGGTGGCTCTTCATCATGTCCGCCACCTGGTGGAGGAGGACGAGCTCCTCATCATTGATGGTACCCGCGGCATCCTCATCGTCGGCCCAACGCCCGAGATCGTCGATGAGTACCGGCTGCGCAAGACGGAACTCGAGCTTGAGCGGTCGAAGCTCAACCGGCTGAAAGACAACCGGGCTACCACCCTCGACGGCGAGGACATTCTCCTGCTGGCGAACATCGAGGGACCCAAGGATGCGGCAGCGGTCAAGGCCGCCAATGCCGACGGAGTCGGCCTGTTCCGCACCGAATTCCTCTTCATGGGACGCGACGAGTTGCCCGATGAGGATGAGCAGTTCGAGGCCTACCGCTCGGTTCTCAAGTCGATGGGGACTCGTCAGGTCACGATCCGTACCTTCGACGTGGGCGCCGACAAGGCGCTCAATGGCGGGCAGGCGCGCTTCGAGCCCAATCCGGCGCTGGGACTGCGGGCCATCCGCTATTCCCTCGCCGAGCCGCAGATGTTCATGACCCAGTTGCGCGCCCTGCTGCGAGCATCCTCCTACGGGCGCCTGAAGATCATGATCCCCATGCTCTCCCACGCCCACGAGATCGACCAGAGTCTGCATCTCATTGATCGGGCCAAGGCGGAATTGCGGGCGGAACGGGTAAAGTTCGACGAGCGTTTAGAGGTTGGGGGCATGGTGGAGGTACCGGCGGCGGCGCTGGCCCTGGGGATGTTCGTGCGACGTCTCGCCTTCCTGTCGATCGGCACCAATGACCTGATCCAGTACACCCTGGCCATCGACCGTTCCGACGAGGCGGTGGCCCATCTCTACGATCCCCTCCACCCGGCGGTGCTCAAGCTCATCAGCGGCACGATCCAGGTGGGCGCTCGCTTCAGCCTGCCGGTCTCGGTGTGCGGCGAGATGGCCGGCGATCCTGCCTTCACCCACCTGCTCCTCGGCATGGGGCTGAGGCAGTTCTCCATGCATCCTTCCAAGATCCTGGAGGTGAAGCAGCAGGTGCTGCGGGCAGACCTCACCGAGCTGGCGCCCCGGGTCCAGCGCATCCTCAAGATGGATGAACCGGCTCGCCTCCGGGAAGCTGTCGAGCGGCTCGGGGGGTGAGGGGAGGCCCGCCGCGATTGACAAGCCGCTGATGGCCGGCTAATTTTCGCCCCCATCGGCGCCGATTTGACCACCAGCTTGCGGGCGCCTTAAAAATGCGGCTAAAGCGAGGGCAACCCAGTCCGCGCCACCTAGCCGGCTGGGTTTTTCGCTTTGCAGGTTTCGATGATCGCACCTCAATCCGTCGGCCGCGTGACGCCCCAGGTGGCCCATTTCGCTGAACCCCTGACGCTGCGTAGCGGCGGGGCCCTACCAGCCTACGATCTGGTCTATGAGACCTACGGGCAACTGAACGCCGAGGCTAGCAACGCGGTCCTGGTGTGCCACGCGCTGTCCGGCTCGCACCATGTCGCCGGTCATTACGATGATGGCGCCAGTATCGGTTGGTGGGACAACCTGGTGGGGCCGGGCAAGCCCCTCGACACCCGGAAGTTCTTTGTCGTGGGGGTGAACAACCTGGGGGGGTGTTACGGTAGCACGGGGCCCCAGGCCATCAATCCTGTCACCGGCCAGCCCTGGGGCGCCGATTTCCCCTTCGTGACGGTGGAGGACTGGGTGACGACCCAGGCCCGCCTCGCCGATCGACTGGGTATCCGCCAGTTCGCGGCGGTGCTGGGGGGCAGCCTGGGCGGGATGCAGGCCATGTCCTGGGCGCTCCAGTACCCGGACCGGATTCGCCATGCCCTGGTGATTGCAGCGGCGCCCCGCTTGTCGGCAGAGAACATCGCCTTCAATGAGGTCGCCCGCCAGGCCATCCTCACCGACCCGGATTTTCACGGAGGCGACTTTTACCGCCACGGGGTGGTCCCGGCCCGGGGGCTACGGCTGGCGCGGATGGTGGGCCACATCACCTATCTCTCCGACGACGCGATGGCGGCCAAGTTTGGTCGCACCCTTCGCCATGGCAAGGCGGTGTATCACTACGATGTCGAGTTCGAGATCGAGTCCTACCTGCGCTATCAGGGCGACAAGTTCGCCAGCTTTTTCGACGCCAACACCTATTTGTTGACCACCAAGGCGCTGGACTACTTCGATCCGGCGTTCGAGCACGGGGGAAGCCTCGCCGC
>JAEUNX010000149.1 GCA_016791025.1 Zoogloeaceae bacterium | reverse complement strand
GCTGGCCGCTCCATGACCGGCGCCGCCTTGCTGATGGATGGAGGTTGGACCGCCCGGTGAGGGCCGCAGCGGCGATCAGGCCAATTTGATTGCGGTGGGCACCATTTAACGGTGAGGCCCTCCGTTTCCATCGATGCTTCGAGGTACTTCAGAAGGGGAGATCAACGATGGCCATGTTCGACATCTGTGCCTACAGGGACCAGGCGCTCCACGGCGCCGGCGGGGGAATCCTGCCGGACGGCGGGACGATCACCGGGCATCACATCATCCCGGATCACTGCTTCTACTACACCTCGGGTCTGCGCGGCCACGGCGATTTGAGCGGTTTTCTCTGCCCTAGCGTAGGTCGCGGGTATTCGACCGCCAAAGCCCCGGTAATCATCGTCGATGCCGATGCCAACGGCGGAAAATCCCGCCGCCACGGCCTCATCCACTCGGTTTTCGACCCAATTGAGCTGTCCGCCCGCATCGCAAACGGCAACCAATGGACTTATGGTGAAGCCAAGGCCGCAGCGATTCGCAGCGTCGTGACCAACTGCGGACGTTATTCCGCACAAGAGCTCGGTGAAATCCTTGATGAATATTTCATGGGTCAATGCCTGATGGATGACCATTCCGTGATTCGGGCCGGGGAGACCGGAACCATGAAAACGGCCCCCGAACCCCGGCGCTCACATCGCAATTTAGGCCCGCGCGCAAAGCCATACTAGACGCACAGTCGAGTGCCTCGACTAGGCGGACAAGGCTTTCACCCCACCACGGGTTGCTGGCTGACCAGCAATAGCCGCTCGATGGCGTCCTGGATGCGGCCATTGGGCTGACGCTGGGTCCAGTCGTTGACCGCCAGGACCAGGGGTGCAATTTCCGAAGGGTCCAGTTCCTCCCGGCCCAGGAGGGCAAAGAGGGCTTCCGCCGCCGCGTGGACCTCGGACCCAGGCTCGGCAGCCAATTGACACACCATGGCCAGGGCCATCAGGTCCGTGAGGTGCTGTTCGCAGAACCAGGGCTGGCCCACGGCACCCAAAGCCACCAGGGCCGGCAATTCGGTCGTGGTGCGCTTCTTGATACCCAGTGGCAGGAGTTTGCGGCGCTTTTTCATGGGGCGGACTACGGCATCCCGATGAAAAGCTGAAGCCCCGGCGATGCAGATTGGGAATTTGCTCAAGGGCCAGCGATACGGGCCAGAAGGTCGTCGGTCACCTCCATGGTGAGCAGCGGGGCTTGCCCGGTGGAGGTCTCCTCCAGAGCATCCAGGAACATTGCCCGAGCCTCCCGATCGTCATAGACCATTTTGGCATCGAAGGCGCGCTGCCAGGTCGCGCGATCCGGCCACTCGGCCATGGCGACGAATCGGCCATCGGACTCCCGGTGAAGGCGGGAACCCAGCCCGCCGTAGATCCTGACGATCTCCCGCGTCCCTCGACACCACGCCTCACGAAATTGGGCTTCCTTGCCGGCCTTGACCCGCCAACCATAGACCACCACGAACATCACCTTCTCCTTGCCGCCGCAATTGTGGCGGATGAACGGATCTCAGGCTGCCAGGGCACCCTGAAGGTCCGTCAGCACATGGCCGGCGGCCACCAGGGCTTCAGCAAGGCGCGACGCCATCCTCACGGCATGAATGCTGTCTCCATGGACACAGATGCTGTGGATCGGCCACCGCAGGACTGCGCCGCTGCGTGTGACCACACCCCCTTCCTGGATCATCCGCAAGGCATGGGTGACGCATTCTTCCGCATCGCTGATCACCGCACCGGGCTCATGGCGCGGAGCGAGGGTTCCCCGTTCGGTATAGGCCCGGTCGGCGAAGACCTCCTCGGCAACCGTCAGACCGGACCGTCGACCCACCCGCGACAGCTCGGATCCTGCCGGGGCCAGGAGGATCAGCTGCGGGTCGAAACGCCGAATCGCGCCGACAACGGTTTCCGCCAATCCGGCGTCCAGGCTGGCTTGGTTGCTCAAGGCGCCATGGGGTTTGACGTGCCCCAGACGCCCCCCCTCCGCCTGGGCCAACCCGGCCAGCGCCCCCATCTGATAGATCAGCGCCGCCTCAAGTTCGTTGGGGGCCATTTGCATGGGGCGTCGACCGAAGCCCTGGAGATCGGGATAGCCAGGATGGGCGCCGAGACCCACGTGCCGGGCCATGGCGGCGCGAACGGTGGTCACCATCACCAGCGGATCCCCGGCGTGGAAGCCGCAGGCGATGTTGGCGGCGCCGACAATCTCCAGAAGCGCCGCATCCTCGCCCATCTTCCAGGCCCCGTAAGACTCGCCCAAATCCGCGTTCAGATTGATCTTCATGGCCGGCCTCCTCCGACACTAGCTTCCATCCTGGCCGGGTCGGAAGGCGTCGATCACGCCGCCGACCAGATTGGCGCCATAGAGCGCCGATTCGTCCCACCCCGCTGGCATGCCCTCGCCAAGGCCCGCGATGAAGGAACGGACACCGGCCTCGGCCTGGCGCGCCAAATCCGTCGCCTCCGCCACCGACACCTCGGCAAAACGCAGCGGCGAACCCATCGGCAGGTCCGCGAGGCGGGGCAAATCGACACCGATCACGGTGGCTATCTTAGGATAGCCGCCAGCGGTCTGGGCGTCGGCCAGGAGGACCATTGGCTGGCCATTGCCCGGCACCTGGATCGCCCCGGGAACGATGGCATCCGACAGGATCTCCGATGGCCCCAGGTGGGCGAGCGGAGGTCCTTCCAGACGGATACCCATGCGATCGGCTTCCTTCCCGATCCGATACTCATTGGCCAGGAAGGCCGCCCGGGTTCCCGAGGAAAAATAGTCGTCCTGGGGTCCGAATACCACCCGGATGGGCCCGCGCACGCGCCCAGGCGCTCCGCAGCGGCGCCAAGCCATGGCTCCCGTCACCGGCATCAAAGCCAACTGCGCGCCAGAGCGCAGCGGCCGCCCCTCCCACCCGCCGAGTTCGGCTCGAGGATAAGTCGCGGCGCTCCCCAATACCGTTGGACAGGTCAGCCCGGCCACAGCGACCACGGCCAGCCTTCCCCCTGCCATCCGACGGATGCGCAAATTCTCGTCGGCCTCCAGGACAAGCACGCGCCAGGGACGCTCACGCTGAACACCATCCCCGCCCAGGCGCTCCAGTTCAACCGCTCCGGCCACCGCCAATCGCACCGGCCCATTTCGGGCGGCCAAATGCAAGCCGCCGTCAAAAGCCTCGATCGCGGGGGCCCCCTCGGCACGCCCGAGAAGGGCATTGGCGACCCGAAGCATCACCGGGTCCAGAGCGCCAGACCAGGGGACGCCAAGGCGGCGATACCCACGACGACCAAGATCCTGGATCGTGGCATAGGCGCCTGGGCTCAACACTTCCAGCATCGCGACCTCAGCACTCACGACCGGGACTCCAGAAATCGGCTCTGATCCAGGCGGCCCGCGCGTCGTTCGCATTCAAGCGCGACAAACGCGTCCACCGAAATGGCCTGAAAGCGCACGCGGTCCCCGACCGCCAGCAAAGCCGGCGCCGCTCTGGCCGCAGAGAACAAGGGCACGGGGCAATTGCCAAGGAGGTGCCAACCGCCGGGGCTCTCCCAGGGATAGATCGCCGTCATGGCGCCGGCGATCGCCACGCTCCCCGGGGGTACCCGGACCCGGGGGTTGGTCCGGCGAGGCAGGCGCAAGGCTTCGGGCAATTCGCCGAGGAACGGAAAGCCCGGCAAAAAGCCCAGCATCATGACTTCAAATTCCTGCCCGCTATGACCGGCGATCAATTCCGTCACCGACAGGCGCAACCGCTCGGCCGCTTCCGCAAGGTCTGGCGCAAGCGAAGCGTCATAGCAGACTGGCAGGGTCCAGCTTCGCCGGCCAGCACCAGCGGAAACGTCGGCTGCCGTCGTCAAGGCCGCCTGGACCCCCGCGGCCACCGCAGCGGCATCCGTCAACAGGGGATCAAAGATCACCGTGAGGGAGCGAAAGGCCGGGACGACCTCCACCACCCCAACCAGACCGCCGGCCGCCATTCGGTCCATCAAGGCCCGATCCAGCCCTTGCACCCGCGCGCGAACGTCCTCTGTTAGGCCGTCCCCCAATTCAATGGTCAGGGCCCCCTCGCCTAGGGGCAAGCAGCGTGGATAGGGACTGGGCATGGCCACTGGACTATCCGTTGCGGAGAGATGCCGAGGGTGAATCACAGGTGACAGGACGGCCACAACGGCCCAGGACAACCAGGAAGCCAAATTCTAGTCGCCGACCGGCCCGGGCCTTGGGGAAAACCCCGCGGCCTCGCCGGGGAGCATCTGTGGATAAGTACGCTTCGGCGGCAGAGCCCGAATTCGATCAACAAACCACCCCCCGGCTCCAACCCTGGCTATCCCAAAGTTTGCCGGAGGGCCAACACCACATAAAAACAGGCGTTAAACGACTTATCCACAGAAATGGCGTGCCTGTTAACTATATTGTTCTTTAAATAAGAATCTATTTAATAAATTCCATCTGCTGCGTCATTCCCGACCTGGTTTATTTTCCCGGTCAGGGGGCCCACGGTGTCGTTCTTCCCGCGGACGATCCGGCTGGGCCTGACGTTGGGGCGGGGGCTCAGGAGCCACGTTCCGGGGGGGCGCCGGATTCGCCTGACGGGGCGGCGCGGGTTCGGGGCGTTCGATCCTTTGCGGAGCTGGCATCTGGCGCAGCTCCCGAGGCGCCTCGGGGGGTCGTTCTTCACGCTGCGGTCGGGTCGGCACCACTTCTGCTGGCGGTCGGCTAGGTCTTGGGTTGTCTTCCCGAGGTGGCGCAAAGTTGCGTCCCGATGGGGGTTCCTCGCGCCGATCCCGGCCGCGGAAGCTTTCGTCTTCCCGCGAAGTTGGTCGTGCCTCCCGGGGTCGCTCCCAATGCTCTGGCCCAGACCGGGGCGCAGGCATTTCGGCCTCCCGCGGACGGCCCCCTTCACGAGGCTCGAATCCCTCACGGGAAGATCTTCCTTGCTCCGGAGTCCGCCGGGGACCGGCGTCCTCGGTCGGGACCGGAGCACTCCGGCGCGGCTCGCGTGCTTCTGGTGCTGCCTCGAAGCGATCGCGCGGACGGGGTCCACCATCGTCGGCTCGGCCATCGAACCGTCGCTCGGGGACCGGACGCTCCTCGGTGTGGCGACGGGGCTCGGGCTCGGTGGCCCGCCAACCGGAACGACCAAACCGGTCGGCAAGTTCGTCGCGCTGAGCGGGCGGCGGCGGCGGACGGCGGGTCAGCTCCGGGGCCCGTCTCCCCTCACGAACAGGCGGTGCGTCCTGGACCCGGCCGGCACCGGAAAAGCTGTGGCGGCCCGGCGCCACGCTCGGCATCGTCGCCCCGACGGGTACCCGGTCGAGGGTCCGTTCATCAAGCCGGATACGCTCCCGGTGGGCCGCCCGTCCTTCAACAAAGGCGGAGGCCTGCATCACCGTGGTGGCGCCCGGAATATGGCGATTCTCAAATCGTGGCCGTTCCCATCCGTCCCGGGGCCCGTCCCGATGAACCCGATTGATTCGCTCGACGTAGCGCGGGCTGGCGCGATAGACCGGGTCGTAGCGATCCCGTGGGCCAAGGGGGAACCACGCGACGGCAGGGCCGCTGGAAACACTCAGACCGTAGCCGTTGGGTGAACCGAGAAAGGCCACCAGGGCTGGGGCATAGCAGGGGCGGCGCACCACCGGCCCCGGGACCCAGGCCCAGCGCTCACGGATATAAGCCCAGCGGCCATAATGGAAGGGCGCGAACCCCCAGGGGGCGTCGTCCACCCAGGTCCAACCCCAGGGGGCGATCCAGACCCAGTGGCCAAACCGGTAGGGCGCCCAATCAACAATGGTGACCCGAGGTAACCAGACGGCGCCGTACCCCGGCTCTTCGCGCCAGCTCCCATGATCGTCCAGACTCTCGTAGCCAAGCATATCCTGGCCCACGTAGCGGCGCGACTGGCGGGAAGCAAGGTATTCGACCCGGCTATCCACCCACCGGTCGAAGCCGTCCCGCCAGGGGAGGTTCTGGCTCACCTGAGGCGGGCCGTCAGGGTCGAAAACCGCTCGGCTCGGCGCCACCAATCGGGTCCGTCGGCCGTCCCGGTAGGCACTGGCTTGTCCGGCCCGGATCGTGATCTCCGTGCTATCGCGCTCGGGATCGCTGGCGATGCGGTACAGACCGGCACGCTCCGGCACCAGCGATACGGCCGGCGTGGCGATTTCCACCCGATCGTCGGGGTCGAGAGCCTGAATCTGGGCGGATACCGTGCCCTGGGCGACTTCAAACTGGGCCTCGTCATCGTCGAGGCGCAGGATCCGCAGGTCAGTTTCCTCGTCGGCCCGCAGGACTGTGCCGCCGACCGACAATTCCGCGCGGCTGTTGCGCCCGATCCAGATGCGGTCACCGCTTGTGAACGGGCGAGCGGTACTCGCTTCGACCCACTCGTCGCTGCCCGCGGGTGAAAAACTCACCGAGCCGTCGATCACGCTCAAACGACCTACCCGGCCCGGGGGATCGGCCTGGGCCTGGGCAGCGGCACTGATGCTCACCAAGGCACCAAGCATCAGTGCCCGCGCGAGACCGACCCCAGGATTGAAACGGCAAAACCAGTTTCGCATCATCAATCTTCCTTCGTCCAAAGAGGCATTGCCAACGCCAATGACTCAGCCCAGTTTCTCGCCAATCACTCTACGGCCGCCGGTGGGTGGTCGGGTGTCGGATTGGCAACGATTTATGTCCCGACCAGGAGACCAGACCGCAGCTTTGCATGCCGCGAGGGCCGCAGATCTGATGCATCCTGCGCTAGAATAAGCTGCTTGGCTTGAGCACCCCACCCAAACAAAAATCAGGGAGTTGATACATGTTGGATCAAGACGACGACGATCTTAGAATCGTCCTAGGCGTGATATTCGGTGTAATTGCCTTGGTGATCGGCTTGGTGATCGGCCTGGGAGTCCATGTGACCCACAAGCCCAAGGCACCGATGGCGGTCGTCGTGGAAGAAGTGTTCGCCGAAGTCGAGCCCCAGGGGGACGCCTTGGTGAAGGTCTATTTCGCGGTCGGTGAGGCCACCGTCACGCCTGAAGCATTGGCGACCCTGGAGCAGGTCAAGGCCGCGCTGGCGGAAAAAGATGGCGCAATCGTCCTCCTTTCCGGCTTCCATGACGAAACCGGTGGTGCTGCGGTGAACGCAGAGGTTTCCAAAGGTCGCGCCAAGGCGGTCAAGGAGGCACTGATCGGCGTCGGGGTTCCGGGTGAGAAGGTGCTGTTGCGCAAGCCGGCCATCACCCTCGGCGGGGAAAGTCCAGAAGAAGCCCGTCGGGTCGAGATCCGCGTCCAGATGCACTGAGGGATATCAGGCTCTCAAGGAATCAAAAAGGCCAGGTCGTGACCTGGCCTTTTTACTACCTTCGGCCAAATTCCCCCAATCGCCCTGCAGGCGATGCACGGCTTTCCGAACAATGTTGAAATATCGGCCATGCTTGATCCGCTTCCCCCAATTGACGAGATCACCCTCCTCCCGGAGAAAAGCGTGCGGTTCGCGATCAAACTCATGGACCACCTGGTGGTGCCCACCTTTGTCCTCGACAAGGATCGGCAGGTAATCATCTGGAACAAGGCCTGCGAACGCCTGACCGGGGTACCGGCCGATGAAGTCCTGGGCACACGGGAACATTGGCGAGCCTTTTACGATACGCCAAGGCCCTGCCTGGCTGACCTCATCGTCCAGGGGCGGCTCGACGCGATCGATTCACTCTACGCCCAACACGCCATCCACTCCACCAACGAGCTGGGTTACTACGCCGAGAACTGGTGCGTGATGCCCCGCGCGGGCACCCGGCTGTGTCTGGCCATCGATTCCGGACCGATCTTTGACGAACGGGGCAACCTGATCGCGGTGGTCGAAACCTTACGGGATCTCACGGAACAAAAAGAGGACGCGCTGACCCGTCTGGCGAACCGGGGGGCCTTCGACCTGGGCCTGGAGCGGGAATGGCGGAGGGCCGCCCGCCATGGCCAGCCCCTTTCCGTCCTCATGCTGGATGTCGATTGTTTCAAGCTCTATAACGACAATTTCGGTCACCCCCAGGGGGATGTCTGCCTGCGAAGCGTGGCGGGGGTAATCGCCTGTCATTCCCAGCGGTCCGGAGATCTGGTCGCACGCTACGGCGGCGAGGAGTTCGTCGTCATCCTGCCCGGTACGGATCTCGATGGCGCCCTGGTCGTAGCACGGCGGATCCACGAGGGGGTGGCGGCGCTGCGAATCAGCCACCCCAAATCGCCGGTCACCGAGCATGTTTCGGTGAGCATTGGCGTGGCCACCATCCTGCCACGGGCCGGCGGCGGGACGGTTAACCGGGTGATCGAGGCGGCGGACACGGCCCTCTACCAGGCCAAGGAATCCGGCCGCAATTGCATTGTGGCCGCCGATCGGGCCTGATATTCGCCTGTAGGGGGTCTGCCGGTCAGGCCTTCAATTCACCCCCGAGCGCCGCGATGAGGGCGGGCAGGAGGCGGTCCAGTTCCCCGGTCATGAGGGCGAATTCGGCGTCGAACAGTTCCGCAGCACCTTCCCCCTGTCCCTCGAGCTGTTCCTGGATCACGTCAAGAAACTGCAAGCGTTTGATCTCGCCCTTCTCGGTCAGGACGAAGGACACTCGGTCATCGAAGGTTAGAGCCAGACGGGTAGGCAACTTCCCAGCTTGCAGGTGACCGCGGATCTCGTCTCCTTCGAGGGAGTGGCGAACGTAGCGTACGGCGGCCTTGTCCTCGGCCATCGAACGCAGCTCGCAATCCTGGTCGATCGTGAAGGCGCCGGGCGCTTCCGCGGCGGCAAGCCATTCGGCCATTGCTGAGCCCGGGCTGCGTTCGGTGCGCAGCAGCGACAAGGGGAATTGATCAAGGCTGGCTCGCAGTTCCTCCAGCAGATCCTCGCCCCGGGCCTGACTTGGCGCATCGACCACCAGCCAGCCGTTCAGCGGATCGATCCAGGCGAAACAGCGCCGCCGGCGCGAAAAGGCGCGGGGCAGGAGTTCCTGCAGAACCTGTTCGCGCAGCTCTTTCATCTGTTTGCGGCCCGGCCGGTAACCCTGGGCGGCTTCGATTTCGTCAGCCCGGTCTTCGGCCTCCTGGCGAACTACGGCAGAGGGTAGCAGCTTGCTCTCGCTACCCAGACAGATCAGCCATTGTCCGCCAACGGTGTGTACCAGGGCGTCGGACTGGGCGGGCGCCACCCAGCCCTGGGTGGCCTGATCCTGGCTTCCGCAGGGGTGAAAGCGGCGCTTGGCGAGTTGCTCTTCGAGGGCCGTGATGGGCAGGGGCCAGGGAGCGGGCAAACGAAAGACTTGCAGATTCTTGAACCACATGGGCAATGACGTTCCGTACGGCGATGGATGAGAATTCCCAGCGGAGCTGCCTCATGGCAGCGGCGGGCTGATTGTTCGATGGCTTGGATTACTGCAGACGGCTGGATTCGGCAATCATGCGAATGACGCGAACGGTATCGATGTCCGATTCCCGGTAGGCGGATTTGACGAACTCGGCGTAGCGGCTATCGCCTCCGGATCCGCCGTCCGCCAGGGTGGTGGCATAGGTGAAGCGCAGGAACAAGGCACCTTCCTGCGGTTCTTCGATCGTGATGGTCAAGCTCCCCCCGGCATGCTCGGCCGTGGCCGAGGACTCAAACCGGATCCAGGACAGGGTCTCCACCACGACCTGGTCATCTACGACGGCTTGGCCGAAGTTCAACCGGCGATCCACACCATGGTCGCGCCGTTGGAGAATCTCGCAGGACAGCAGCCCCGGCAGGAAGGGGCGTGGATCTTCGACTCGACACAGAAGGCCGAACCAGACTTCCTCGCGGGTGAGAACTGGAATCAGAGGATTGGTGGTGTCATTCACTTCCACCAAGTGTTCGTACTTCAAGGGCTGCTCCGGCCGACCGCCAGCCGGGATTTTAACCCGCCACGGCTCATCCGCTTCTTTGGGAGTAGGATGATTCCATGCAACTAGAACGAATTCTTCAGAGTCAGGGATTTGGCAGTCGCAAGACTTGCCGCATCCTGGTCCGCGGTGGCGCGGTAAGGATAGGCGGCGAGGTGGTCGATGACCCCTTCGCGGAAATGGACGTCGATGGCCTGAACTTCGAGGTCGCCGGGGAGACGTGGTCCTACCGGGCGAAGGCCTATTTAATGCTGAACAAGCCGGCCGGATACGAATGCTCCCGCGAGCCTCGCCATCACCCCAGCGTATTCGCCCTGCTCCCGGTACCCCTGGTTCATCGGGGTGTGCAAAGTGTTGGGCGGCTCGACGAGGACACGACGGGGCTACTCCTCTTCACCGACGATGGCCCGTTCATTCATCGATGGAGTTCGGGCAAGAAGCAAACCCCGAAAGTCTATGACGTCCACACCAAACATCCGGTTGATGACAGCCAAATTCAGCGACTGCTCGACGGCGTCATCCTCCATGACGAACCGGACACGGTCACGGCAGCGTCTTGCCAGCAGAAAGGCGAGACCATCTTGCAGCTGACCGTCACCGAAGGGAAATATCACCAGGTCAAGAGAATGGTGGCGGCGGTGGGCAACCGTGTCGTCGCCCTGCATCGTGGGCGGGTCGGCGGCCTCAGCCTTCCAGCGGATCTACCGTCAGGCCAATGGCGGTGGCTGGCTGACCAGGACCTGTTCCGCCTTGCCGATTACTGACGAACCGCACCACCCCCCACCCAGGAGACATCGATGGCGACATTACGAAGGAGTGACAAGGGCGAAGCAGTCAAACGGCTCCAGCGGGCTTTGAAGAAGGCGGGTTTCGAACCCGGCAAGCTCGACGGCGAATTCGGCGCCGGGACGGAGGCGGCCCTAATAGCGTTTCAGCGGTCGGAAGGCCTCCTGGCCGACGGGATCGCCGGTCCGCGGACCCTCCAGGCGCTCGGCCAGGAAGGTCCGCAAGATACCCTGCCGGACGTCCTGCCCGGTGTCACGGTGCAGGTCGTCTCCACGATGTTTCCCTTTACCCCCGTGGGGAACATCATTTCCAACTTGCCCTCGGTCTGCAACGGCCTCAAGTCCCATGGCCTGACCGAGAAGCCCCTGGTGCTTATGGCGCTGGCCACCATTCGAGCAGAGACCGAAAGCTTCATGCCGGTGGGCGAGGGGCGGTCCCGCTTCAATACCTCACCCCGGGGACACGATTTCGACCTTTACGATTTTCGCAAGGATCTGGGCAACCAGGGTGCTCCGGACGGAGAGCGCTTTCGCGGCCGTGGCTATGTCCAGCTGACCGGGCGGTTCAACTATGGCCGCTACAGCAAGATCCTGGGCTTGGAAGACCGACTGCTCACCAGCCCCGAACTCGCTTCCGATCCCGACGTCGCAGGTCAGCTTCTCGCGGTGTTTCTCAAGGATAAGGAGCGCGCCATCAAGGAAGCGTTGATCGACAACGACCTCCGGCAGGCGCGCCGTCTGGTCAATGGCGGGAGCCACGGACTTGACCGCTTTACCGATGCCTACCAGCGGGGGAACCAGCTTCTGCCGGAGAGTTAACCACGGCCAGACCCGCTTGAAATGACGCCTTGGGTTTTGCTGTTAACAAAGTATTTTTATAAATAACTCTAATATTAATGCTCACCCAAAAGATGGGGATAAGCCGTTTTTCTTTCTATTTTTCAATGCTCTGAGATGTGCATCCGTGCGTTCACAACACGGTCAGATGGATGTGGATCGAATGTCGAGCGATTTTTGACCCAATCCCCATCACGGCCTTATCACCATTTGCTCCACCGGGATTCCGCAGGGTTGTTCCACGCATGAGCTCGGCCTCTTCCAAGACCTGGGACATCTTTTGTCGTGTTGTGGATAACTTCGGGGATATCGGAGTTTGCTGGCGCCTAGCCAGGCAATTGGCCTCCGAGCATGGCTTGGCCGTCCGCCTCTGGGTGGATGTCCCGCAAGCCCTTCGGGTGATGCGCGGTCAGGAGCAACCTCTGGGCTGGGAACCCAGCAATCTCAAGGTATTAAGGTGGGAGAGTAGCGAGGCCATCGCCTCGTTGGGTGAGGTAGTGATGGAGGCATTTGGAGGTGGATTGCCCGAGTGGGCGGTGGATAAGTTGGCGCACCAAAACAAAGCGTCTCTGTGGATAAATCTCGAATACCTGAGCGCTGAATCCTGGGTGGCCAGCTGTCACGGGCTGCCGTCCCCCCATCCGGCCATCAATCTGAAGCGCTACTTCTTCTTCCCCGGCTTTGGAGCAGGGACCGGAGGATTGCTTCGCGAGGGGACCCTGGCCGAGCAACGCGCCGAGTTTGCGGATGGTGGCGGCGCCCAAGCCCTGTGGACTTCTCTGGGCGGGCAAGATCCGTGGCGGGAGGCCTTCAACATCTCCTTGTTCAGCTACGAAGTGAGGAATCTATCCGGCTGGCTTGATGTCCTGGCTCAGGGGGATCGGCCGACACGTTTGCTGATACCTGTCGGGCGGGTATTACCCCAGATTCGTGATTGGGTCGGGGCCGGAGATTTGCAACCGGGGGATGCCATCCAGCGGGGACGGCTGATTTGCCGGGTGCTGCCATTTCTGCCTCAACCGGATTACGACCGCTTGTTGTGGGCCTGCGATTTCAACGTGGTGCGCGGTGAGGATTCCTTCGTACGCGCCCAGTGGGCCCTGAAGCCATTTCTTTGGCATATCTATCCCCAGGCGGATGATGCCCATTGGATCAAGCTGGAGGCTTTTTTGGGGCGGTATCTGGCTGGTGCCCCTGAAGCATTGGCCAAGGCCGTACGAGCCCTCTCCGAAGCCTGGAACGGCCGTCGGCCCATTGGTCCGGCCTGGTCCGCGGTGCAGGTTCAGCTCTCGCATTGGAGCCGCCATGCGGTGTCCTGGGGCGGGGAGTTGGCCGGTCACGACGACTTGGCGACGTCTCTGGTCAAATTTGTCAATAAAGTCTTATAATTTACGGTTTTAGATCGAGCGGTCCCGGCCGCTTCTCGCAATCAGGAAACCGCATGAAAACCGCTCAGGAACTCCGCTCCGGCAACGTCATCATGGTGGGCAATGACCCTCTAGTCGTGCAAAAGGCCGAATACAACAAGTCAGGCCGTAACGCTGCAGTGGTCAAGATGAAGCTCAAGAATCTGCTGACCGGCGCACCGTCGGAGTCAGTCTACAAGGCCGATGACAAGTTCGAGCTGGTGGTGCTGGATCGCAAGGAAGTGAGCTACTCCTACTTTTCCGATCCCATGTACGTGTTCATGGACGCCGACTACGAACAGTTCGAGGTGGAAGCCGAGAACATGACCGACGCCCTCAAGTACCTGGAAGACGGCCTGGCCTGCGAAGTGGTGTTCTACAACGGCAAGGCCATTTCCGTGGAATTGCCCAACTCCGTGGTGCGGGAAGTCACCTACACCGAGCCCGCTGTCAAGGGCGACACTTCGGGCAAGGTGCTGAAACCCGCCAAGATCGGCACCGGTTTTGAACTCATGGTGCCGGCTTTCGTCGAAATTGGCGATAAGATCGAAATCGATACCCGCACCGACGAATATCGCAACCGCGTGAAGTAACTCAAGTCTCACCCGCCCGTTTCCGCAAGGAGTTTCCGCCATGTCTCGCCGTATTGCCCTCATCGCCATCGTGCTGAGTCTGGGGGTGACGGCGTGTGGTCCGGATTCGCCGGGGGCGGACAAGGCCAGCCAGGCCAAAGAGCAAGCGGCCAACGCGGCTCAGAAGGCGGGCGAAGCTGCCCAGGCGGCGGGTTCGGCGGTGAAATCCGCTGGCGAAGCCGCCCAGCAGGCCGCCGAAGCCACCAGCCGGGACGCCGGCGAGGCGACCCGCGAAGCGATGGACAAGTTCAAGGATCTGACCCGCGGCGCGGCGGATAAGGTCAAGGAAGTTGGCCGGGAAGCCGCCGACACCGTCAAGGAAGTGACCCGCAAGGAGCCGGAAAAATCCCAGTGATCCCTCAGGGAAGCTGGGTCGGGACGGGGTATTTTCGCGCGAAGGCAGCATAAGCTTTCCGCAGCCGTTTTTCCTCCTCGATGTCGCGATGTTCGGCGGCGGCGGCGAGGAGATCCCGATGCATTTGATGAATCGCGAAGATCCCCCGCAGGTCGGCGATGAGCTGATTGCCCAGTTCCGCCGCGACAATCGACGGCAGTTTCTGATGTTGGGCGATCACGTCGATGGTGTCCCTATCGAGGTCGATGAAGTCGAGGCAGTCCGTCAGGCTCAGCATGGTCGTCTCCTCCCTGGCAGCCTTATTGCACTGTTATAGTTCATTTGGTCGGGCTCTTTGGCACCGTTGCTGGGCGATTTTGTTGCCCAAGACCCAGACGTTCGCGCGATTCCCCCAATTCTTGGGGGCCGGATGCTGAAACGGCCCTGTGGCACGCAAGGGTCGTACCCGACCGCGGAACCTTGGCCAAGGCCTAGAATCTCACCGATCCTTTCCCCCTTTGCTGCCCCATGTCCCGGCTGCCCCCGCATCAGGCCGATACGGCTGAATCTTCTCCCGCGATCCGCATTCGGGGCGCGCGCCAGCATAACCTCAAGAATCTGTCCCTCGATCTGCCCCTGAACGAGTTGGTGGTGGTGACCGGGGTCTCCGGGTCGGGCAAGAGTTCCCTGGTCTTCGATACCCTCTACGCTGAGGGTCAGCGGCGCTACGTTGAGACCTTCTCGCCCTACGCGCGGCAGTTTCTCGACCGGATGGACAAACCAGCGGTCGACCGTATCGACGGGGTGCCGCCCGCCATCGCCATCGACCAGACCAATCCGGTCCGGACTTCCCGTTCCACCGTAGGGACGATGACCGAGCTGGCGGACCACTTCAAGCTGCTCTACGCCCGCGCGTCCCACCTGCATTGTCGGGGCTGCGGCCAACCCGTCCGCCGGGACGACCCCGAGTCCATCTACCGCAGCGTGGCCGCCCGTTCCGCCGCCGCCGGCGATCCGCGTCTCACGGTCTCCTTCTCGGTGCGGGTCCCGGCCAATTTTTCCGAGGAGGAGATCACCGCTCTCCTGGCTCGCCAGGGTTACACCCGAATCCTGGGACGGCGGAGCGATGAACTCCTCGTGACCCAGGACCGCTTCCGCTTTTCCAGTGCCGAAAAATCCCGCGTCATTGAGGCCCTGGAAGCGGCCTTGCGGGCCGGGCAGGGGCGACTTGCGGTGCATGCCAGTCAGGACACCGGCGAGCAAACCTGGAACTACAGCAGCGGCCTTCATTGCCCGGATTGCGATCTCTCCTACTCCGAGCCGACGCCCAGCCTGTTCTCCTTCAATTCCCCGATCGGCGCCTGCGAGACTTGCCGTGGCTTTGGCCGCGTGATCGGGGTCGATTTTGGCCTGGTGATCCCGGATCCGAGCAAATCCTTGGCTGAAGGTGCCGTCAAACCCTGGCAGACCGAGAGCTACCGGGAATCCCAGGAGGATCTGGCCAGATTGGCGCCCCAGTATGGCGTCGCCCTGGATGTTCCGTTTCGCGAGCTTCCTCCCGAGCATCAGGCCTGGGTGCTGGAGGGCGATCCGGGCTGGAAGAGCTGGGAGGCCTCTTGGCCGCGCAAGTGGTATGGCGTGCGCCATTTTTTTGAGTGGCTGGAGACCAAGGCCTACAAGATGCACATCCGGGTGCTGCTGTCCCGTTACCGCAGCTATACCGAATGCCCGGCCTGCCACGGTGCTCGCTTGAAACCCGAGGCCCTGCTCTGGCGGCTGGGCGAGCCGGGGCTGGCGATTCACGAATTGGTGGCGCGCCCGGTGGACCGGATCCAAGCCTTCATCGACGCACTGGCCTTGCCGGCGCCCCTGGACGAAGCCACCGAGCTTCTCCTCAGTGAGATCCGTGCGCGGCTGGGCTTTCTGGCCGAAGTCGGGCTTGGCTACCTGACCCTGGATCGGCAATCCCGCACCCTCTCGGGGGGGGAGGTTCAGCGCATCAACCTCACCACCGCCCTGGGCACCGCCTTGGTCAATACCCTATTTGTGCTCGATGAGCCGTCCATCGGCCTCCATCCCCGCGACATGGGGCGCATTCTGGGGGTGATGACTCGCTTGCGGGACAGTGGCAATTCCCTGGTGGTGGTCGAGCATGATCCCCAGGTCATGCTGGCGGCCGACCGCCTGCTCGACATCGGCCCCGGCCCGGGCGAGCGCGGCGGAACCATCGTCGCATGGGGCCCCCCCAACGAGGTTGCCCAGGAGCCGGCAAGCCTGACCGGCGCCTACCTCACCGGGCAAAAGTGCGTGGACCTCCACCGTCAGCGCCGCCCGGTGACCGGCCATCCGCCGCGGCTCGTGCTGCGAGGGGCTGCCCAGCACAACCTCCGAGGCATTGACGTGGCCTTTCCCCTGGGCCGGCTGGTGGCGCTCACGGGCGTCTCCGGATCGGGCAAATCCACCCTTATTCAGGATCTTCTCCATCCCGCCCTTCTCCAGCACTTCGGCCAGGCGACCGAGGCGCCGGGGGCCTTCGCCGCCCTGGAAGGCGCGGCTCAGCTGGGGGGCGTGGTGATGGCGGACCAATCCCCCATCGGCAAGAGCGCCCGCTCCAATCCGGTGAGCTACGTCGGGGCCTGGGATGCCATCCGCGCCCTCTTCGC
>JAEUNX010000083.1 GCA_016791025.1 Zoogloeaceae bacterium | reverse complement strand
GCCACCAACGAAAACCCCAATCAGGGCGCCTTCATCATCGACGAGCTGACGGATCTGGTGGAAGAGGCGGTGCTCAAGGAGTTCGAGGCCATCGCCAGCCGGGGCGGCGTGCTGGGCGCCATGGAAACCGGCTACCAGCGTGGCAAGATCCAGGAAGAGTCGCTCTACTACGAGCACAAGAAGCACGACGGCTCCTACCCCATCATCGGCGTCAATACCTTCCTCAATCCCAAGGGCATGGCCCAGCAGGAAATCGAACTGGCCCGCTCCACCGAAGACGAAAAGCAGAGCCAGCTCACCCGCCTGGGGGACTTCCACCAGCGCAACAGCGCCGAGTCATCCAAGTGGCTTGCCAAGCTGGAGCGGACGGTGATCGAAAACGGCAACGTCTTCGAAGTGCTGGTGGGCGCGGTGCGCCACTGCTCCCTGGGCCAGATCACCTCCACCCTCTACCGGGTCGGTGGCCAGTACCGCCGCAGCATGTAAGTCGCCATCGCCGCGTTTCACTCATGCCAACGGCGCCCTGCGGGGCGCCGTTTTTCTCGACTAAGCCAGGTGCGCTCCCGCGTCTCAGGGCAGGGGCAGCAGGCCCTTCAGGTCGGGTAGGTCGGCGGCGCGCCAGAGGGTCGGCAGGCTGTCCGGTGTGGCCGGGCTTTCCATGTCGGCTTCATCCACGATCAGAAGCACCTCCGCGAGTTCTCCCGCGCCGTCCCACCGGCAGGGTTGGCGGGTCCAGGCGATCCAGCTTGGGCCGGCCGCCGCCATGACCCGCAGTTCCTGGCTGGTGGCGGCGTCCCAAAGGCGGGCGGTGCCGTCACGGTAGGCGGTGAGGAGGGTCTGGCCGTCGGGGGCGAAGGCGCAGGCGTTGTGCCAGTCCTGATGGCCTTCGAAGCGGCGCAGTTCCTGGCCGGTGGCGACGTCCCAAAGGCGGGCGGTGCGGTCAGCGGAGGCGGTGAGGACGGTCCGGCCGTCGTGGGCGAAGGCGCAGGCGGTGACCGAAGCCTGATGGCCTTCGAAGCGGCGCAGTTCCTGGCCGGTGGCGGCGTCCCAGAGGCGGGCGGTGCCGTCATGCGAGGCGGTGAGGACAGTCTGGCCGTCGTGGGCGAAGGCGCAGGCGGTGACCGAAGCCTGATGGCCGTCGAAGCGGCGCAGTTCCTGGCCGGTGGCGGCGTCCCAGAGGCGGGCGGTGCGGTCAGCCGAGGCGGTGAGGACGGTCTGGCCGTCGAGGGCGAAGGCGCAGGCGGTGAGCCTGTCACCGTGCCCCGGCAGACCCTGTACCGCTGGCCGCCCCGGCCGGGCGGGTTTCTGGGAGGGCAGACCCTGGGCGTCGGGCCAGGTGGCCCCGTCGAGGCGGGTGCCGTCAAAGCGGGCGCCCGGGCAGCGGGCCCCGGCGAGCCGGGCGAGCCGCAGGCTCGCACCGCTGAAATTGGCGTCGCTCAGGTTGGCTTTGCGCAGATCGGCGCCGTGCAGGTCGGCGGCCTGCCAGTCGGATTGGTTCGCCTGGGCCTGCGATGCCTGGAGACGCTGGGCGCGGGCGTTGGGTAGGTGCGCCCCGGTGAGAATGGCGCCGCGCAGGTCGCAATCGTCCAGCGTCGCGCCATCGAGACGGGCCCGGCGCAAATCGGCGAGGAACAGGCCCGCTTGAGAGAGGTCCGCCCCCCTCAGATCCGCCTCCACCAGCCAGACGAGGTCAAGGTCAGTGCCAGCAAGCCGCGCCCCCTGCAATTGGGCGGCATCCGGAATCAGGCGCCGGTGCGCGGCGTACCAGAGTTCATCGGCACGGACTCCCTGCGACCGGGTTTCTCCGGCTTCTGCATCGACCCGCCAATGGGCGCAACGACAGGCAAGCACCAGCGCGTTTTCTGACACGCCGGCTTGATAGGGCGCGGCGAGGAGGGCGCGGATCTGTCCGTCCAGTTGCTCGTTTTCGGCCTCCTCACGGCCCAGCATGTCGAGGAAGAAGCCGATCGTCTCGCGGTTGAGGCGCCCGTGGCCGAAGCCGCCAGCGATGGCGCCGGCCTTGAAGCATCGATAGAGGTTGCGGGCAACGAAGAATTCCAGAAAGCTGCGGTGGGAAAATCGATAGTGGCCATCTGGCGTGCGCACCAGGAAGGCGGCGGTGCGCAACTCCAGGTCCACCCGTTCGCTGTCGAGGTGGCGGGCAAGCCCGGGGGTTTCCCGGAGCAATTGCGCCAGTTCGGCGTAGTGAATCCGGTTCTGCGGCCGGCTCCAGAGCTCGCTGGCCACCCGCTCGAGCAAGGCGCGCAGGTGTTCGGTGGAGACCTCGGCCCGGGCGAGGCGCACGGTGTCGAGCCAGCGGTTGGTGTAACTCAGGTAAAGACTGGCCCGGGTGACCTGCCTACCGCCCGCCATCAGCTCCGGCAGGGAGGTGACGATCATTTCGAGCAACTGGGGCGTGGCGGCCAGTTCCCGCAGGCCATAGATCTGGCCGATCCGCTCCCAGGCCTGCTCGCCTTCGACCTGCCCCAGGCGCCGGGCGAGGTATTCGCGTACCTGCGCTTCCGTGAATGCGGGAAGTTCGTCAATGGTGGCGTCGAAGCTGCGGGCGACCTTGCCCAGCAGCGATTCGGGTTCGAAGAGCGCGTCGCTGTTGCCCTGGGCCGCCTGCCGCGCCGAACGGCTGTCGCGAAAGAAGTGGCTGCGGGATGTGACGAGGATGCGATTGCCGCGGGCATCCCGGCCGGGGCTGGCGGTCGGTCGGGCCAGTTGGCGGAACTGCTCTTCGATGCTGCGCCCGGCCTGGGCTACCCCCATTTCGTCGAAGCTGTCGAGAAGCAGCACCACACGGCCGGCTTCGAGGAGATGGAGGGCGACCTCCGGGCTCAGCACGGTACGCAGCTCCGCTTCGAGATGCTCGCGAATCAGGCTCTCCAGGGAGATGGCGTTGGGGAAGAATTTGAGATTGATCGCGATGGGGATGGGCGCGTCCCGGTCTTCTTCGCAGGCTTTGGCCAGTTCGTAGGCAAAGCGCTCGACGAAGGCGCTCTTGCCGGTGCCATAGTCGCCCAGCACCAGCCACAGGCGGCTGCCCGTGCCGCCCGCCCATTGCACGGCGTGGGGCAGCAGCTCGACGGGGGTCTTGGCGTCCGAATCTTCCAGGGTGAGGCACTGGGCCACGTAGGTATGGGCGAGGGCGCTGGATTCGTAGCGTTGGCGGATGCGCGCAAGGTAGGGGGAGAAGTCGAACAGGCTGCGTTCGAGCTCGTCGAATGTGAGGGCCTGGAGGCCGTGGTCCCGCGCGTAGCCGCGGGCGGCGGGGCTGAAGTCGTGGCTCGCGACGACCATGCCCCGCGCCTGCATCTGCCGGGCCGCCGGGCCATCGAGCCACTTGTGCAAGGTCTCGATGACCGCTTTTTGAACGGCGTCGCGGTGCTCCTTGCACTCGATGAGGTAGGTTTCGGGCCGGCCGAAGTCCCCGCGTTTGCGGGCCACCAGATCGACGCGATTGCTGTCGACCAACTGCTCGGCTTCGACCTGGTAGCCCAGCAGGCGCAGCAGATGGGCGACACGCTCCTCGAAGCGTTTGCCCTGTTCGGCGCGGCTGCCCCGCTTGCCGGGCAGCAGATCGGCGTAGGCTGCTTCCCCCCGCGCGGTGTCGCGGGCCGCGGCGGCATTGTCTTCCTGCTGCCGCCGCAAGGCGTCGGCAAGCAGGCCGTAGGCCTTGGTCACGGGGGACTCCGGTTCCCGGCTGGCCAGCAGCTCTTCCGCGAACAGGAGCTTGCCGGTCCAGGGGATCTGGATGATCTCCTTGCGCTCGATGCCGAAGGCCTCGGTCCACACTTGATGGCCCGCCGCAATCAACTTGGTGCTGTCGTTCGGAATCGGCGAGGCGACGAGAATGCGGCGCAGGGCGGGGAGGTCGCCCCGCAAGCTGAGCCGCCCCTGAGCGGCGGGGTCCAGCGCTTGCCACACATGGGCCAGACCTTTGGTGTTCTGGCGGCTGAAATTGCCGACCAGAACGGTGACGTGGGGCAGCAGGGCGGCGAGTACGCCGCCGATGTCGGTGATGCCGGTGCGGGAATCGAGCAGGATGAATTCGTAGCCAGCGTCCCCGAATGCGGCCAGGGCGCCGCGAAAAAGGGTGAGGCCGGCATCCAGGTCGTCGGCCAGGAAGGCCTTCCAGTCGATTTGCTGGAACAGGGCCGCGAAATCGGCGCCATCAGCAAAAGCCGGGAGGACGAACAGGCGCTCGCTGATCGGACAGGGGCGGGCCAGCTTGACGAGCGCTTTGTACTCCCGCGCGCTTGCCGGGCGGCGCTGACGCTGCCACGCCTCAAGCCATTCAAAAAAACCCCTCTCGACGGGGCTTTCCGGCTGGATTCCTTCAACGAAATGCAGGCCCGGCGCTTCGATATCCAGATCCCAGAGGAGGGTCTTGCCCCCGCGGGCCAGGAGGTAGCCGACATTCGCCGCCAGCAGCGTGCGGCCCACGCCGCCCTTGTAGCTGTAGAAAGTGACGACGAAGGGTGAGGTCATGCGGCTTGCTGCAAGCTGAGGAACTGGGCTCCTCTTGATTTGGGTGGCTGGGGGGCGACGTTTCGGGCGGATTCTGGCGCTTTGACGAGATTGTCGCGGCCGGTGCGGGTGCGCTCGATCAGCCCGTGGGATTCCATCAGGGTCAGCAACTGGGATATGCGGCCCGGCGAGACCTTTGCGCCAAGGCGCTCGGAAATCTCGCTCTGTTTCAGCCCGCCATGGGTCTCAATGGCCAGTTGCAGGATTTCCGGGACGTGTCTGCGCGAGAGCAGGGCGTCGGGGGCGGCAGCGGCCAGTTGCAGCCGCCGTGCTTCGAGAATGTCGGCAAAGCCTAGCCAGCGGGCCCGGTATTCGGGGGGGAGGGTGGCCGCGGCGCGTGCTTGGCTCGTGAGGTTGGTGATGGCACGCTGGACCGCGCCGATCTCTTCCCGGTCGCCCTTGCGGGCACAGGCGCGGGTTGCCAGCACCACCAGAATGAGGTCGGCGTTGCCGGCGGTCGTGTCGTCCCAAGCCTCCAGGGCGCGGCTTGCCTGAACCAGCTCCTGGGCGCTCGCGAAGGTGGCGAGGTGCGCGGGTTCGTCTGAGCGGAGATCAATCATGCCTAAACAATATTAAATAGATTTTGGATCTAAATTTAGCATTGTTTAGTTCTGTGCGCTGAAGAGTTTTTACTTGATTAGACGGATCGTCGCGCGTTTGTTCACGGGTGGGGCTGACCGTTTCGGTAATTCCACTTTGAAGACATGGAAGTGGATCCCTTGGTTTTCGCAATCCGTGTCGTGGAGATTCTTGCCGACCTGCAGAAAACCATGCTTCGCAGGCTCGGTGCCCGGCATGGGCTGATTCGCCACCAGGACGCGGCTGCCGTGGAGTCGGCCGAGCCTCGCGCTGGCGTCCTGGTGGGGGGAAAGCGAATTGCTCATGCTCGGCACGAGAATCCAGTCCGGGCCGATCGCGCCGATGGCCTGGGCCACATGGCCATCGAAGAAATCCTTGCAGATCGCCAGGGCCAGTAGACCAATGGGGGTCATGAGCATGGAGAAGGGCACGGGTGCTGTGTTGAGATCCTCGCACAGATCGTCCGGCGATTTCCCAAAGGTGACGGCGCAGCGCTTGTCGGTGGCAAGAAGGGTCGTGCCGTCGATGCCAGTGACGAGCCGGCCATGATTCCGCCAGCCGGATTCCCCGGGCTCGTGGAATGAACCAAGCATCACCAGGGGGACCGCCAGATCGTGATCCGGATCCGCGGAGCAGTCGTAGAGACGATCGGTGATCCTTGCGGCCACGGCGCCTGGAACCGTCAGTTCCGGAAGGACCAGAATCTGAGCATCGGCTTTGCGCGCGGAGTCCATGACTGCGAGGATGGCCGCTTCCCGTTTGGTATGGTCATCCAGCCCGGTGACCCGAAAGTGGCGCTCACCGCATTGTTCCCACTGAAGCGTGGCGCCGTCGGCAAATTGGGCGATGGCGACCCGCAGCACCTCGCAGTCCATGGGCTTGGCGAGCAATTCCGGGTAGCCATGCGGCAACTGCGGACAGCTGACCTGGAGCCCGCCAATTTCGCAGGGAACGACGCGATGCCAGTGTAACCAGCGATCCATATTCCCAAACTGGCGACGATACGCGCCATCAATACCGTCGGCATGGATGGGTAATAGCCAATGGGCCTGGTCTCCGTCCTTGATCTGCAATGGACAGGCAAAGACCCCCGGTGCGTACTCTGTGCGACAGAACTGGTCCAAGGCCTGCAGCCAAGCCAGCGGCGCCTCGGCAATTTCAGTGGCAAGCGTCGCCACTGGTGGCCGTGCGGCTTCGTCATCGGACGTGCAGTCTTCCAGTAGGCGGGTTTCTTGATCCCAGGGCTCTTTGCCACTCGGCAGGCGCTCCCAGGCCGAGAGTGCCGAAAGGCCTTCCACGTTTAATGCGCGGCCAAGGCATGCCAAGCGGACCAGCGCAGCGTGAAACTTGGCCTCCCTTAAGAGTTCTCCGACCTGCTGCATCGAGGTTTGCATAACCCGTTTGAATAGTCCGGCCTGAATTGTCAGTCAGCGGGGCTGCGGATGCCAAGCCGCATAAATGCCTGAAGGGATCAGGGGCCGTACTGGCTCACGGGCCGTCGCGCCAGGTCGTGATCCGCAGCGCTGCTCCGGAGCGAGAGAGGGCAACTTTCTCGCAGAGGTTCGGTGGGCCGCTCTGACTGGGTTGTCGCCTACCGGTCTCCCGCACGTCCTCCACCGAGTGGGCACTATTGTGTGGGAGATCCCCCGACCCTCCTGGCCCCAACCGGCTCCAGGCGTTTCCCTCCGCCGGCAAAGTGCGCTAGCGCATAGGCAAGCGCCTCTGCATTGCCTATCCTTCAGGCCACCAGCGCAATTTTGAGGACGCTTGCATGGCCTACGTCGGCGGGCCCTTTCATCACGACCTCTTCATCAGCTACAGCCATGGCGATGACGGGCGGGGCAATGGCCTGCTCCAGCCCTGGT
>JAEUNX010000065.1 GCA_016791025.1 Zoogloeaceae bacterium | reverse complement strand
TCCAGGAAGAGATCTTCGGCCCGGTGCTGGCCGTGACCACCTTCAAGGACGAGGCCGAAGCGCTGGCCATTGCCAACGACACCATCTACGGACTGGGCGCCGGGGTGTGGAGCCGTGACGGGGCGCAAGCCTACCGCATGGGCCGCGGCATCCAGGCGGGCCGGGTGTGGACCAACTGCTACCACATGTACCCCGCCCACGCCGCCTTCGGCGGCTACAAACAGTCGGGCATCGGCCGCGAGACCCACAAGATGATGCTCGACCACTACCAGCAGACCAAGAACCTCCTGGTCTCCTACTCACCCAAGGCCCTCGGCTTCTTCTGAGGCTCTGAGGCCCAGTCGCGCCAGAGCCTGCAGTGCGACTCGGCACAGCTCTTGCGCATGGACGACGGCTTCGCAAAGTTCTCCCTCCTCATCCCACGATGAGAGTTTGCGGGGCGACCACGGTCGCCCCCTTTTTTTTCGCTGGCAGGCCAAATGGAGTCGTCCGGCAATCGCTTGAGGAGCGGCAACGATGGAACGCTTAGGGGCGACCAAGGCGACTCTGGCCTTGATCGTGGAACTCACTGAGAAGTCTGCCCCGATCGTTTCATCAGTCGGGTGGGTGCTGCGACCGCAGCGTCCAAGAGTTCTGGCCGAGGGGTGGATTGCTTGATGGTCAGTTGGACGTTAACTGCGGCGACTTGGGCGGTTGCCCATTTTCCCGTCAGTCGCTCGCAGTATGAATACTGGAACCATACCGAGCTCATCAGCGACACGTTGGATGGGCGGGGTGGTACGTTCTCCCTGAAGGGAACGCCAGGGAAGGGCATTCCGAACCGGTCAGGGCAGTTCGCCGATGAGGAATGGGCAGAGCTGGGGACGTCCGGGTGGGGTGGCAGAGTCCTGAGAGCCCCGAGTCGTCCTGGTTCGCGCGGTGGTGATATCAACAATCAAGGTTGGAGGTGGCAATGAAGGGTTGGATGATCGTCGCGGGCGCCGCGACAGTGTTGGGCCTCACCATGGGATCAGCCCAGGCGAGTGTGGAAATCGTTAAGAAGGCGCGGTGCGTGGCTTGTCACGCGGTGGACAAGAAGCTCGTTGGGCCGTCCTTCCAGGAGGTTGGGGCGAAGTACAAGGGCCAGTCCGGCGCAGCGGCGATGCTGTTCGAAAAAGTGCGCAATGGCGGCGCCGGCAACTGGGGTCAGATTCCCATGACCCCTAACGGGCCGGACAAGATCAGCGACGAAAATCTGAAGGCAGCCGTCGAGTGGATTCTGAGCGGTGCGGCCGCCAATTGAACGCACAGCGACAAAGCAGACTTGCAAAAAGGGCCGAAGGGCCCTTTTTTTTGCCCATGCCCACCGCGCCATCAGGTTGGCGTCGGCGGTTCTTGCGCCTAGTATTCGAAGTCCCCCGCCAAACAGGAGCGCATCATGGAACCGACCGTGCACACGATGAATAATCTCTTCGAACAGCTTGGCTTGCCCTCAGGCAATGAGGAGCTTGAGGCATTCATTGCCAACCACTCGCCTTTGGATCCGGCGGTCAAGCTAGCTCAGGCGTCGTTCTGGACCGAGGCCCAGGCGGCCTTTTTGGAAGCGGAAATTCTGGAAGACGCCGATTGGGCAGAAGTGATTGATCAGCTTGATGCTCGCCTGAGGGGTTAGGCGGGCGTCCGAAGGCTCCGTTGGCCCAAACTTAACCCGACGGAGCTCGCCTGGCGAGACACTGACCAATGTGTATTGCACAGTTGTTGCAAAATTGAGCAGATGTCTCACTGCTGAACAACCGCTTGCCCAGGGAATTGCATGGGAACAGGACTCAGCGGACCACAACACCCCAGGGAAGCTGGCCGACCGGGATGTCACCAATGGCCTTGAGGTTGGCCGTATCGATCAAAGTCACGCTATCCGACCGGCCGTTGGCGACCAGCAGGACCGCCCCGTCGGGCGTGATATCCATGTTCCACGGGCGCTTGCCCACCGGCACCGTGGCAATGACGGAATTGGTGGCGACATCAATGGCGTTCACCGTCCCATCTTTTCCATTGGACACGAAGACTCGCTGCCCATTGGGATGGATGGCGATCCCGTTGGAAAATGTTCCGGCCGGAATGCGGGCGATCACTGTTTGGCTCGCGGTATCGATAGCGAATACGGTGTTGGCGAGCTCACAAGCAACGTAGGCGCGGCTTCCGTCTGGCAGGAATCCGATGCCGCGCGGCCGCTTGCCGACTGCGATACGATTGACCTGACGGCGGGCGGCAACATCAATCACATCGAGTTGCTCGGCATCCTCCGCGCTGACGTAAATCCAGCGCCCATCAGGGCTGAAGACCGCGTGTTCCGGATTTTTCCCTTCTACCTTGATGTGGGCGATCTCGGTGCCGCTGGTGGCATCGAGCAGGGCAACGCTGTTGTCTTCCTCGACAGCGACCGCGGCCCATTTTCCGTCGCGGGAAAGCCCGACGCCTTCCGGCGATTCCCCCACTTTCCAACGGCGAGGCTTCTGGACATCAGCGAGATTCACCACCACCAACGATCGGGTGGGTGCGTCGGTCACGAAAAGGCGCGTGCCGGTGGCGTCGATGGCGATCCCCCGGGGACGCTCACTAATTGCAAACTCCCTTACCGCAGTCCGCGTTGCCACATCGATAACCGAGATGGTGCCGGATTTTTCGTTGGGAACGTAGGCAAAAGGGGCCGCCCGGACCCCGGTGGATCCCACCGTGGCAAGGGCGGCGCAAACTACTACGAGGCGTATGTTCATCCTGATTCTCCGGGGTCTTGGCCCGGCGTTAGCGGGCCATCAAGGCGTCTTGACCGTGATGCCATGCTGGGCAAAGATCTTTGCGACAGTCCCGTCACGCTGCAATCCCTCCATCGCAGTGGCCAGGCCATTGGCGAGTTGGGTGTTGTCGGCCTTGACGGCCATCCCCAGCGCCCAGCCTTTGATCTGTAGTTCCGACAATCCGACCTCGGTGAGGGGATACGGCGACTCTTTGCCCAGCGCAGCTTCCATCTCGCCTCTAGGTGCCATGACGGCCGCCACGGTGCCCTCCTTCATCGCCGCAACCGCCTTGGCCACAGAAGGGAAATGAACGACGTTCTCCCGCAGTCTCCCATTGAGGACCGAGAGAAGGAAATTGTCGGCGAGGCTGCCGACCTCGACACCGATCTTCTCTCGTGTGAAGACTTCGAGACCCCGGGCGGCGGAACCGGCAATGGGAGGAACCAACTGGGCGTTGCGGGCCACGGCCACGGTTTCGATGTGGTAAGGGCCAAAGATCTTGACCTGTTCATTGTTGCTCGCCAGATGTTGATCCACCGGTACGTGAAGCATGACGTCCGCAGGGCGGGTGCCAAGGTAATGGCCTTTCCACACCATGTTTCGCAGGTCGTCATTCATGTCTTCATCCGCCGTGTATTCGACTACCTCGACTTCGAGCCCGAGACGCTTTGCCAGTTCCCGGCCAAGGGCCACGTCGATACCCTTTCCTTGATCGGAATACGGGGGAAAGGCTGCATAAACGGCCACACGCAGGCGACCAGGCTGCTGAAGCTCCAGGGCACCTTCCGCCATGGCGGAAGCGGTGGATGCCCCAGCCAGGAAGGCGGCGCAAGCAAAGAAAAATGCGCGGACGGGCTTACTCTTCATAGACCGTCTCCAGCCAGGCACGAATCGTCCACATGGCTTCCTGGGATAGGATGCCTTCGAACGGCGGCATGTAGACGCGGCCGTCTCGAGTCGAGCCGTGACGGATCCGCTGAAGGAAAATTTCATCGCCTTCCGACCCCTTGGGCAGGTAGCGCAAGTCTGGCGCGATGCCGCCGGAGATGGCTCCCAGGCCGTGACAACGGGCGCAATTCTGATTGAAGGCCGAATCGCCAATCCGGATGGCTTCCTTGTTGCCGCTATAGGGGTTTTTCGCCAGCCATTCAGTGCCAACTTTTGGCAATGAGGAAGTGTCTACAGCCTGGGGCGTGACGTCACCATGGGCTTGGGCAAGTCCGGCCACCAAGATGAATCCGGCACCGATGCAGCAACGTTTCAGGCGGGCGGGGAGGGAGGTTACCTTGATCATGTCTGAGTCCTCTGGGTTAGGTTGGCAAGGAGCGCCTCCTACGGGTGGGGGGCGCTCGGCCTTAATCCGACTGCAAGGGGTGTGCCATCATCGACTCGCGAAGGGGTTTGAGAGGGAGTAATCTTTGACTCAACTATAGATGTTCCTGTTTCATCCGTTGGATCGTTTTTGGCATGGTAGTTGCAGGATCTGCTGCGTCGTGAGACGCGTGCCTTGTTCCGTTTTGTGACAGGTGCTACGGTTGGAATAGACAAAAGTTATAAATATATAAGTGGAATATTGGAGGAGAACGGCGTGGATGGAGCACTGCAGTCGGTAGAAGTGCGCAACAGCCTCACCCGGGACGCTCGCCGGGCTTTTTTGGATGGAAGTGGCGAAGGGGCAGCGGATGGAATGCCGGACCGGCGGGTCTTGCGGTCTTGGGAACGTTGCCGATCCCGCGGTCTTGACTGTTTAGGGGATTCGGTCGGGGTCGTCTCAGCAAATGTCTTGCGCGAAGCTCGTGATCGGAACGGGTTTCTTTTATCCCACGCGCGGGGAATCTTGAATCATCTCTACGAGCAGATCCGCTCGACGGGTAGCGTGGTCATTCTTTCGGACAGCGTGGGAATGATTCTTGAAAGTCTGGGGGATCCGGACTTTGTTGCCCAGGCCAATCGCGCAGAGTTGCAACCTGGGGCCTCCTGGGACGAAACCGGGCGGGGTACCAATGCGATTGGCACGTCCTTGTCGGAGCGGGTTCCGATCGAGATCGTGGGCAGCGAACATTTTCTCGATCGCAATGGCTTCCTGACCTGCAGTGCATCTCCCATCTTCGATGCTCACGAGCGTCTGATGGGCGTCCTCGATATCTCCGGTGATTACCGTGCATACCAGCGGCATACGCTGGGTTTGGTCCGAATGACGACGAATATTCTTGAACGCCGGCTCTTCGAAGCCGAATTTGCCCGCGAGATCCTCTTATCGTTCCATACTGACATGGAATATCTGGGCACCCTGCAGGAAGGGTTGGTGGTTTTGTCCCCCGGAGGCGACTTGGTGGCCGCCAATCGTCCGGGCCTCCAGATGCTCGGTATTAGTCGCGCCCATCTTAGTCAGATGGACTTTTCGATGGTCTTCGACAGTGGATTCAGTCAATTCGTCGATCGTGCGGGACGTGATCCCCAGGCCATGATTGCGCTGGGCTTACGCAGTGGGAAGCGAATTTTTGCCCGACTACGTTTGCCGCCTGTCGTGGTGAAGACGGGCGCCCAGAATACGCCAACCTTGGGCCTCGGGGCCCCGGGTGAGATGCCTCGATCGCCCCGGTCTGGTCCCCGTGACAAGTGCGGTGTCGAAAACGCGACCCTCTCTTGCCTTGATACTGGGGACGAGCGTCTTTCGGCGGCGATTCAGCGGGCGGGTCGGATTGTGGGGAAGGATATTCCCCTGCTCATTCTCGGCGAGTCCGGGGTAGGCAAGGAAATGTTCGCCAAGGCCTTCCACCGAAGCGGACCGCGGCGCAGTGCTCCCTTTGTGGCGCTGAACTGTGCCGCCATTCCAGAAAATCTCATTGAATCAGAGCTTTTTGGTTATGTGGGTGGGGCCTTCACTGGTGCACGAAGGGAAGGTTATGCCGGCAAGATTCAGCAGGCCAGTGGCGGTACTCTCTTTCTTGATGAAATTGGCGATATGCCGCTCAACCTCCAGGCTAGGCTCCTGCGGGTATTGCAGGAACGGCTGGTGACTCCTTTGGGCGGGGTGAAGTCCGTCCCGGTCGATATTTCCTTGGTATGCGCGACCCACCGAAATTTGCCTGAAGCGGTTCGTGGGGGCGTTTTCCGTCAGGATCTGTATTACCGCGTCAATGGCCTGACTGTGACCTTGCCGTCCCTGCGCGAACGCAGTGACATTCGCCAGATTGCCGAGACCATCCTTGCCTTTGAGAGTCAGGAAAGTCGGCCGGTGGCTTTGTCGGGGGAGGTGGTTGGATTTTTCGAACGTTACCGCTGGCCTGGCAACATCCGCCAGATGCACAATGCCATTCGGGTGGCCATGGCGCTACTGGACGACGGCGAGTCGGTCATTACGCCAGCCCATCTCCCCGAGGAGCTCTTTGCCATCGAATCTGACCATGAAGAGCAGGCAGCTCAGTCCAAGGGTGGAATGTCCCCGAGGCCATCGGCGGGCGCAGTGCCGGCTACTTTGGTTCCGGCAGATTCGCTAGACGTGATCGAGAGAAGGGCCATTGAACAAGTGCTGCAGGAGGAGAAGGGCAACGTCTCGGCTGCGGCCCGTCGGCTTGGGATCAGCCGGAACACGCTTTATCGCAAGATGGGGCGACTCTGATTGTCCGAGAGGCGGCCCGATGTGGCCGCCTCGGGGGTTGCACCCGCGGAATTGGGGTGCATCAAGGTCCGTACAGGGCGGCAAGCATGGTTTTTCGTTCTTCCGCCGCAGCTTCCAGCAGTTCCTTCAAGGCCTTAGATTCAATCCCTAGTGTTGCGCAGGCAAGGAGATTCTCGCGATCCTGCCGCCTCAGGGCGGCAAATGGATTGGGCGCCTCGGCCGCCAAACCCGCCACAAAAAGGATGTCGGCAAGCTGCTTCGGTGGCCAACTGCCGCCGTATGGGTCATCGTAGTCAATTGCGTCCAAAATTGCGCCAGGCATTTCCATTGCTTCCAGTAAAGCGCGGCTGACAGGCTCGTTCCAGAGGGCGACAAATTCAGCAAAGCGTTCTGCGTCGGCCTCCAGATCGGGATATTCGGCGGCCCTGGCCAAGAGAAAGAATTGTCCGATATTGACCATCATGCCGGCAAATAGGGCCGTGTCCGCGGAGACCACCCGAAGTTTTTTTGCCAGGGCAAATGACCAACAGGCAACATCGACAGAATTCATCCACAACCCCGCAGCGGTAAGGCGCATGGTTTTTGAACGTAGATCGTGTGCGAGTTGCTCTGCGGATATTGCGAAGGCCATGCAGCGCAGGGTGGCAAGGCCGATTCGCCGTACCGCATCAATCACGCTCGAGACCGATTTACCAGACGGATTGATGGCTGCTGAGTTTGCGAGGCGGACAAGTTTTGCGCTGAGGACAGGCTCGGTTTGTACAACTCGGGCGATCTGGTCCAGGGTGGCGTTGGGATCGTCGGCGAGGCGCTTGATGCGCAGGGATAGGTCGAATACAGTTGGGAAGTTAAGTCGCCCAGATTTGAGTTCCTTTTCAATGGCTTCCGCGTATTGCTGTGCTTGAGTTTCAAATTCGACCATGCGGACACTCCTTTTCGCAATCGACGTAATTCCTTGCTTCTTTCCGGATTACGGGCGAGAAAGCGAAAATCTGAATGGTGATTTCGTGGCCGACCTTTCGTGGAAGTTACCGTTCACGAGTGAATTCACCGGAGCAATCGCCGAATATTTCTCAAACGTCGGCAGGCTCACTTCTTAGCTACCGGTCAAGGTGGTGTCGATGTTCAGGCGACTTTCTCTGGGAAGATGGCGGCTGAGAAAGTCCATCTGATCGGCCAAAATATGGCGATTGCACAAAATCAAATATTCGGCCTTATTGGGGATGTAGGGAGCATAAAGCAAAGCCATTCGCGCCTGCTCTGGCGTACGCCCACTCTTGCGTTGATTGCAGGGGCGGCAAGCGGTCACCACGTTCATCCAAATATCCCGGCCCCCTCGTGAAACCGGTGTGATGTGGTCGCGAGTCAGCAATTGGGACGGAAAATGCTGGCCGCAATATGCGCAAATTTGGCAATCGCGGTGAAAGAGCTCCCGGTTGCTTAATGGGGGTGTGGCCAGCATTGTGGTGGAACGAAGGGCTCGCCCGCGAATCGCAATAATACTGTTGGTGATAATCTCCGAGCGTAGGCCGGTGACGCGGCTGACGCCTCCCTTGAAGCGGAAGTCGCGATCGCCGGCCGTCCATGCCACCATGTTAAGTGAATAATAGTGGCAAGCTGCCTGCCAGCCGATCCAGCGGTGCGGCTGGCCGTTGACGTCGAGGGTCAAGATCCAAGGGTGTAGTGCCTTTGCAGACGAATACGGGTGCGGAGCAAAAGGGGGAAGGTGGGTGTGGTGATTCACGCGTACTCCAATGTCTTGCTTGGTCCATAAGCACCCGGACTCCCGGGGGCCGATTCTTTGGGCAGCGATCGCTTCCATAGTGCTTCACGGTTGGCTGCTCTGGCCAGCAGGTGCCCCCTCGCTATACGTCGCTGGCAGCCATCCAAAGATTTCCGCCCGACTGGCACCCCCTGTGCTCGCCGGTTCTATTGCTCCGGGGCGGAGGGGCGATGCTGGTCAGGGAACACAACCAGCCGAAGCACTAAAACAACTCTTAGAACATTCGCGAGATCGCAAGGTTTCCGCAAGCCCCGCGAAAACTGCTCGATCTCGAATGCCAGAAGTCGCGCCCCCCATCGACACTTCGCCAATGGTTTCGGCGGACCCTTCAAGCCGTCAACTCGAGTTCAATGCTGGCGATGCCACTATCGTGTCGGGCGATCAGATCACTCGCCTTCGCCTTCGATTGGCATCGGTGCTCGGTCGGGATCGGGAATTGGCGAGCAGGATTGGTGGGGGCAATCCAGTCACTCTGGAGATCGATTTGACCATCCTTAATGGCCGAGTTGTTGCCATCAGCGTCGTAAATAATGGGGGCGACCCGGACCGGGCGCAAAGCCTCAAGGAACGGATTAGCTGGCTGGTTCAGGATGTGGAGATGACCGGATTCGCCTCCCGTGCGGCATTCCACCTATCCTTGGTGCTGCTCGCAAATCCGTGACGGGGCGCTAGCCCGGTGGCGGAAGGACGTCTGCCGTAAAGAAGCCGAACTTACCACGCCTGCGGTCGTCGAAATATTGACGCAAGGTCATTCCAATCGTGCGAAACGCGATGTCCTTCCACGGAATCTCCGCTTCATCGACCAAGCGAACGTCGAGGGATTCTTCCCCGGGTCCGAAGTGGAGGTCAAGGAGGCGAGCCCGGTAAATGATGTGGACCTGACTAATGTGGGGCACGTTAATGAGGCTGTACATCGAATCCAGTTCGATGCGTGCCTGCGCTTCCTCTAAAGTCTCTCGAATTGCCCCCTCGCCAGTTGTTTCGCCGTTCTCGAGGAACCCCGCTGGTAGTGTCCAGTAGCCCAATCGGGGTTCGATGGCGCGTCGGCAGAGAAGAATCTGATCGCCCCATTCCGCCAGGGCACCGACAACGATCTTCGGGTTGCTGTAGTGGATGGTTCCGCAGCTGCTGCAGACGTGACGTGGGAGAGAGTCCCCGGGAGGAATCCTGAAACTGACGGGAGCACCACAGGAAGAACAGTAATTCATGGAATGACTATCTTATATTCAGGTGAATATTCTAGCTTGCTTCCTGGGGCCCGTATTTGCGGAGAGGGGAAAGCCCGGGGGTCTTTAGGGGCGTAGTGCCTTAAGTCGGATCCCCGCTATCCGTTATTCCTCGGACTGTTCCCGGGTTGTCCATTTGGTCGAGGGTGTTTTCCCAATGGCGCGTGCCATCGATATCTCCAAGTTCGAACAAATCAAAGCCTCTGGCGATCTCCCGTCGCCCCGGGGGGTCGCCCTTGCGATCATGGAAATGACCCGTAGCCCTGAAATCGCCTTGAGCGACTTGGCTCGTGTCATAAAGGGGGATCCGGCCTTCGTGGGGCGCCTGATCAAGACCGCCAATGGAATGTTGTCGCTGGACCGTCGGCCCGCTGCATCGGTCCAGGAAGCGCTCATGATCCTTGGGGTGCCGGCAGTGCGCGTGATGGCCCTCGGCTTTTCCCTGCTCACCGAATATAGCAGCGGCACTTGCCGTGAATTTGATTATCGGCGCTTTTGGTCTACGGCAATTCTGATGGCGCTTGCGATGCAACTCGTAACCCAGAAGACCCGTGTTGCGGCGCCGGATGAAACATTTTGCCTGGGGCTATTGGCAAAGATCGGCGAGTTGGCGCTCGCCACTCTCTATGCAAAGGAATATTCGGCCGTATTGAGTGAGCACCGACAATTTTCGGAAACCCGGCTTGTGGAACTTGAGCAACGAGCCTTTGTGATGAATCACCGGGAATTGACGGCAGCCATGCTAACGGACTGGGGATTGCCTGGCGTTTTCGTTGAGGCTGCCTTTTGTTTCGAACAGCCAGAGGTCAGTCAGGAATTGCCAGGAAGTCGGGAGCACGTCCTCCAGCAATCCCTAATTCTCGCCGAGTCCATCTCCGAGATGTGCTTGGCCGAGGAACTTGAACGTCCGCATCTCATGGCAGCGGTCGTCCAACACGGGGCAGCATTGAGCTTGGATAGCGATGGGGTCGTCGCTATCTGCGATCGTCTTGCGAAGGAGTGGGCCGAGTGGAGCGAGATGTTGCGTCTGCCGGCTGCGCCCCTCAAGCCGTTTGATGAATTGGCCAAGGTGGCTCTAGAAAGCGAATTTCCCGCGGAAAACACTAGTGGTGAAACGGCAAAGGCCATCGCGGCACCGGGCGAATCTGGCAAAGGACTTAGGATTCTCCTAGTTGATGACGATGCATCGATCCGCTCAGTCTTGAGGGGGGTGTTGGAGCGAGCTGGACACCAGATCTTCGAGGCCAAGAATGGCCGGGCCGGCCTTGAATTGGCCTTGGAGATTCAACCCCACATGATGATCGTGGATTGGGTCATGCCCGAGATGGATGGGGTCGAACTCACGCGGGCGTTACGTAAGACGCGGATTGGGCGCACTATTTATATTCTGCTTCTAACCAGCCTGGAAGAAGACGAGCGGCTGGTTGAGGCCTTCGAAAACGGTGTTGACGACTTTGTCACCAAGCCATTGAAGCCCAAGGTGCTGGCAGCGCGATTGCGGGCTGGGCATCGAGTGATTCGGTTGCAGCAGGAAGTCGATAAGGATCGTGAAGAGATCCGCCGCTTTGCTGCCGAGCTGGCGGTTACTAACCGTCGTCTTCAGGAGGTCGCCCTGACCGATTCCCTGACCGGATTTCCAAATCGGCGCTATGCCATTGACCGGCTCGCTCAGGAATGGGCGACGTCCCAACGAAGTCGCCTTCCGCTTTCATGCATGGTCATCGATGTCGACGCCTTCAAGCAGATTAACGACGGGCATGGCCACGATGTTGGGGATCAGGTCCTCATCCAGGCATCTGGTGCAATCAAGCAGGCCTTGCGTAGTCAGGATGTCGTCGCGCGGGTTGGCGGCGACGAGTTCCTCGTAATCTGCCCGGAAACGTCCCTCGAAGCTGCTGTGGTCTGCGGGGAACGGCTGAGAAAGGCAGTTGAGCGGCTTGCGGTCACGGCGTCGGGAGTCGCCATTCCCCTTTCCATCAGCGTTGGTGTGGCGACCCGGGATGCCACGATGGCGGATCCCGATGCGTTGGTGAAGCGGGCCGATCAAGGCGCCTACCTCGCCAAGCAGCGGGGGCGTAATAAGGTTGGGACCGTTCAGGCATTGGCGTCCCGGGTGCCCGCCAAGGCCCCCCCCGGAGGGCACTCTCATGGCCTCCGCGCTTGAGGCGACGAGCCGATTGAGGAAGATCGACGACGGGCCGTCTCGCGTCAGAGTTCTGGTGGTCGACACCTCCGAAGACGACTTCGATCTGCTCCAAGGCGAGTTAAGCATGCGTGGCGTGCGAAGCGATTGCACGCGGGTTGCTTCACCTGAGGCTTTTTCAGCCGCCCTCGATGGCGGCGAGTGGGATGTGCTGATTTCCGAACATCGTCTGCCCGCTTTTGATGTATTCAAGGCGATGGACATTGTTAAAGGAAAAGGAAGAGATCTTCCGGTCATTATCTATTCCAATCATATTGACTGGAATTTTGCTGTAACGGCCATGTATGGCGGTGTCGCCGACTTCGTCGAGAAGGGGAAATACGACCGCCTTGTCCCGGTTATCGAACGGGAAGTGCGGGGTTTGCGGGCCCGCCAGGCCGCCAGGGAGGCTGACGCTCGCCTGGACCATTTGGAAAATTTTGACCACTTGTCCAGGCTTCCAAATCGAAACCTCTTCTGCACCCGAGTCGCGTCATGGCTTGAAGAGTGCGATCGTCGTTCTAAGCCGCGCAAAGGCACCTTGGTCACTCTTGATGTCGATCGCTTCCTGAGGGTCAATGCTAGCTTTGGCTATGATGCTGGCAATCGGATTCTGAAGGAGATTGCGGCAAGACTCGTAGGAGCCGTGGACGCGGACGCAATGCTGACTCGCATCAATAGCGACGTATTTGGCGCTTTCTTTCCAGGAATTGCGACCCCGGAAGCTGCGACCGTAATGGCGCGCTGGATCAATGCCATTTTCGAGGCGCCGTTCTTGCAAGAGCGCGTCGAGATATTTTTGACCGCGAGCATTGGTGTTGCCCTTGCCGATGGGGGTGTTGGAACCGCCTTTGATCTTTTGACCCAGGCAGAAACCGCAATGGCCTTGGCAAAAAAAGGGGGGGGCAATCAGTATCAATTCTTCGATCCAGCCGTCAGCGTGACCTCGGCGGAAAGAATGAGCCTCGAGGCCGATTTACGCCATGCCATCGGGCGGCAAGAACTCGAACTCGTGTACCAACCGGTTGTGGATGGGGCGGGGCAGCTCCGCGGTGTCGAGGCTCTGCTGCGGTGGAATCATCCACGCCTTGGTAAAGTTTCGCCCGACCGATTCATCCCGCTTGCCGATGAAACCGGCCTGATTGTCCCGATCGGTGAATGGGTCTTGACCGAGGCTTGCAGGCAGTGTCGAGTCTGGCAGGACATGGGCTTTCCCTGGATGCGCATTGCGGTAAACGTATCTGCAATCCAGTTTGGGCAGCCCCGCCTCCTGCAGGTCGTAGGTGATGCGCTGGGAAGCCACGGCCTGCAAGGAGATCGCTTGACTCTTGAAATCACCGAGTCATCGCTTATGAAGGACCCAGAGGTGACGGCTGGAATGCTACGGGCGCTGAAGAACCTCGGAGTTATGATTTCAGTTGATGATTTTGGAACTGGATACTCCTCGCTCAGCTATCTGCGGAAGTTTCCCCTAGACATCATCAAGATCGACAAATCCTTTATTCGGGATATTTGTACCGACAAAGAAAGTGTGGCCATTGTTCGTGCGATTACCGCCCTGGCTCGCAGCATGAGGCGGGAGACGATTGCCGAGGGGGTGGAGAGCGCGGATCAGCAATCAGTACTGATTCGCGAGCGCTGTAATGGTTTCCAGGGTTATTTCTTTGGACGGCCGGTTGACGCCGCGGCCCTTACGCAGCGGCTCATGGCGGAATGCACGGCCAAGATGTCGGGCCATCGCGACAGCATCGGGTGCAAGGCCACCTAAAGTCCGCTGCGGTTGTTCCGTAAGTTCGCCCGCGGGGCTGGGTTTTGGGTATGTCAGAAGAATTCTTACAATTTTTTTGTTACAGGCGCTTACCTCCGCTTCCGACACCTCCCGATTCGCAACGATTTGTCGCCGTCAGATCATAGCTCCCAATATCCAAACGCGCGGACATGCCGCTCGGGAGCGCAAAATGAATGGCCCCTCGGTCCAATCCGAAATCCAGGAAGTGAATCTTGCATACCTCATGCTCGCCCAGCGGATGTTGCGTGAGGATCGGGAGACCGCCATGTTCCGTCTCGGTGTCAGTGCTGACGTAGCTGAGCTGCTCCTCGGCTTGTCGTCGGCGCAGTTGGTAACGTTGGCGTCGAATCAGATGTTGGTCCCACGCCTTCGCTTCGATGATAAACAGATCCTCGGTCTTCTGGCCGGATCGGGCAGGGACGGCGCAACTTCCCGCCTCCATGCCGCGATCTTGGCTACCGCGCGGTCGTCGGATTCCCGCGTTTGAGGGGATAAAACATGAAGAACAAGACGATCATGCAGGAAGCCGAGGACATCCGAATGACCATAGAAATGGTCCAGCTGGGTGCCCGAATGCAGATGCTCGAAGCCGAAACTCAACTAAGCCGAGAGAGATTACTAAAAATTTATAAGGAAGTTCGCGGCGTGTCACCGCCCAAGGGAATGTTGCCATTCTCAACGGACTGGTTCATGACCTGGCAGCCAAATATTCATGCTTCTCTCTTTATGGGTCTGTTTGATTATCTGAGAACCGAGGTGGGTGTTTCCGGACTCTCGGCAATTCTCAAGGCATACCGGCTTTACCTTGAAAATATGCAAACCGTTGGCGAGGATCCAGTGCTGAGCCTGACGAGGGCATGGACGCTCGTCAGATTTTTTGAAGCCGACCTACTTCAAAAATCGCCTTGCAAATGCTGTGGCGGCCTTTTTGTCGCTCACGCCTATGACCCCACCGGTGGATATGTTTGCGGTCTCTGCCATGTGCCCTCCCGGGCCGGCAAGGGGCGCAAAATTGTCAAGTCGATGCAAGGCGAATTGGCGGCATCAGGTACTTAAGGCAAGTTTTTCTGCAGCCGCTCCTGACCCGATTGGCCGCCCGCGAGGCGGCTTTTTGTATTGGACTGGTGAGTTTCAGGGAGGGCGGGTGCTCAAGTTTTTTGTGGCATGGCCGATCTCCCCACCTACGCCGCGCTTGGTGCGCGAAACGAAATTGACACCACGAGGTGATGGATGTTTCTGATCATCGGCTACGTGATCATTTTGGCTGCCTCATTGGGTACCTACGCAGTTCATGGAAGCCTGGCCGCCCTTTGGGTGCCTACAGAATACATAGCAATTGTCGGTTTGATGGTCGGCGGATTTGTCGCTGGCAATGGGATCAAGGCCATCAAGGCGACTGTTGGAGCACTCCCTTCGGTATTCAAAGGATCGCCCTTTAATCGAGCCCTTTATGTGGACCTCCTAGCCATGCTCTACGAGGTTCTAGCAAAGGTTCGAAAAGAGGGTTTGATGTCGATCGAGCCTGACGTCGAGAACCCTGAATCCAGCGCGCTCTTCGGGAAATATCCCAGCGTGACCGCTGATCACCATGTCATGGAGTTTATTACCGATTACCTCCGGATGATGGTGGGCGGCAACCTCAATGCCTTCGAAATTGAGAACTTGATGGATATCGAGATCGAGACCCATCACAACGAAGCCCACGTCGCTCCCCACGTTGTGTCAAAAGTTGCGGACTCTGTACCTGCCTTTGGGATTGTCGTGGCCGTTATGGGCGTGGTGAATGTGATGGGCTCAGTCGGCCAGCCTCCCGCTGTTCTTGGAAAAATGATTGGTGGCGCACTGGTCGGCACATTTCTCGGGATCCTAATTTCATATGGGTTCGTCGCGCCAGTTGCAGGACAGCTGGAACAAAAAGTCGAAGAGGGCAGCAAGATTTATCAGTGCATCAAGGTCGTCTTGTTGGCGAGCATGAACGGATATGCCCCGCAGGTTGCGGTCGAGTTTGGCCGCAAGGTGCTCTTCTCCACAGACCGTCCGACCTTCAAGGAACTCGAAGAAGAACTCAAGAACCGCAAGGGCTGAAATCATGGGTTCTCCCGATTAGCCGCCTATGAGTGACGATACCCAACAGCCGATAGTCGTCAAACGGATCAAAAAGGGGGGCGGCGGCCACCATGGCGGCGCCTGGAAAATCGCCTATGCGGATTTCGTGACCGCAATGATGGCGTTCTTCCTGTTGATGTGGTTGTTAGGCTCCACGGCACAAGGTGATCTCCAGGGGATTGCAGAATTCTTCCAGAACCCGCTTCGAGTAGGCTTGAATCAGGGGTCTGGCGCGGGTGACAGTTCTAGCATCCTCAAAGGTGGGGGCGAGGATCTGACCCGGTCCCTCGGGCAAGTGAAACGAGGCGATGTGGACGGTAAGCGAACTGTCAATCTTGACGCGGCAAAGGGGCGGGAGCCTGCGAAATCCATTCAAGAGGAAGAGGCTGAGGCCATTGCAGAGCGCGTGGAGCGGGCGCGCCTTACGGACCTGAAGGGCCAGATTGAGGCACTCGTCGAAGCGTCTTCTACGCTTCGAGCCCTGAAAAACCAACTGCTAATGGATATCACGCTTGAGGGCCTTCGGATTCAGATTGTCGATGAGAAGAATCGGCCAATGTTTGACTCGGCCAGCGATCAGATCAAGCCGTACACACGAGAATTACTTCAGGAGATCGGCCGCGCCCTAGATAAAGTGTCAAATGGGGTGAGTCTTTCTGGCCACACCGATGCATCCCAGTATGCTGGGGGGCAGAAGGGTTTTAGCAACTGGGAGCTGTCTTCGAACCGGGCCAACGCCTCACGCCGCGAATTGGTCGCGGGCGGCCTGAAAGCAGATCGGATTGTTCGCGTTGTGGGCCTAGCGGACACCGTCCCGCTCAAACAGGATGACCCGGCGGACCCCATCAATCGGCGAATCAGTATCGTTGTTCTCAATCGCAAAGCTGAAAAGGCCTTGCGCGCGCCATCCGAGGTCGAAGTTCGATCTTCCGCAAACCTGCCGGCGGTCGAATCGTCCATTAATGCATCAACCGAGGTGCGTCCCGCCGACGCATCGGGTGCCGTGCGGGAAAATTCCGCCAATTGGGACTATGTCCCGCGATATAGGCGGGATCGGGCCGAACCCCGGGGCTAAAGAAGCTTCGTCCTCTGGTCGATAAGATTCCCATTGGGACACACCCGTTGGCATATAAGCGATCAGGAATTCACCCTTTCATGACCCGTCAATCTACAACACGCTATCTGCTCGCAGGTGTTTGGGCGCTCCTCGTGGCGGGGATCATGACGTTAGTGTGGAGCCCTGCTTATGCACCGGCAGTGGCTGCGGCTTTGGTCGGCACAGGGTGCATGGCGATTCTGGGAAGACCCGCACAAAGCCAGAGCGACGGTGTTGGCGGTGCTGAGGGGCCTCAGGAGTCATCGGCTTTAGGTGATCTTGACGAAGTGGTCAGGAGCGTTTTGGCCGAACTGCAGGCCCATTTGGACAAGGTACAGGACGAGATCGGGCGCGTGCAGGCGGTACTTAGTGGCGCGATCGAGCAGTTGTCGTCCAGCTTTCACGGAATGTACCAGCGGGCTTCCGAACAGCAGCAACTCGCCAGATCGATTGCCGATGGGTCGGCGAATGAGGACGGCAACACTTTCGATCAGTTCGTTTCCAGCACTTCAACGGTAATGCAGCGCGTCGTCGACAGCATCGTTGGCAACAGCAAATTGGGCATGGAACTGGTTGAGATGACCGACGGGATTTCCCGGCACGCCCATGAAGTCGAAACCATCTTGAGCGAAATCGGTGGGATTGCAAAGCAGACCAACCTACTGGCGCTAAATGCGGCGATTGAGGCGGCGCGGGCGGGCGAGGCTGGCCGAGGGTTCGCGGTCGTGGCCGATGAAGTGCGCGACCTTTCTAATCGGACGGGGCAATTCAGCCAGCAGATTGCAAAGGTCATGCAGTCGATGCGCTCTAGCGTCAAGATGACCGAGGATGCCATCGCCAAAATGGCTTCCACCGACATGACGTTTGCTCTGGAATCCAAGTGCCAGATTGAGTCGATCTTAGGCGACATCGACAGCTTGAACAGACAGCGCGCTTCAATTCTGGCAACTCTCGGAGCCTCGGCCGGCACAATAGAGCAAGAAGTTGGCCGCGCGATCACTGCCCTCCAGTTCCAGGATATGTTGTCCCAGCTCTTGAATCACGTCTCGTCGCGCCTCAATGGCATCCGGCAGGTGATGGACGAGGTGCAGGTGTTCTCCATGGAAGCTTCGGCAGCGCGTAGCCAGACGGATCTTTCACACCTTCGTCAAAGCGTTGGGCGCATACGTCAATCGATTGACGAAATTGCCGTCTGCACGGCGGCCAATCCGGTGATGCAGCCCCAGGTCACGGGCGGCGACATTGATCTCTTTTGATACCTAGCGACGGGAACACAGCAATGGCCAAGACAGTGCTTACGGTAGATGACTCCGCATCCATTCGGCAGATGGTTTCATTCACCCTGAAGAGTGCCGGTTACGACGTGGTCGAGGCAGTCGATGGCTTGGATGCCCTCGACAAAGCAAAGGGAAAAGGCTTCAACCTCGTATTGACCGATCAGAACATGCCGCGGATGGATGGGTTGAATCTCATCAAGAGCCTGAGAGGCCTCGCGACTTACAAGAGCGTCCCGATCCTGATGTTGACCACAGAATCCTCGGACACGATGAAGCAACAGGGGCGGGCGGTTGGTGCGACCGGTTGGCTAGTGAAACCCTTCGACCCACAAAAACTGATCGAAGTCGTCAAGAAAGTGATCGGCTGATCGCAACGATCTTCCCCCCGCACTACATAGAAGGACCCGGACATGACCATTGACATGAGTCAGTTCTACCAGGTGTTTTTTGAAGAGGCCGCCGAGCACCTGGCGTCCATGGAGTCTCTGTTGTTGGCCCTCGATCTCGACAATCCGGAGGCGGAAGATCTCAACGCGATATTCCGCGCAGCCCATTCGATCAAGGGATCCAGTGGAACTTTCGGCTTTTCGGACATGGCAGACGTCACTCATGTTCTCGAAACTATGCTCGACAAGATCCGCAAGGGCGAAGCAGCGATGACGTCGGACATGCTGGACGCTTCTCTTGTTGCCGGGGACGTGCTCAAGAACCTTCTCGCTGCGCACCGCGGGGAGGAAGAAGCCGACGAGGTTGCAGCAGCAAAGATCCGAGAGCGATTGGAAAAGCTGTGTGCCGCAATGGAGCCGGGTGTTGTGACGAGCGCCGCGGAATCCAAGGAATCCGGTTCGGCTTCTCCTCAGGTAAGCCGATTTGATGTGTCCTTTGTTCCGGATGGACCGGTGGCTCAGGACCAAGGCCAGCTAATGCTGTTGCTTGGGGAAAGCGACGGGATCTATGGCGTTGAGCTCCTAGAACCCGGACCTGACGGTGCATGGCGTCTGCGAATAGATGGGAATATCTCGGCGGAAAAGCTGAGCTCGCTGATGGAGTTCGTTGCGCGAAGTGGCACCGTGGCGGTCTGTCCGGCCGACCAAGCATTAAAAGTGGAGTCCGCATACGGATTCTTCGCTGACGAGGAGTCGGTTTCCGACGGTCAATCCAACGGTGAATCGAACAGCCCTTCGGAGGCGTCCGACCAGTCGTGGGGCCTATTTGACGCGGCGGCTTTTGGCTCTGGCAAGTCTCCAGTCGTCCGAGTTGCGGACGAAAACGAGGCCTATGGGTTCTTTGATTCAATTGTGGTTGAGCCATCCTATTCCAATGAGCTGAAGGCGACGGCGGACCTGCCTCGGGAAACACTCAATGCCGGCCAGTCCGGCTTCGGAGTCAAGCCTGCGGGCTCCACTGAATCAAGTGTCGGAATGGCCAAAGTGGCTCCCATCGTCGCCGCAGAGGCAAAAAAGATCAGCCAGGAACGTCCCGGTCCCAAACCCGCTGCCAAGGCTGCAGCCGGTGATAATTCGATTCGGGTAAGCGTTGATAAAGTTGACCAGATGATCAATCTGGTCGGAGAACTGGTCATCACCCAGGCCATGCTGCAGCAATCTGCCAGCACAATGGACCCGGTGATCTATGAGCGACTATTGCAAGGCCTCAGTCAATTGGAGCGAAATACTCGAGATCTCCAGGAATCGGTGATGTCAATTCGAATGCTGCCGATTTCGGTGGTCTTTACGCGGTTCCCTCGCGTGGTTCGTGATCTCTCCCAAAAGCTTGGCAAGAAGGTCGAACTCAAGACCCTTGGCGAGGGGACCGAACTGGACAAAGGCCTCATTGAACGCATTACCGACCCATTGACCCATTTGGTGCGAAACAGTCTCGACCACGGGATCGAGATGCCAGAAAAGCGCAAAGCAGCTGGTAAGTCGGAAACCGGCACGATTACGCTCCGCGCATCCCATCAAAGCGGAAACATTGTCATTGAGGTTAGTGATGATGGAGCAGGTCTCAATCGCGACAAGATCCTCGGTAAAGCGCGAGAACGCGGGCTCTCTGTTTCTGACTCGATGACGGACAGCGAGGTGTGGCAGCTCATTTTCGAACCAGGATTCTCCACTGCCGATCAGGTTACCGAGGTTTCTGGCCGTGGCGTTGGCATGGACGTGGTGAAGAAGAACATTGCGGCGATGGGCGGTAAGGTCGAAATTGAATCGGTCTTCGGGGTTGGCACAAGGATGACAGTGCGCTTGCCGCTAACGTTGGCGATCCTTGACGGGATGTCGATTGCTGTGGGGGACGAGACCTATGTCATTCCTCTCAACTATATCGTGGAGTCGCTTCAGCCTTCGCCAGGTCAGATTCGCACCATGGCAGGCTCGGAAAGCGTCATCCAGGTGCGGGGCGAGTATCTCCCGGTAATTCCGCTGCACAAACTATTTGGCTGCAACAATGCCGTCCATGACTATGGCATTGGAATCATGATTGTCGTGGAGTCAGATGGCAGTAAGGCGGCCCTGTTTGTCGATGGATTGCTAGGTCAGCATCAGGTGGTCATCAAGAGCTTGGAAGCCAATTTCCGTCGAGTTCAAGGGATATCTGGCGCAACGATAATGGGCGACGGGAAGGTGGCGCTGATCATCGATGTCGGCGGCACCCTAGCCATGGCGAGGGGGCTGCGTGCTGCCGCTTGAGTTCGATTGCTCGTGTCAAATCTCACTATAGAGTTGTATCGGAATGCCGATACCTGCACAGCAAACACCGAATAAGGGGATCTCAATGCTTCAGACAAATTCCGTCTCCACGACGGTCCGGCCTGACGGTGAACTGGAGGCCGGATACGCCGAGGAATTCTTGACCTTTACTCTCGGTGATGAAGAGTATGCAATCGATATTCTCAAGGTTCAGGAGATTCGTGGCTACGACGCGGTCACGAAGATCGCGAATACGCCAGATTTTATAAAGGGTGTGATCAATCTGCGCGGAACGATCGTCCCCATCATTGACCTGCGAATCAAGTTTCGGCTGGGGCGTGCAGAGTACAACCAATTTACCGTAGTGATCATTCTAAACGTCTCGGATCGCGTGGTTGGCGTGGTCGTCGATAGCGTCTCCGACGTCATCATGCTTGCCCAGGATCAAATCAAGGAAGCCCCGCAGTTTTCAGGTGGGACCAACACTGATCACATTACCGGTATCGGAACGGTGGGGGACCGAATGTTGATCCTAATCGACATCGAAAGGCTTATGGCAAGTCGACACATGGGATTGACCGGCGACGGTGCTCTGCAATAGGGCCGCGGAATCGATTGAGACTCAGCCGGTTTAATCGACTGAGGATTGGTACAAGGAGATTGAGATGGCGTCAGACAGCAAGAGCAACAAGGCAGAAGGCGAAGTCGGGGCATCTGCCTCTGGATCTATGGATCAGATGAAGGAAAGGGTCAACAAACTGCAAACAGCAGTGGATACTGCTTCGACAGCGTTGATGATGGTCGATCGCAACTTTATCGTGACCTGGGTCAATCGTGCCACCGTGGATATGCTGACGAAATATTCTGATGCTTTTGGCCGGCTTTGGCCCGGCTTTAAGCCCGGTGACATTTTGGGTACTTGTATCGACCGGTTCCACAAGAATCCCGAACACCAACGGCGGTTGTTATCCGACCCGAGCCGCCTGCCATACCGGACCGATATTTCGGTCGGAGACATTAAATTCTCCCTTTGCGTGAATGGCACCTATGACCAGGACGGAAGATATGACGGCAATATCCTTGAATGGGCTGATGTGACTGAACTTCGTGGCCATGCTGGACAAATTGCTGCAATCAATCGGGTTCAGGCAGTCATAGAATTTGCTTTGGATGGTCGGATCCTCCATGCAAACGAGAACTTCCTTCAGGCGATGGGATATCGCCTCGACGAAGTCGTTGGTCAGCATCACAGCATATTCGTCGATCCCAACATTCGTCAAAGCGCAGAGTACCGAGCGTTTTGGGAAAAACTGGGGCGTGGCGAATACGATTCCGGCCAGTACAAGCGGTTTGGTAAAGGCGGTCGGGAAATCTGGATTCAGGCAAGCTATAACCCAATTCTCGACGGCAATGGTCGTGCGTTTAAGGTGATCAAATACGCGACGGATATTACCGAGCAGGTCGAGGCAAACGCCGCGCTCAAAAGAGCAGTTGAAGAAACTCAGGCAGTCGCCGCCGCCGCACAGAACGGGGATTTGACCCAACGTATCGATCTCGATGGGAAAACGGGCTTTATTGCTGATCTGTGCAGTGGAGTAAATGCCTTGGTCGAAAACATGATTGAGGTTGTTATTCAAGTAAAGGATGCGTCCGCAGCAATCAATGTCGCATCGCAGGAGATCGCGCAGGGCAATTCGGATCTCTCGGCACGGACCGAGAATCAGGCTTCAAGTCTCGAAGAGACCGCTTCCTCAATGGAGGAACTGACCTCCACTGTCAAGCAAAATGCTGACAACGCGCGCCAGGCAAACCAATTGGCCGTTGGTGCTTCCGACGTTGCATCGAAGGGCGGGGAGGTCGTTAGGCAAGTGGTGGCCACCATGAGCGACATTTCCGACTCGTCCAAAAAGATAGCCGACATCATTGGCGTCATCGACGGTATCGCCTTCCAGACCAACATACTTGCTCTGAATGCTGCGGTGGAAGCCGCGCGGGCGGGAGAGCAAGGGCGGGGGTTTGCGGTTGTAGCGACGGAAGTTCGTAATCTGGCTCAGCGGAGTGCCGGCGCAGCGAAGGAAATCAAGGCTCTCATTTCGGATTCGGTCGACAAGGTCAATGCAGGATCTGAACTGGTTGGGAAAGCAGGCCAGACGATGGAGGAGATTGTGTCCTCGGTCCGCAAGGTCACGAGCATCATGGCAGAAATTACTTCTGCCACAGTGGAGCAAAGCAGCGGCATCGAGCAGGTGAATCTCGCAATCGCGCAGATGGACGAAGTCACGCAACAAAATGCGGCGCTCGTCGAGGAGGCGGCAGCGGCCGCAGAAAGTCTTGAGGATCAGGCCCGTGCGCTGGTGGATGCGGTGGGTAAGTTCCGCGTTAATCGGAAGGACGACGAGGTTGGGCAGGCCGGACGTTCAGCTCCTGGTGCGAAAATTCCACCACAGTCCGCGAAGGTTGCCGCACTTCCGGTACGGTCCGCCAAGCCAGCCGCCACGGGCCCGGCAACTGCCGCCCCAAGCCGCAAGCCAATTCCCAAGGTCAAGCGGAGCGTGAATGCCGTGACCGAAGGGACGGAAGACTGGGAAGAATTCTAATATGCCTGGGGATCCGCACTTAGGATCGACTGGTGGGGCTCGCATTGGCGGGTCCCTTCCTGCGTCTGCGGGCCAGACTGTCGCAATGCCGCGGGGACACGGTGGCGACGGCCGAGAATTCGAATTTACCGGTGGCGACTTCGAAAAAATTCGTAAGTTAATCTACGAACACGCAGGAATTTCTCTGTCCCCCGTCAAGCAAGATATGGTTTATAGCCGCCTTGCCCGGCGGTTGCGACATTTCGGTGATACCACATTTGCGCAGTATCTACGTCGCCTAGAGCAGGATTCGACGGAATGGGAAACCTTTGTCAATTCGCTCACCACGAATCTCACCTCCTTTTTTCGGGAGGCTCATCACTTTGAGATTCTGGCAGCCAAGCTGCGGAATATTAACGAACGGCGCCCAATCAAGATCTGGTGTAGTGCCGCATCCACCGGCGAGGAGCCCTATTCCCTGGCGATGACGGCCTGCGAAGCCTTCAATTCAATGACCCCGCCCGTCCAGATCCTCGCCAGCGATATCGACACAAATGTTCTCGCCCACGGTGAAAAAGGCGTATTCGCCCTGGATCGAGTTGAAAAATTGAGCGCCGATCGATTGCGGAAATTTTTTCTCAAAGGGGGTGGGGGGCAGGCGGGCTACGCGCGAGTCCGACCGGAATTACAGAGACTGATCAGCTTCCGCCAAATCAACCTTTTAGACGCCAAGTGGCCTATCCAGGGACCCGTGGATGTGATCTTTTGTCGCAATGTGATGATCTACTTCGATAAACCGACGCAGTATGGAATCTTGAAACGATTCATGCCGCTGCTTCGTCGGGATGGGCTCTTATTTGCAGGGCATTCGGAAAGCTTTATGCATGCATCCGATTTGTTTCGATCCATGGGGCGAACCGTTTACGAAAGAGCTGATGCTGGAATTTGACAGCCTGGGTGTTTCCGAGCATCTGGCGACTAACCTCTACTTCGACCGAACCTTCAACATCGATGCCGTGAAGGTGCTGCCGGGAGAGTATTTTGTGACCGGCAAAGATATGGTGCTTGTCACGGTATTGGGTTCGTGCGTCAGCGCATGCATCAGAGATCGGCAATCAGGGATTGGTGGTATGAACCATTTCATGCTGCCTGAAACCGAGCGTGAGGACGGGGTCCTGTCGGCTTCGGCTCGATATGGTGCTTTTGCAATGGAAGTATTGCTGAATCACCTCCTGAAGATGGGCGCTCGGCGTGCGAACCTCGAAGCTAAGGTGTTTGGGGGTGGGCGCGTAATGGAGACCCTGTCACAAAGTAAGGTCGGTGAACGCAATGCCCAGTTTGTCCTGGAATATTTGGCAACGGAGCGCATTCCAATTGCGGCCCAGGACCTGCTCGACGTCTACCCGCGGAAGGTCTATTACTTTCCCGCGTCAGGGCGATTGATGATGAAGAAGCTCGTCAAAGTCCGGAATAACACGGTGTTCGAGCGCGAGCGCGCCTACCAAGGTCGGTTGCGGGGTGAACAGGTGGCCGGCGATATCGAACTTTTCGGGTGAGGCTAGGCGACGGTGACAATCAAGGTTCTCGTGTGTGATGACTCGCCGTTGATGCGAGCCATGCTGTCCGAAGTCATCAACCAGGCGCCGGACATGAAGGTGGTTGGTACCGCTATGGATCCGATTCAGGCGCGCGACCGCATTAAGGAACTGAATCCGGACGTCTTGACGCTCGATGTCGAGATGCCACGTATGAGTGGACTCGAGTTTCTCGAGCGACTAATGCGGCTTCGCCCCATGCCAGTGGTCATGATCTCCACGCTAACCCAGGAAGGTTCGGAGACGACCTTGCGGGCATTGGAACTAGGTGCGGTGGAATTTCTCGCCAAGCCGAAGATCGAATTGGGCAAGGGGCTAGAAGCCTATGCCCATGAAATCTGTGAAAAAATTCGGACCGCTAGGCACGCGCGCGTCCGAAGGCTCTCGCCGGTGATCGCTCATTCGTCATCGATCGAGAAAAGGCAGCAAGTCAGCTCGGCGGCCCATTTGTCCGGGTTACCGCCTCGGCTTCAGCAGGAACATCTGATCGCAATCGGCGCCTCGACCGGGGGGACCGAGGCCATTCGGGAAGTTTTGTCGGCCCTGCCCGCGCATTCGCCGCCGATCGTGATCGTGCAGCACATGCCGGAAATGTTTACCGGATCATTTGCGAAGCGTTTGGATAATCTGTGCCACATATCGGTCAAGGAGGCCGAAGACGGCGAGCGCGTACGGCCCGGCGTCGCTTACCTTGCCCCTGGCCACTCGCACCTTTCGATCCGTCGCAGTGGTGGCGGGTGGGTTTGCGAGTTGTCTAAAAGTGAACCCGTCAATCGGCATCGTCCGGCGGTGGATGTTCTGTTTCATTCCGTGGCCAAGGAAGCGGGCGCCCAGGCGCTTGGGGTGATCCTGACAGGGATGGGAAAGGATGGAGCGCTAGGAATGCTCGCAATGCGTCAGGCTGGCGCTTGGACCGTGGCTCAAGATCAAGATTCCTGTGTCGTCTACGGCATGCCGAGGGAAGCGGATGCGATTGGCGCTGCAGTGGATGTCGCGCCATTGAAAGACATTGCCTCTCGGGTTTGGCATCGTCTCCTGGCTGGTGGTGATCGGCGTTCGGCCTAGGTGCGGAGGAGACGGTTGTCAGCGTCTAATTACTGAGGATTGCAAAATGGATGTGAGTGTTCGGACGGAATCTGACCGGTGCGTCATTCAAGTGGCTGGGCGCTTTGACTTTAATGCGCACCGGGAATTTCGTGATGCCATCACAAAGTCCCTGGCTCAGCCCGGTGTTCCACAGATTCAGGTGGATTTGGGTGAGGTGGGCTACCTCGACAGCTCGGCGCTGGGGATGCTTCTGATGGCGCGAGACAAGGCGCGGAGTGCGGGCAAGACTGTCAGTCTCATCAATACTCGGGGAAGCGTTCGTCAGGTCCTGGATATTGCCAATTTTGGCCGGCTCTTCACCATTTCCTAATAGCAATGTGGACCGTGGCCGGTCTTCCCGTGCCGGTGGGGCAGTCCACGTCCTTCCTCGCAATGTCCTTTTGTTCGAGCGGTTGGCGGCCTGAATTTGGCGCATGTCGTAACACACATATCACCCGATTAGCCGCTGGATTAAATTTCCATGGTACATCGGTGTCCGCTGCGGGTCGCTGCAGGTATGCGGCGCCCGGCGACCGGCTGGGTCGTAGTGCTAGCTTTCCGTTATCAGCGCACCGTCGGCGAAGTCGTACTAAGCGGGCAAATGTATCTGATCGTCGCCATTGGGCGGATCAACAATCAGAAGGTCATGCGTCCGATATCCATTCTCTCGGTGAACTAAAAGAAACGAATTCTCTGCTCCGCCCGTTAGGGAAAATATCAATTCCCGATCGAGGTGTGCAGTTCATGCGGCGTACGCTCCCGGGCTTTCCGCTCGGCAAGCCGCAGCCGCTCTTCGCGATCGTTTCGGGCCCGGGCGATCCGACGGGCGGATTCAACGGTATCGTCAGTGGAGGGAACAGCCGAATCGACGCAGTGGTCCAGGCGCGGATCAGTTGTATTCATGGTGATCTCCTCACAACAACCCTGTCGAAGTGTTGCCTTCTCTTCCAATATAGTGCTGCCCTAAGGGTTGTGCTTAGGGTGGCAGCCGAGTGCAGCAGACCAGACTGCAATGTCTGCATCCGTCTAGCCGGTTTTTCGCGGTGCCGGTTTGACGTCTGTCAGCATTGTTCCGGTGGTGGGGCGTGACGATCTTGGAGGACGATTCTGTCCCCCGAATCCCCGTCAACCGGCTTCGAGTCGGCATGTATGTTTTACTCGACGTGGGATGGATGTCCCACCCATTCCGTCTTAACAATTTCAAGATCACCTCCGAGGATCAGTTATCTTCCATCCGATCTCTTGGATTGGATACTGTGCGATGGGATCCCGCGCGCAGCGATATTGATGCCGACTCACAATCAAGTGATCAGGAACGAGGCGACGACGGTAAAAATGAAAGTGATTCGGATGCGTCGTCCAGTCGCCCCTTGGTGAGCGAGTCGGGTGCGGAATCCGGCGCGGCCAGCAGACAATCAGAAGAAAACGATGCAATCACTGGCGATGAATTAAAGCGAATCGAATTGATCGAGCGTCGCCAAAAGCAGTTGGCACGGGTTGAGCAGGCGTTCGTGGATGCCGTAAAAGTCGTCAAGGGGATCAACAAGACGATTTATTCGCGCCCTGAAAGCACCATTTCTGAAACCCGGCAGTTCATTCAGGGCATGGTGAGCGATCTTCTGGAAGCTCCGGAATTGACGATTCAAGTCATGGCAGAAAAGCCCGGAAGTGAAGAGCTCTACCTTCACACACTTAACGTTGCTGTCCTCGCCATGATCTTGGCCCGTGAGCTTAAGCTACCGGCGGAGGTTGTGAAGGTCCTCGGGCTGGCCGCAGTCTTTCATGACATTGGATTGAACGAGGTCCCATCGACCATTCTTAACAAGACCGATCCGCTCACGGTGGCAGAGCGCCAATTCCGAGAAGCCCACTGTCGCTACGGGTTTGACTTGGGTGTAAAACTTGGGTTACCTGCCGCCGTCTGCAACGCAATTCTGCAGCACCATGAACACTTCGACGGCTCGGGCTATCCGCGGCGGCTTAAGGGCGATCAGATCGACCTCATCGCCCGGCTCCTTGCGGTGGTAAATTGTTACGACAACCTCTGCAACCCTTCACGACTTGCCGATGCGCTGACGCCCCATGAGGCCTTATCGCTCATGTATGCACAGCATCGTGGACGTTTTGATCCGCGGTTTTTGCAAGCCTTCGTTCGTACTCTTGGGGTCTATCCGCCGGGAACCGTGGTGGCTTTGTCAAACGATGCCATCGGTTTGGTGATCGGGGTCAATGCCGCTCGCCCTCTGCGGCCGATGTTAATCGTCCATAATCCGCAAGTGCCGCGGCGCCAGGCGCCAATCCTCAATTTGGAAGAGCATCCGGACATCAATATCAGCCGCGCCATGCGACCAGGGCTTTTGCCGGCGTCGGTGTATGACTACCTCAGTCCGCGCAAACGAATCAGTTACTTCTTCGATGGTCAGAATGGAGCGAAGCAGTGACTGCGGCCCTGGAGTCCCTGCTGTTCGATCAGTCCGCCGAAATGCTGCTGGCTGTCGATCCGGCAACATTGGAGATTCGAGCGGCCAATAACCGAGTGATGAAACTTCTCGGACATACCGCGGGCGTCCTCGTCGGGAGATCGATACTCGAACTCGAAGGGGCACTAGGAGACATTTTTTACTGGGAGGAAGTCCGGCACGGTGGCCCTGCGGAGGTGGACGACGTCGAGAGCCAGTATGTTTGCGCTGACGGGACGCTATTGCCGGTCACCAAGTCCGTGCGCCGGGCAGTGTGGCGTAACCAGGAGATCCTGCTGCTGAGAGTGCGTGACGAGCGTGTGCTTAAACGCGCCGAAGCCCACCTGGGCGAGGTAACGGCCCAATTGCGGGCCACGCTTGAGTCTATTTGGGATGGCATTCTGGTGACCGACCACTCTGGTCGAATCCTCAACATGAATCACCGCCTCACAGCGATGTGGGAGTTGCCGGAATCAATCCTGGAAGGCGGGAGCGAGAAAATCCTCGAATGGATGAGCCAGCAAGTCGCTCATCCCGAAGATGGCCTCACTCTCGTGGGTGACACCGGTGCCGAGGACGTCATTCTGCTGGAATTACATAATGGCAAAGTATTTGAGTTGCGACGGCATGCCCAAGTGGTTCGGGGAGAATTGATCGGGTGGGTGTCGAGCTTTCATGACATCACCGAGCGAGTCGTGTCAGAGCGAGAAATGGCTCTGGCCCGGGAGCGGGCGGAAGTGGCCAATCGGGCCAAGAGCGAGTTTCTCGCGATGATGTCCCATGAGATTCGCACCCCGATGAACGGAGTGATAGGCATGTCCAGCCTGCTTCTCGATACCCCCCTCGACGCAGAACAGCGCGGCTTTACAGAGACGATCCGATCGAGCGGGGAGGCCCTCCTGACGATCATCAATGACATTCTTGATTTTTCCAAACTCGAAGCCCACAAGCTTCAGCTTGAATGCATCGAGTTCAATCTCTTCTCCCTGATGGAAGAGCTTGCCGATCTGTTTGTCGTTCGGGCCGGAGAAAAACGGCTGGATTTTGCGTGGTCGATCAGTGCCGGTACGCCGGTTTTGATCCAGGGCGATCCTGGTCGATTGCGGCAAATCCTCACCAATCTAGTGGGAAACGCAATCAAGTTCACCGATCACGGCAGTGTGACGGTGACGATCGGGGCGCGGAAGACGGGCGAGGACGAAGCCGAATTCGAGTTTGCAGTTACGGATACGGGCATCGGGATTCCAGAAGATCGCCAGACTGCGATTTTTGAGCCCTTTGAGCAAGCTGATCGATCCACCACCCGGCGCTATGGGGGTACCGGTTTGGGGCTTGCCATCTCATCTCAATTGGTGGGGATGATGGGTGGAGCGCTGCAAATCGAAAGTACTGAGGGGGTTGGCTCGACCTTTTGGTTCTCGGTCCCACTGGAACTCCAGGCTCCGGAGGCCGTTATCGCCAATGCCCAAACAACCGAAGCGTATGGCTGGGAAGCTGAAATTCGCCTCCTAATCGTCGAAGGTAACCTGCATCATCAGCGGTTGCTTGCCGAGATGCTCCAAGGCTTGGGGGTGGTGGCCGATGGAGTCAGGGACGGGGAATCTGCCCGCCTGCGGATGGAAGAGGCGGAGCTTCGGGGCAAGCCCTACCAGATTGTCTGCGTCGATCAGCACCTGGAGGGAATGGATGCGGAATCCCTGGGCAGGTGGGTTCGTGACCGCTCCAGCGCTTCAGAGACCCGTTTGGTACTCCTGACCTCCGTGGGGCAGCGGGGTGACGCCCAACGTTTCAAAGCCGCTGGCTACGATGGCTATCTGCTAAAACCCCTGAAAAGAAGCCTGGTGAGAGATTGCCTGCTGGCGGTCTTGGGCAAGCCCGCCGCCGCGGGCACGCTGGTGACCCGGCACTCCCTTGGCGAGTCGCGACGGGCCAAGACCCGCATTCTGGTGGCGGAGGATAATGCCACCAACCGCATCGTGATTACGACGTTCTTGAAGCGACTTGGTTTTGTCCAGATTGAGGAGGTCACTTCCGGGGACGCAGCGGTCGAGGCGGCATCGACCGGGGGCCACGAGTTGATCCTCATGGACTGTCTCATGCCTTCAATGGACGGCTACGATGCAACTCGTCAATTGCGGAAAATGGGAGTTGCTACGCCGGTGATTGCCATCACAGCCAACGTCCTTGCCGATGAGGTCGAGCGATGTTTGGCTGCGGGCATGAACAGTCACCTGAAAAAACCGGTGGACTTTCAAGCCCTGGCCGCGGAAATCGATCGCTGGCTGCCGGGGCCTTCCGAAGAGCCATCCCCGCGTTTGGGTGCGGTGGGCTGACCGGGTCATTCAGGCGCCATCGCTGCGTCGCCCGAAGTGCCAGACCCCGTTCCAATCTGGGGCAGGGGGTACTGCCCGCATCCTCGCGATGCGGTCACGGTAAATGGTATAGAGCGGCCGACGAAATTTCGCTTCGAGGTTTGCCAGCATCGAGTCGGCGGTGTCCCAGTTCTGCTGCCGGTAATGGGTGAGGGCCTCCTCCCACCGCGCCAGCTCCCGCTGAACCTCGTCGGGAATTGACTCCGGGGCCCCGAGGGGTTCATATAAGGTGACGGCCCCGGCCCGGCCATGGACCGTGACCCGATCGAGTTCCCGGTACGCCATTGGCCCGAGTTGGGCGCGGCTGGCTTCACCCATGATGATCCCGACGCCGTAATAGCCGGTCAGTTCCACGAGCCGCGCGCCAAGATTGACCGCGTCGCCAAGAACAGTGTAGGCGCGGCGATCGGTGGAACCCATGTCTCCCACGGTCATTTCTCCACTGTTCACGCCGATGCCAATGGAAAGTGGCGGCCATCCCCTCCCCACAAAGCTGCGATTGAGCTCTGCCAGGCGCGCCTGCATGGCCAGGGCTGCTGTGACGGCGTGGCTGGCATGGCGTGGGTCGGACAGCGGGGCGCCCCAGAAGGCCATCACCGCGTCGCCGATGTACTTGTCCAGGGTGCCGCGTTCAGACCGAACCGTCGCACTCATGGCGGAGAAGAAGGCGTTCATCATTCGTGCGAGTTGCTGAGGTTCCATGCCCTCCGACAGGGCCGTGAACCCCCGGATGTCAGCAAAGAGCACCGTGAGTTCGCAATTGCGTCCTTCCATGTCATAGCGGTCGGGGTCCCGGCTCATCTCAAGCACCAGCTCCGGTGGAACGTACTGGCCGAAGAGGCGGGCCATGCTGCGCTGGTTTCGGACCTCGAGAAAGTACCCGAGCATCATCGCGAAGGTGTAGAGGGCCAGGGTAAGCACCACGACCGCTGTGAGCGGCAGGAACAGTCCGTGGACCTGCCATAAGTACGCTGCGAGGAGGAACAGGCCGAGCAAGATTCCTGCGGTGATGACGGTGATGAGGCGCGGCGAGCGCTTGGGCACCAGAACCAGCAAGGTAAAGGTAATTAGGACAAGGAGGGCCAACTGCACCCCGGTTAGGTAGGGTGGGCGGGCCTTCACCCGCCCGTCGAGGAAACCGCTGATCAGATTCGCGTGGATTTCCACCCCCGGGTAAGGGGCACCGACAGGCGTCGTGCGAAGATCCACCAATCCAGGGGCGGAGGTGCCCAGGAGCACGATGGTGTTATGGAGCGACCCGTTCGGTAGGCGCCCTTTGATGATGTCGGATGCGGAGACATAGCGGAAACTGCCGGCGCCACCGCGAAAGGGGATCAGGGCCCGAGCCTCGGAATCAACCGGTATGCGCAGGCTGCCCCGGGGCGTCTCCACGACAAGGGCCTCCAACTGCATGCCGTGACCGCCCTGGGAGGACCACTCGGGGGCGAGAGGGGCATTGCCCGCCAGCGCCCGCACCATCGTCAGCGCCAGGGCCTCGCGATATTCCCCGGCGGCGCGCACCACCAAGGGTACGCGTCTTATCACCCCGTCTGCGTCAGGCGTGCCGTTGATGTGCCCCCCGCCGAGGGCAGCGCGCTGGAAAGCGGGGAGGCTGGCGGTATAGCCCACCCAGCTGGGCAGCTCCGCCGAGATCGGCGCCAAAGCGTCCGGAGGGAGACCCGGGGCCAGCGCCCCAGAGGGTGGGAGTTCCGGGGCCGGGGCCGCCTGTCCGGAAAGATGGAAGGCCAGCAGGACCGGGTGACGCGCAATGGCGGCGGCGAGACGGGCGTCATAGTCCAGGTCGGGGCGCAGCTGGGCCAGGGTGTCGCGGAAATCGGCATTGCCGGAAAGTGCGCCGGTGGCCAGCCGATCCAGGACCGCCAGGCCAGAGCTGGTGTCCGGTTCGGCGAGGATGACGTCAAATCCCAGAATCAGCGCGCCGTATCGGTCGAACGTCCGATCGACGAGTTGGGCGAGCACGTCGCGTCGCCAGGGCCAACGACCAATTTCGGCCAGGGAGCGCTCATCGATGTCGATGATCACAATGCGGGGGTCCACCTCGCCCGGCGCCGTCCAGCGGACAATGGCGTCATAGGCCATGCCATCGACGCGGTCCACCATGACCACTTGCAGATGTCCGCTGGTGTGTGCAAACAGGACCAGGAAAATCAGGATGCCGAGGAGGCTGCGCAGGCGACCAGGATTCACAACCGGGCTCTGCCTCCGGGCCTTGCACGGTCACGCCCTGCTCCGGCAAGCGGCATCACCGGATCTTGATTACCACGCGGCGATTGCGGGCCTCTGGGACCTCGTCCTCGGTCGGAATCAAGGGCTCCCGTTCGCCTCGGGCCTCGAGGCGAATAGCGCTTGGTGGCACGCCGATAGCCAGGAAGATCTCCCGCACCATGTGCGCCCGGCGCAGGGAGAGCTCGTCGTTGAATGGGATGCTACCGACCCGGTCGGTGTGGCCGGTAATGACGATCTCCGACGCCAGCTGCTTTTCCGCCCGTGCCTTGATCTCATCCAGCAACGCGCGAGACTCGGGGAGGAGGGTGGTCCGATCAAAATGGAAGAAGACCGTGTAGACCTTAGGGGCCGGAGGAAGGGAGCGAATCACGCTTCCGTATTTTTCATTCACCTCCCCGGCGGCCAAGGTCCGGGCCACGATTCGCCCGTCCCGTACCTCGACGGCTGACAAGGGCGTCACGAGAAGCGCCTCATCGCGGCCGGTACGGACCACCAAGCCGCTGATGTGGCCGTCCGCTGCCGGGAGGAGGATGATCCGCTCCGATACGCCGGCACAGCCCGTTACGATCAGGGAGAGGGCAAGAAGCAGGCCGCGCATCAATCGCTGCCACCCTCCACATCCACCACGAACTCCGTACCGCGAATGCCCAGGGTGCTGGCGGGAGTCTTGAAAGTCACCGAGCCGGGGGAGTGCTTGGCGAGCAAGCCGGTGACGACGCTGAACGTCCCTTTCAGGAACGACGCGACCATGCCACCCTCGTGGGAGGTGGTATTGAACGCAAATGCGTTGATCAGCAGCGTGCTGTTGGGACCGAGCGAAAGGCGGGTGTCGTCATTGAGGGTGACCCCAGCATTGCTGCTGGGTCCGGTCCGAATCCGGTCCCCCTCCTGAACCGGCGTACCCACGGGGGCGAGGAGAATCTGGTTCCCACGCAGGATCTGGACGCTGCCGTCACTCACCTTGACGATTCCGGCGGGGTCTGGCCCCGCAGCCAATGCCGTTCCCGCCCAGCTTCCCCACAGGAGAATGGCCGCACAGATGAAGGAATGCCGTTTCATGAAAGCCAATCTCCTCCGAATCTTCGCCCGTGAATCAGGCACGTAGTGTGGATGATGCCGGCTTTATCCGTCACGCTGCAAGGCAACAGGCCCGAGAGCCTCATGCAGGCTGCCGGCAGCCGCCCTTCACCGTTCCTTTAGGAGGGGTTCGAGGCCAGGCCATACCGTGTCGACGATCATGGGCTGGGCCTCCTTGGTCGGATGAATGCCATCGGCCTGGAAAAGCTCCTGGCGCTGGGCGAATCCGGCCATCAGGAAGGGCACAAAGCGGCTGGCTGTGGCCTGGGCCACCTCCGCATAAGCCTGGCGGAAGCGATTGACGTAGCCAGATCCGAAGTTGGGCGGCATCTCCATGCCGATCAGGAGCGGACGGGCACCAGCTTGCCGCACCATGTCCACCATGGCCCGCAGGTTGTCGGCCATCATCTGGGGCGGCAGGCCGCGCAGACCGTCGTTGGCGCCCAGCTCAATGATGACGATGGCCGGGCGATGTTCCTTCAACGCCTGGGGCAGACGAGAGCGCCCGCCGGCCGATGTTTCGCCACTGACGCTCGCATTGACGACTGTATGGAGGAACCCTTTGCGGGTCAGGGCGCTCTGCAACAAGGTCGGCCAGGCCTCGTTGGCCCGCAAGCCGTAGCCCGCCGACAGGCTATCGCCCCACACCAGGATCCGGGGTGCCGCCGCAGCGGCAAAGGATCCCAATAACAGGAAAGCGAAAACCATGGAGCGTACCCAGGCTCTGCAGGCCGAAACTGTCATCGAAGCGCGGGATTTGGCGAAAATTGTGCCCGTTGAGGGGCGACCGGAGGGGCTCACGATCCTGCGGGGGGTAGCGTTCGCGGTGGCGCGGGGGGAAACGGTTGCCATCGTCGGGGCCTCGGGCTCGGGAAAATCGACGCTGCTGGGATTGCTCGCCGGGCTGGATGTTCCCAGCAGCGGCGCAGTTTGTATCGAAGGGCAGGACATTTTTGCCCTGTCGGAGGATGATCGGGCCAGTATGCGGGGGGCGCGGATCGGCTTCGTCTTCCAATCGTTCCACCTGCTCCCCAGTCTTACCGCCCTCGACAACGTTATGCTTCCCCTGGAGCTGGCCGGCCATCGCCAACCGCGAGAGGTGGCAAAGCTCTGGCTGGAGCGAGTCGGTCTTGGGGCCCGCTTGAGCCACTATCCCAAACATCTGTCGGGCGGCGAGCAGCAACGTGTCGCTCTCGCGCGGGCCTTCGCGCCATCGCCGGCCGTGCTCCTTGCCGATGAACCGACGGGAAACCTGGATGCCGCCACCGGCGCGGCAGTCATCGAACTGCTGTTTGACATCAATCGTGAGCATGGCACCACTTTGGTGCTGGTCACCCACGACGAAGCCCTGGCAAGCCGCTGTGGTCGGGTCCTGCGCATGGGGGGGGGAACTCTGGCCGAATCCCGTGTCGTGGGGGCTTAGACCTCAGCGGTATAGCGGCAGGGCGGCCACGCGACGTTCGATTTCCGCAGTCAGACTTTGATAGCGGGGATCTTCGGTTCCACCGTATCGAGCGCGAAAATCCGCTGCTGGAAGGTGCTCAGGGAGGTCGGTGATGGCCGGGATGATGTCGCTCTCGGCCAGCCCGGAGGCCAGTCGATCGACCAACTGGCCCTCGGCTGCGAGCGCTTGGCCCAGGCGGGTGCCCGCCGCATCGGCGGCTAGGTCGGCGAAGGAGAATCCGCTGCCTCCACGGCTGTCGGCGAGTTCCTTCCAGACGCCCACGGCCTGGGCGACAGGTGTGCCGGCGTGGAGGGCGATGAGGGCGGAGACGGCGAAATGCTGGGCGCTATCCACCCGGCCGGCGAGGGTCACCGTCCTTCGCGGCAGCGGCGTCCAGGTGGCCGCTTCCGGGACGATGCGGGCCAGGGACTGGCCGGCGAGATGGGACCCGAGGAGGAGGAAGACGCCGCGGCGAGCCTCCAGGCCATGCTCCTCCTGGCCTGCCACTACCTTGAATAGCGGAGGCAGCAGGGCCGCGAGGGACACCGATCGAGGGGACCCGCCAAGGGCGTTGGCGAGGGCCGCGTGGAGGGGTTCGAGGGCCGCCGCTTCGACAGATCCCAGGGCCAGTCCGCCCAGTCGCATCGCCAGATCTTCGGGCACCTGGTAGCGCACCAGAAGTCGCCGGCGTTCCACCTGGAGGCTTTCGACGGCGCTGGTCAGCGGGCCCCATTCGGGATGCCCATGGACGTTCGACACCACTTGGTGGACGACGAGGGACGCCAGGGCATCGGGCAGCGGGAGCGGGCCGAGGCGAGTTCTGCGGGGCGCGAGTCCGTCTGGCCCGTTGACCAGGGTGGTACGCAGATTGACGAAGGTGCCCACCGGGTTTGCCGGCAGCCGCCAGGTCATGGCGAGATCAGCGGAAGTCGGCCCAAGGCGTAGGCTGACCCGGGGCGGCCGGAGCGTCCGGCCGGGCGGAATGAGCTGGGGCAGGGCGGCCAGGGCCAGATCCATCTCGGGCTGGGCGAGGCGGATTTCCCTGGGCTGCCCTGGCGGCATGAGGCGGGGGTCATGGATTCGCAGGAGCATGCGGGCCCGGGCCACCGCGGCTGGGGTGGGGGGGGATTCTGCCGCTACCAGGGGCTCCGATTCGGGAATGGATAGGACCAGGCCCAGCAGGGCCAGTGGAAGGAGGAGGCCGGTCAGGGTCAGCCACCGCAGCCCGCGTAGGACCCGAACGCCAGTCATTCCCCAGGGGCGACGAGGCCGGATTGACCGAGCCGGTGGAGCACTGCCCCAGCGCAAGTGATCCCGGAGCGGACCGCGGATTCGAGGGTTGCGGGGTAGTCGGACTCGACATAGTCACCGGCCAGCCACAGTCCGGGGATGGGGGTACGGTGGGTCGGACGCTGAAGGCCCGGGCGACATGAAAACGTGGCGCGCTTTTCGGTGATTGCCT
>JAEUNX010000014.1 GCA_016791025.1 Zoogloeaceae bacterium | reverse complement strand
GCGGCGCAAACCCTCGCCCTCCGAACCCAAGACCCAGGCCACGGGGCCCTTCTGATCGACCTGATAGAGCGTCTTGTCAGCCTCGCCCGCCGCGCCGAGGGTCCACACCCCCGCCTCCTGCATCTCCCGCAGGCTGCGGGCGAGGTTGGTGACGGTGATGTAGGGCACGGTATCGGCGGCGCCGCTCGCCACCTTCTGGGCGGTGGCGTTGAGGCCGACCGCCCGATCCTTGGGCGCCACCACAGCATGGGCCCCCGCAGCGTCTGCCACCCGCAGGCAGGCGCCAAGGTTATGGGGGTCCTGGATGCCGTCGAGCACCAGGATGAGGGCCGGGTCCTTCGCGGAAAGCGTGTCGAGCACGTCGGGAAGTTTGAGTTCCTTACGCCGGCCATCGACCTTGGCCACCACGCCCTGATGCCGGCGGGTCCCGACCATGCGGTCGAGACGTTCACCGTCCGAGGGAATCACCCGCAGGCGGAGGTCCTCCGCAAGGCGCAGAAGATCTCGCGCCCGGGCGTCCTGACGCTGCGCCTCGACATGAATCTCCAGCACCGCCTCAGGATCTTGGCGCAGCTTGGCAAGGACCGCGTGAAAGCCATAGATCAACCGGGTCGGAACGGTTTCTGCCATGTCAGCGCCCCTTCCGGCTCTTGCCGGAGCCGCCGCGCGACTTGCGGCTGTCCGGGGCGCGTCCGGTCCCCGACTGCCTGGCTTTCGGTGGCGAGCCGCGCGTTTCCTCCGGGGCGCGCTGCCGCCCGGCGCGACCTTCCCGTGGGAGCGGCGCGGGAGTCAAGGCGTTTACCCCCTGGGTTGGGGCGTAGAGCTTGCGCCACTCGAGCGTTTCGTCCTCCCCCACCGCCGGTGGTGGCGCGGCTTGCCCCTTTCTCTCGCCGGCCCGCCCCCTGTCGCGCTCGGTCTTGCCGTGGCGTTCTGTGACCTTGTCTGGCCCGCCCAGGAGCCGGAAATCGATCTTGTTGTTTTCCATGTCCACCCGGACGAGCTGGACCCGCACCCGATCCGAGAGCCGGTAGCGCAGGCCCGTCCGCTCGCCCAGCAGTTCATGGCGGGCTTCGTCGAAGTGGAAATAGTCCTGGCCCAGCTCGGAGATGTGCACTAGCCCTTCGATGAAGATGTCGTCCAGGGCCACGAAGAGGCCAAAGGAGGTGACGGCCGACACGCTGCCGGAGAACTCTTCGCCGATGCGGTCCTGCATGTAGTAGCACTTGAGCCAGGCGGTAACGTCCCGGGTAGCGTCGTCGGCCCGCCGCTCGGTCATCGAGCAGTGGAGGCCAATCTCCTCCCAATCCCCCGGCTGGTAGGTCTGCTGGGTCAGGACCGCCTTGATGGCGCGGTGGACCAACAGGTCCGGATAACGGCGAATCGGGGAGGTGAAATGGGTGTACGCCTCGTAGGCGAGGCCAAAGTGGCCCACATTGTCGGGACTGTACATGGCCTGTTTGAGCGAGCGCAGCATCACGGTTTGCAGCAGCTGCATATCCGGCCGACCCTTGACCTGTTCGAGGAGTGTCGCGTAATCCTTCGCCCGGGGCTCGTCGCCACCCGGGAGATCGAGTCCGAACTCGGCAAGGAAGGCACGCAGCTTGTCGAGCTTCTCCGGGCTGGGGCCGGCATGGACCCGGTACAGGGCAGGCTGCTCGTGGGTCTGGAGGAACTCCGATGCGCAGACGTTGGCCGCGAGCATGCATTCTTCGATCAGGCGATGGGCGTCATTCCGGACCTCGGGCACAATGCGCTCGATCTTGCCCTGGTCGTCGAAGATCATCCGGGTCTCGACAGTCTCGAAATCAATCGCCCCCCGCTTGCCTCGCGCCTTGAGCAACACCCGGAAGAGTCGATCCAGGCTCTCCAGATGGGGCAGGAGCCCACCCACCACTTCCAGGGCCGCCGGGTCCTTGTCGTAGAGCGCCGCAGCGACCTGGGTGTAGGTGAGACGGGCATGGGAGAACATCACCGCTGGGTAGAAGCGATATTGCTTGATGGCGCCGGTCTGGCTCACCACCATGTCGCACACCATGGCCAGACGCTCGACCTGGGGGTTAATGGAGCACAGACCGTTGCTAAGTTTTTCCGGCAACATCGGAATGACCCGGCGGGGAAAATAGACGGAATTGCCCCGCTCGAAGGCCTCCTTGTCCAAGGCCGAACCCGGAGTAACGTAGTGGGACACGTCGGCAATGGCCACCACGAGGCGGAACCCCCGGCCCTGGCGCTCGCAATAGACGGCGTCATCGAAGTCCTTGGCAGTCTCTCCGTCGATGGTGACCAGCGGCAGGGCGGTGATGTCCTCGCGCCCTTTCCAGTCCATCTTGCGAACCTTTTCCGGCAAACGGCGGGTTTGCTCCTTGGCGGCCTTGGAGAATTCGAAGGGCAGTTCATGCTTGCGCAGGGCGATTTCGATTTCCATGCCCGGGTCGGCATAGTTGCCCAGGATCTCCACCACCTTGCCGATGGGCTGGGCGTACTGGGTCGGTTGCTCGACCAGTTCCACCGTCACGACCTGGCCGGTGGCCAGCTTGAGCTTCCCCCCTGGAGGCACTAGGACGTCCTGGCCGATACGGCGGTTTTCCGGCACCACGAAGGTTACCCCGTGCTCCTGGAACACGCGTCCGACCAGGCGGTGGTTGCCCCGCTCCAGGATCTCGACGACCTTGCCTTCAGGGCGTCCGCGGCGGTCAGCCCCCACGATCCGGACCATGGCCCGGTCACCGTGGAGGACTTCGCGCATTTCCTTGGGCCCGAGAAAGATGTCCGGCCCGTCTTCGTCCCGAACGAGAAAGCCATAGCCGTCCGGGTGCCCTTCGACCCGCCCGGCGATGAGGTCAGCCTTGTTGGGGAGCAGGAAGGCCCCACGACGGTTGCGCATGAGCTGGCCATCGCGCTCCATGGCCATTAGCCGCCGCTCAAAGAACTCCCGCTCCTCAGGCTGGATGTCGAGAAGCTGGCAGAGGGTCTCGAAGGCGAGGGGAACGCCCTGCTGGACGACGATCTGGGCGATGTATTCCCGGCTCGGGAGGGGGGAATCATAGCGCCCAAGTTCCCGCTGAAGATGCGGATCAGCTTGACGAATGGGCGACGACGGTGGCGCCGAGGAAGAGGAAGTTTGGGGTGACTGAGGCTTACGAGACATTGACAAATGAGAATTCCGTGTTATTATGTGCGGCTGTTGCCCAGATGGCGGAATTGGTAGACGCACTAGTTTCAGGTACTAGCGCTGCGAGGCGTGGAGGTTCGAGTCCTCTTCTGGGCACCAAATTAGCAAGAGCCGGCAATCCTGCCGGCTTTTTTGCGTTGGCGTCGCCAGGCAACGTAGTGCGATGGTACGCCGCCCGGTAAGAATTGGCACGGGCGCCCCGGACGGGGCTCCGCGAATGGGGCGCCGGATCAGGCGCCAAACGGATGCCGGCGCAGGATCGTTTCGTCACGCTCCGGTCCGGTCGAAATGACATCGATGGAAATCTCACAGATCTCCTCGATGCGGTGAAGATAGGCCCGGGCTTCCGGCGGCAGGGCATCCCAACTGCGCGCGCCGAAGGTTGTCCCGCTCCACCCAGGCAGGGTTTCGAAAATGGGCTCACACCGGACCACCTCGTCCGCGCCCATGGGAAGCAAATCCACCCGCTGACCGTCAAGCCAATAGCCCGTGCAAAGCTTCAGTTCCGTCAGGCCATCGAGCACGTCGAGCTTGGTAATGCACAGACCGGACACCCCATTGATGATGATGGACCGCTTGAGTGCCGAGAGATCGAGCCAGCCACACCGACGCTTGCGGCCGGTCACGGTGCCGAATTCCCGGCCCTTGGTGGACATCTGGTAACCCGGCACCCCAGGGGTCTCGATATCGAGTTCGGTCGGGAAGGGCCCACCGCCCACCCGGGTGCAATAGGCTTTGGTGATACCGAGGATATAGTGCAGACGTCCCGGCCCGACACCCGATCCCGCCGCCGCCTGGCCCGCGACGCAGTTGCTGGAGGTGACGAAGGGATAGGTGCCATGGTCGATGTCGAGCAAGGTTCCCTGGGCGCCCTCGAAAAGCAGGCTACCGCCGGATTTATTGACGGCATAAAGCTCGGCGGAGACATCGGCCACCATGGGCTTGATGGCTTCGGCATCCGCCATGGCCTGATCGAAAACGGCCTGAAAATCTACTGGTTCTGCGCCCAGACACTGGGTCAGGACGAAGTTGTGGTAGGCCAGCACCTCCCGCAGCTTGGCGGCGAATCGATCCTTGTCGAACAGGTCATACACCCGCAATGCACGCCGGGCGACCTTGTCTTCATAGGTTGGGCCGATCCCCTTGCCGGTGGTGCCAATCTTGTCGCCGGCGGATTTGGCCGCCTCGCGGGCCCGATCGACCGCCGCATGATAGCCAAGGATCACCGGGCAACCCGGGCTGATCTTGAGGCGATTGCGTACGGGGATGCCACCGGCTTCCAGGCCCGCGATCTCGGCCAGGAGGTGATGAATGTCGAGGACCACGCCATTGCCGATGTAGCACTTGACCCCCTCCCGCACAATGCCGGACGGGACGAGGTTGAGCTTGTATTCCTTGTCGCCAATCACCAGCGTGTGGCCGGCATTGTGCCCGCCCTGGAAACGCACGACGCCTTGGGCGTGATCGGTTAGCCAATCGACGATTTTGCCCTTGCCCTCATCACCCCACTGGGTGCCCACCACCACTACGTTCTTTGCCATGTTCGTTCCTATTCTTCGAGGGGCAACACCATCCAATGGCCGCCTTGCCTCACCAATTGGCGGTCACAGCCTGCCTCGCGCCACGTGCCATCATGACCCGGAAGCGCCTGCATCACCACCTCCCCGGCACCTCGGAGGCGCGCGACCTCGCCATCGGCCACGGCTTCGGCGGGGGCCAGGATGGCCCGCGACCGGGCACGACCAGTCACCGACAGGGCCAATTGGCGTAAATCCATGCTGAAACCCGTTGCTGGACGACCGCGACCAAAATGCTGACCAATGAGGTCGTAGCGGCCGCCCAGGGCGATGGCACCTGGCTGCCCCCCGCCATAGGCGGCGAACACAACGCCGCTGTGATAGTGGTAGCCGCGCAGATCCGACAAATCAAAACTCACCGGCAAATCGGTCAGATCTTCCGCCAGCCGCTCAAGCTCGCCGACAGCCGCCAACACGGACGAATCACTCGGGAGACGCGACCGGGCCTGAGCCAGCACTTCGCGACCGCCGTAAAGGCCCGGCAGTGCCAGAAGCGCGGATCTGGCAGACTTGGGAACCCCCGACAGGGCCTCGGCCAGGGACGGGAGGTCCTTGCTCTGGAGAAGGTCGAAGACGATCTCCTCCCGCTCCGGGCTTAGACCCGCCAACTTGGCGAGGGCACGAAAGAGCCCCATATGGCCCAGGTCAAGCCGCCATTGCGCCACGCCCGCCACTGCCAGTGCCTCGGCCAGCAAACGAAGGATCTCGGCATCGGCCTCAAGGCCGGAATGCCCATACAGTTCGGCACCAACCTGGAGCGGCTCCCGGGTCGCGCTGAGGGACGCCGGGAGCGTATGGAGCACGCTCCCGCAGTAACACAGGCGCGTCACCCCCCGGCGATTGAGCAGGTGGGCGTCGATCCGCGCGACCTGCGGAGTCATGTCCGCCCGAACCCCCATCGTACGGCCAGACAGTTGGTCCACCAGTTGCACCGTACGCAAGCGCAGATCGCGTCCGGCCCCAGTAAGGAGGGAATCCATGTACTCCAGCAGGGGGGGCTGGACGAGCTGGTATCCCGACGCGGCAAAGGCGTCGAGCAGACCCCGGCGCAGATGCTCAATGGTCGAAGCCTCGTCCGGCAGGACATCCTGGATGTATTCGGGAAGAACCCAGCGCATGGCAACGCTCAATGGAAAAGGGTCAATAAGACGAGGCCGAGCAGCATCGAGCTCAAACCGATGAACCGGATCTGGCCATCCGCCATCTGAATGATCCGCTGAAAGGTCTCCCTCCAGGCGGCGGGCGCCAGGAAGGGCAGCAGGCCCTCGATCACCAGCATCAAGGCCAAAGCGGTCAGGAGGTTGCTGCCCACGAAATTAGTTCTTCCCGCTTCGGGAAGCCGGGTTCTTCAGATACTTGAAAAATTCGGAATTGGGCTCCAGCACCATGACGTCACTCTTATTGCGGAAGCTCTGCCGATAGGCCTCCAGACTGCGGTAGAAGGAGTAGAACTCGGGGTTCTGCGAAAACGCCTGGGCATAGATCGCAGCCGCCTTCGCGTCCCCGGCACCCTTGGTGGATTGGGCCTCGCGATAGGCCTCGGCAATGATGATTTCGCGCTGCCGGTCGGCGTCGGCACGGATCTTCTCGGCCTCAGCAGCCCCTTCTGACCGAAGCTCGTTGGCAACCCGCTTCCGCTCGGCATCCATTCGGCGATAAACCGATTCGGAAACTTCCAGGGGAAGTTCGACACGCTTGAGGCGAACGTCGACGATCTGCACCCCGATCTTGCGGGCATCCTGGTCAGCCTTGACGCGCATGTCGTCCATGATCTTGTCCCGCTCCCCCGATACCACGTCGTGCACCGTACGCCGGCCGAACTCTTCCCGGAGGCCCGCATTGACGGTCTGATCCAGCCGGGTGCGGGCCCGGGCCTCGTCGCCATTCACGGCCGTATAGTAGGTGCGGGGATCCACGATGCGCCACTTGACGAAGAGATCCACGAGCACGTTCTTCTTTTCGGAGGTAATGAAACGCTCAGGCTCCGGGGTATCCATCGTCAGAATCCGCTTGTCGAAATAGCGAACGTTCTGGATCAGCGGCCATTTGAAACTCAAGCCGGGTTCGCTGATGACCTCCTTGATCTCGCCAAGTTGAAACACGATGGCATGTTGCCGCTGATCCACAGTGAATAGGGACATCGAGCCCAGGGCAATGAAGAAGAGGAGCGCTCCGCCGAGCAGGGGCAATTTATCCTTCATCAACGGTCTCCCCGATCACGGTTACGCAGGAAATCGCGGTTGCGCGGGTCAGCCGTGTCGCCAGCCCGCGGCGCTGGCGCCACCGGCGCCGTCGATGTGGCGGCGGCGGCCTCGTCCACCGCCGGGGCGGTGATTCCAGCGCCGGAAAGTAGCTTGTCGAGGGGCATGAAAAGCAGATTGCCATTGCTTCGCGCATCGACCATCACCTTGGTCGTGCTGCTCAGCATCTGCTGAACCGTTTCGAGGTACATACGATTGCGCGTGACCTCTGGCGCCTTGTTGTATTCCTGCAGCACCTGCTTGAAGCGGCTGGCCTCGCCTTCTGCCGCCGACTCCACCCTGGCGCGATAGCCTTCGGCCTCCTGCAACAACCGCGATGCCGTCCCCCGGGCCTTGGGGATCACGTCGTTGGCATAGGCCTGCCCTTCGTTCTTTTGCCGTTCCCGATCCTGCCCGGCTTTCACCGCGTCATCGAAGGCTGCTTGCACCTGCTCGGGCGGCTGCGCGTTCTGCATCGTCACCTTGCTGACCTGGATCCCAGTCTCGTAGCGGTCAAGGATCGTCTGCATCAACTGATGGGCGGTGGTTGCCACCTGCTCTCGCCCTTCATAAAGGACGAAATCCATCTTGCTCTTTCCCACAATCTCCCGCATGGCGGTCTCGGCCGCCTGCCCCACCGCTTCGTCGGGCCCACGGTTATTGAACAGGTACTTCTCCGGACTGGTCAGGATGTACTGAACGGCAAACTGGATGTTGATGATGTTCTCGTCATCGGTGAGCATCAGGGCTTCCCGCAGGACCTTGTTCCGCTCCGAACCGCGATACCCGACCTCGACTGTCCGCACGCCGGTGAGATTGACAACCTCATGATTCTCGATCGGGAAGGGTAGGCGCCAGCGCAGACCGGGGTCCGTCGTTTCCAGGTAGCGACCGAAGCGCAGAACCACGCCTCGCTGACTCGCGTCCACGATGTAGAAGCCGCTGGCGAGCCATACCAGGACGGCGAGGCCGACCAAGGCGCCGATGCCGCCGCCAAACTGACGCGGACTGAGGCGAGGGATCGACGGAGGGGGCCCGCCACCATCGCCACCGCCCCCCTTCTTGCCACCAAAAAGGCCTGACAGACGGCGATTGAAGTCACGCCACAGTTCCTCGAGATCGGGGGGGCCCTGGTTGGAGCCGCCCCGATTCTTATCATTACCCTGGTTACCCCAGCGCGGGTCGTTGAGTGACATGCGTAGGTCCGTGCTCACTGATTCACAATTGGAGGGGATCGAAGGTCGCGGAGGGGCGCGATTCGCCGGCCGGAATGGCCTCGACGGCAGCCCGAGCTTGGGCCGCCTCGGTAAGCGCCTGGCGGAGCAGATCCAGACCTGCACCGGTTCTTGCGCTCAAAAAAATCCGCGTGATCTTACCACACTCATCCCGCTCGACCCGCGGATCGGCCTGGGTGGCGTCGATCTTGTTCCAGACCACGATCTGCGGCACCGCGGCGGCGCCGATTTCGGCCAGCACGCGATTGACCGCGTCGATCTGTTGGGCCCGGTCTTCACTCGAAGCGTCCACTACGTGGAGCAGGAGGTCAGCGTTGGCCGTCTCCTCCAGGGTGGCGTGGAAACTCACGACGAGCGAGTGGGGCAGATCCCGAATGAATCCGACGGTATCGGAGAGGACAATGGTCCCCGCCTCCGCCAGGAAGACCCGCCGGGAGGTGGTATCCAGGGTCGCAAAGAGTTGGTCGGCGGCATAGGCGCCAGCCTTGGTCAACGCATTGAAGAGCGTGGATTTGCCGGCGTTGGTGTAGCCGACCAGGGACACGCTGAGGACTTCACCCCGCTCCCGGGCCCGCCGCCGCACGCGGCGCTGCCGCTCCAGGCGTCCGAGACGCTCCTTGAGCGCTCGCACCCTCTGCCCGAGAAGGCGCCGGTCCGTCTCCAGCTGGGTTTCGCCAGGCCCGCGAAGGCCGATACCGCCCTTCTGGCGTTCCAGGTGGGTCCAGCCCCGCACCAAGCGGGTCGAGAGGTGTTCGAGTTGGGCAAGCTCCACTTGCAGCTTGCCCTCATGGCTCCTCGCCCGCAGCGCGAAGATATCGAGGATCAGGGCATTGCGGTCAATGACCCGCCGTCGCAGGGCTCGCTCTAGGTTGCGCTGCTGAGCGGCCGACAACTCGTGATTGAAGACCACCAGATCGCCCTCGTGGGCCTGCAAGGCCATGGCAATCTCTTCGACCTTGCCCTTGCCCGCAAACAGTGCCGGGTCGGGTCGCGCGCGCCGCCCTTCGATGACGGCCTCCACGGACGCCCCGGCGCTGGTAACCAATAGGCGCAATTCCGACAGACGCTCAGCCTGCGCGCCCTGGCCAAGGTCGAGTTGCACCACCACCGCCCGCTCGCCGGCCGCCGGGCGTTCAAACATGGCCGGGGAGCCCTCGCATCATGGCCGGGGGGCGAATCCGAATTTCATCACGCGTTGCCGTCGGCCTGGTCATGCTGAATGGTAACCGGACGCGCCGGAACGACGGTGCTGATGGCGTGCTTATAGACCATCTGCGTGACGGTATTCTTAAGAAGGACCACGTATTGGTCGAAGGATTCGATCTGGCCCTGCAACTTGATGCCATTCACCAAGTAAATGGACACCGGTACATGCTCGCGGCGCAGGGTGTTCAGAAACGGGTCTTGTAGCAGTTGCCCTTTATTACTCATTTTCTTTCCTTCATCTATCTAATTGTTATGGGCGAATCTAATCGATTTTCTGCTGCACTGCAACATTGAAGGCGGGGGAGCCCTTCCCTGACCTGCCCTTACCCCTTGTCCGCAAAAGGATTTTGCGAAGTTTTAAATTGTATCCGCAGAGGCGTTCCCTGCAATTTGAACGCATCGAGGTAACATCGTTCCAAATATCGAACATAAGCCGCCGGAATATGCTCGAGGGCGTTGCCGTGTATCACGATCACAGGCGGATTGCTTCCGCCCTGGTGGGCATAGCGCAGTTTGGGCCGGAAGATGCCGTGACGCGGCGGCGCCTGCTTGGCCACCGCCATCTGTAGCACCCGGGTCAGGCGCGGCGTGGCAAGTTTGGCCATGGCAGCGGCGTAGGCCCCATCCACCGACTTCATCAGGGCGCCGATGCCCTGGGCGTTGAGGGCCGAAATACTGTGCATGCGGGCAAAGGACAGGAAACCGAGCTTGCGAGACATGTCCGCCTTCACCCGATCCCGGCGGTACTCATCGACCGAATCCCATTTGTTGATCGCCAGGACCAGGGCTCGCCCAGTCTCGACAATGAATCCGGCAATATGGGCATCCTGCTCGGTCACGTCGGCCGAGGCATCCAGCACCAACACCGCGACGTTGGCTTCCTCGATGGCCTGCAAGGTCTTGATTACCGAGAACTTCTCCACGGCCTCAAAAACCTTTCCCCGCTTACGCAAGCCCGCCGTGTCAATCAGCGTGTAGGGCCGCCCTCCCCGCTCGAAAGGGATCGATATGGCATCCCGCGTCGTTCCGGGCATGTCGAAGGCGATGACGCGCTCTTCCCCAAGCAGCGCATTGACCAGGGTGGACTTGCCCACGTTGGGGCGTCCGACAATGGCAACCCGTGGCCCGGTAACCGCGGCCTCGCTGGGCGCCTCGGCGGCGGGAAAATCCGCCAGCACCAGGTCCACCAAAGCCCGCACGCCATCGCCGTGAGCGGCTGACACCACCAAGGGGTCCCCCAGCCCCAGGCGATGGAAGTCCGCCGCCGCCACACCCCGGTTCAGACCTTCGCCCTTGTTGGCCACGATGTGAACCGGCCGACCTGCCCGGCGCAAACGCACGGCAATCTGCTCGTCATGGGGAGTCAATCCAACCCGCGCATCGACGAGAAAGAGGAGGACATCGGCTTCGGCGATGGCCTGCTCTGCCTGCCGCGCCATCTCATGCATGATGCCGTCCTTGGCCACCGGATCAAATCCGGCGGTATCCACCACAAGGTAATCCCGATCCCCCAGGCGGCCCACCCCGTAATGGCGATCCCGGGTCAGGCCGGGCTGGTCGGCCACCAAGGCGTCCCGGGTTCGGGTCAGCCGATTGAAGAGCGTCGATTTCCCCACATTGGGACGACCGACCAGCACCAGGGTGGGAATCATCGACGATTCAGCCTTTTCACTGTGGCGCGAGGAAATAGACGCCGCCGGCGCGAGTCTGAACGACCACTCCGCTTCCAAGCACTCGCAGGGCGGCGACCCCGCTGCTATCGGGACGGACCCGGGCCGCAAAGGCACCATCATCCTTCTGCAACCAATGTACATACCCCTCCCGGTCGCCGACGACGACATACCCTCCCATCGTCACGGGCCGGGAAACGCCGCGTTTGGCCAGACGGTCCTGCTTCCACAAGCTGGCGCCCGTGGAAGCATCCAGGGCCGACACCGCGTCCTGATCGTCCGTCACGTACACGTTTCGGGTGTCGCGGTCGAGCCCCACCGGGCTCGAAAATTCCCGCGACCAGAGGGTATTGCCGTTGGTGCCGTCAAAGCATCCGATACGGCCCTGATAGGCGACAGCGCACACTTCCTGGCGCTGGACAACCGGCGGACCGATGACATCGGCCACGCGCTCCAGTTCGGTAGAGCCCTTGGGTACGGCGACCGTCAACTCGAAAATCGCGCCTCCGTTGACGGGATTGACCGCCACCAGCTTGCCGCCGGGAAAACCCGCCAGCACCACGCCCCCCTCGAAGGACACGCCAGTGAAATTGCGCAAGGCCAGGGGTGGGTTGCTGCGCTGGTAGGTCCATTTCCGCTGACCGTCGCTGGGATCCAGGGCAACAAGACGATTGTCGGACGTCCGCACAACCACCAGGGCATCCCCCACCGCCGGCGGGGCGAGTACCTCGGCATTGATCTTGTGGACCCACTTCACCGACCCAGTACCAGCATCGAGGGCGATCACCTCGCCCTTTTCGCTGGCCACCAGGGCCAGGCGGGCGTTGGCACCGACGCCTGTGGTAAGTTTGCGCTCGGCATTGACCTTCCACACCGCACGGCCGTCCTCGAATCGGGCCACGGTGCCATCCTGTCCGGCGGCAAAGACCGCCGAGCCAACAATCGCGGGTTGAAAGACGTAGGCGCCGGCCGAACCAGCACTGGCCGTCCATTCGGTACGAACCGTGAGGGTAGGCTGGAAATTCACCAGCGGGGCCACCTTGGGTGCCGATGGTCCGAAGGGATTGAGGAAGGAAAGACTCGAACACCCCGATGACGCCACCACCAGGGCGGCCAGAGTGACCCCCCGGCCGAACCGCTTTGCCAGGCTCATCATCGTGCGCCTCCGACCACATCCTGCTTGAGTTGGATCACCTGTCGAAAGGCCTCGGTGGCCTGGGTGCCCTGCCCGAGGGCATCGAGCGCCGCCTGATAGGCCGCCCTGGCCTCCTCGTTCTTCCCCAGGGCCACCATGGCATCGCCACGAACATCGGCGAAGCTGGCCTTGAATGCCGGCCGGGGATCGGCAGCCAGTTGCTGCAATGCCGCCTCCGCCTTGCCCTGGTCGATGAGAACCACCGCAAGCCGCAATCGGGCGAGGTCGCGCAGCGCGGGATCGCGGCCATGCTCCACGGCCCAGCTCAACTGGGCTTCGGCGTTCTTGAGGTCGCCCGCCTCGAATTGGGCCTTGCCCGACACCAGCGCCGCCAAGTCGCCGTAGGCCGTCCGGCCGTATTGCTCGAAGATCTGGCCGGCGAGTTCCCTTGCCTTGGTGGCGTCCCCCTGGGCCGCGGCGCGCTCGAGGGCAACGAACAGCACCCCGGCTTCGACGGAAGACTTATTTCGATACCATTGCCAGGCCTGCCAGCCCACCGAGATCAACGCCAGCGATACCGCCACCGCGGTCACCAGTGTGCCCCAGCGCGCCCACCAGGCTTTCAGTTCAGAGAGCTGCTCTTGTTCTTCCAGGTCATAGACGGCCATCGTTATGCTTCCCTCTCTTCGGTAAGGTAGAGGAGTTCTGCCAGGGTTTCGGCCAGGGCATCCACCGCCACACGGCGCTGCTCGCCCCCGCCCCGCAACGGCTTGATGCTCACTTCGCCAACGGCGGCCTCGTCGTCGCCAATGATCACCGCGAAGGGGGCGCCGGAACCGTCGGCCCGTTTCATCTGCGATTTGAAGCTGCCGCCGCCGCAATGCTGGAGCACCGAAAAGCCGTGACTCCGCAGCGCTTCGGCGGCGCGAAATGCGAGCCGACCCGCTTCGATGCCTGCATTGACCAGATAGACATCGGGGGCAGGTCGGACGGCTTCACCACCGGATTCTTGCCACAGGGCCAGAAGGCGCTCTACCCCCATCGCGAAACCCGCCGCCGGCGCCGGCTTGCCACCCAACTGGGCGATCAGCCCGTCATAGCGGCCACCGGCGCACACCGTCCCCTGGGCGCCGAGCCGATCGGTGACCCACTCGAAAACGGTGCGGTTGTAGTAGTCGAGCCCGCGCACGAGACGATGATTGATGCGGTAGGGGATCCCGGCATCCTTGAGGATTTGCTGGACGCCCTCAAAATGGGCCCAGGATTCATCGCCGAGGTAGTCGGACAGACGAGGCGCGGCTTCCATGATCGGTTGCAGCAGGGGATTCTTGGTGTCGAGCACCCGCAGCGGGTTGGTATGGAGGCGGCGACGTCCATCCTCGTCGAGCTGGTCCCGGTGGGCATCGAGGTAGGCCACCAGGGCGCAACGATGCGCCGCCCGCTCCTCGCTGCTGCCAAGGGAATTCAGCTCCAGGCGGATGTCGGTCAGGCCTAGGTCGTCCCACAACCGGGTGCACATCAGGATGTGCTCCGCATCGATATCCGGCCCGTCGAAACCCAGGGATTCCACACCGATCTGATGAAACTGCCGGTAGCGCCCCTTCTGGGGCCGCTCGTGGCGGAACATCGGTCCGTGGTAGTAGAGACGCTGCGGCGCGCCGTGGAGCAGACTATGCTGGATGACCGCCCGCACGCAGGAAGCCGTGCCTTCCGGGCGTAGGGTGAGATGTTCGCCGTTCAGGGCATCCTCGAAGGAATACATCTCCTTCTCGACAATATCCGTCACCTCGCCGATGGCCCGCTTGAAAAGCGGCGTCGGCTCGACCAAAGGCATGCGGATCGGGCGGTAACCATAGCTTCTCAGCCAGTCCCGCACCAGATCTTCGAACTGCTCCCAGATTTCAGCGGTGTCGGGAAGGATGTCATTCATCCCGCGAACCGCCTGCAAGGCGTGCGTCATGTTGTTCCGTCTCTGGACTGTAGGCCGGTTGGCGTCAGCCCTTCTTCTGGTATTTCGTCGCCACGTAGCGGTCTACGATGGCCTTGAATTCGTCGGCAATGCCGTCGCCACGCAGGGTGACAACCTTTTCCCCGTCCACATAAACCGGCGCCGCCGGTGTTTCTCCGGTACCAGGCAAGGAAATCCCGATGTTGGCATGTTTGCTTTCGCCGGGGCCGTTCACCACGCACCCCATCACCGCCAGGGTCAAATTTTCAACGCCGTCGTATTGGTCGCGCCAGATCGGCATCTGGTTACGGACGTAGTCCTGAATGCCCGCGGCCAGCTCCTGGAAGAAGGTG
>JAEUNX010000179.1 GCA_016791025.1 Zoogloeaceae bacterium | reverse complement strand
GGCTCCCGCTTCGACGAGTTCAAGGCCCGCTATGGCACCACCCTGGTCACCGGCTTTGCCCAGCTCCATGGCTATCCGGTGGGCATCGTGGCCAACAATGGCATCCTCTTCGGGGAATCCGCCCAAAAGGGCGCCCACTTTGTGGAGCTGTGCGGCCAACGGGGCATTCCGCTCCTGTTCCTGCAGAACATCACCGGCTTCATGGTGGGCAGAAAGTACGAAAACGGCGGCATCGCCAAGGACGGCGCCAAGATGGTCACCGCCGTATCCACCGTCCAGGTGCCCAAGATCACCACCCTGATCGGCGGCAGCTTTGGCGCCGGCAACTACGGCATGTGTGGCCGGGCCTACGGCCCGCGCTTCCTGTGGATGTGGCCCAACAGCCGGATCTCGGTGATGGGCGGGGAGCAAGCCGCCAGCGTGCTTTCCACCGTGCGCCGAGAAGGCATCGAGGCCAAGGGCGGCGCCTGGAGCGCGGAAGAGGAAGAAGCTTTCAAGGCCCCCATCCGGGCGCAATACGAAGTCCAGGGTCACCCCTATTACGCCACCGCCCGGCTGTGGGACGACGGCGTCATCGACCCGGCCCAGACTCGTCGGGTGCTCGGGCTGTCCCTCTCCGCCGCCCTCAACGCCCCCATCCCGCCGACGAAGTTCGGCGTGTTCCGGATGTGAGGCCTTTCCAAATGTCGGGGATTTTTTCGACTGAAGCACAAACATTGATTGGCTATTGGTGGCTCCCGTCAAACACAAGCCACCACGTACCGGGAACGCTGGCGATTAAGCCTGGCCACTACGCCCACCTGGACCTTCTCGGAACATTTTCCGGCGCCAACGGGCCCACGATGGGCGTATCAAAGCACATCGATCGCATATTCGGGATTGTGCAGGGCAATCTAATCACCTTGGAAAATTGCCAGCTTAATTTCGGCGGGCTCTCTTCGCCCGGTTTCTTCAAATCGTCTGTGATTGCAGACGGGGTATTTCTTGGCGGACACGTTGCGGAAGATTGCTTTTCAGAAGTTACCTTTGAAATGAGCGGGTTGAAGGAATGGGCACCAATTTGCGGGTTTGATGTCAATGAGGCTGACATAAAAAACCGAAGGGCGCATTTGGCATACAAAGAGCCCCCTCCGATAAAATTTGCACTAGATGGCAAATCAAGGTTAGAACTCCGCTCGAGCACCCGAGGCTTCCCCGTCTTTCCCGGCATTAGAACAGAACTGAATATTTGCCTGATCCCCTATTTTGCGATTTCGTTTAATGACCCTCTACCACTGAGCGAGATCCAAACATATATACATCGCATCTGGCAGTTTCTACAGTTCTGCACCAATCAGAATATCAAGATATGCAACGTAAAACCAAAAGCCGTGACGGTTGATAAAACAAGCGGCGAAAGCGTGGAAATTCGCAATTTGACTTATGTTCCATCAGGAGGATCTAGTCTCGACGAGACCTATGACGCCACCAAAGCGCTGATGCCATTCCAGTACATTTATCAAGACAGAACGCTATTTAAGCGATGGTTTTCTCTAACTGAAAAAATGGAATCCGCCTTTGAAATACATTTTGCGTCAGAAAGAAAAATGAATGGCTACTCTGAAGAAGAGTTCATTTCCAGAGTTTCGACGCTTGAAATTGCCCATCGACGAACCAACAGCATCTCCCCTCAGGAAAAAAAGGGGCATGACATTCGTTTGAATGAGATTTATGACCAACTTGCAAGCTCACCGCATCTTGATTGGCTCAAAAAGAAACTTGCGCACTCGCACGAGCCTACGCTTGAACAACGCTTGTTGGAGCTTGCGACGGCTGTAGGTCCACACATTCCTAATCAGGACATTTACTCCCCTGCATTCCTAAAGAAGGTCGCCAAAACTCGAAATTACCTTACTCATTTCAGCAAAGGCGACCAAAAGAAACAGCTCCCACTCTCCGACATTCCCGAGGCCAGCATGAAGCTTCGCGCCCTGTTTTTGGTGTACATTTTGATTTGTCTTGGTCTGAATAAGGAATTGATAGGGGAGCTAATCAGTCGTTCGCGCACGCTGGAATGCGAACTTAACGGCTGACCAGGAATGGGCCAACCTGAATAAGCGCCAGATGCCAAGATGCCACTAATTTCTGAATCCCTCGAAATTCAATTGAGCGACTCCATCGCCACCATCTGGATGAACCGTCCGGAGCGCCACAACGCCTTCAACCCGGACCTCATTCAGGCGCTGCACGACGCCTTCCGGGCCCTGGGGGAAGACGAGTCGGTGCGGGTCGTGGTGCTGGCGGGGCGGGGGCGGAGTTTTTCGGCCGGGGCGGATCTGGCGTGGATGAAGGCCGCCGGGGAGGCCAGCGAGGCAGAGAACCAGGCGGACGCCTTGAAGCTCGCCGCCATGCTGCGGGCCATCGCGGAATGCCCCAAGCCCACCGTCGCGCGGGTCCACGGCGCTGCCCTGGGGGGCGGCATGGGGCTCGCCTGCGCATGCGACATCTGCATCGCCTCAAGCGAGGCGGTGTTCGCCACCTCGGAGGTGCGCTTCGGCATCATCCCCGCCGCCATCGGCCCCTACGTGTTGCGAGCCATCGGGCCGCGCCAGGCCGGGCGCTACTTCCTCACGGCGGAGCGGATCAGCGCCCAGCGGGCGCGGGAGATCGGCCTCGCCCACGAAGCGGTGGCCCCGGAAGCCCTGGATGCCACCCTGGCCCAGGTGGTGGGGTCCCTGGCGCAGGGCGGCCCCCAAGCGCAGGCCGCCGCCAAGGACCTCATCCGCGCCGTGGCCCACCAGCCGGTGACC
>JAEUNX010000174.1 GCA_016791025.1 Zoogloeaceae bacterium | reverse complement strand
TGGGCTTCATCGAGGAGACCGGCGCCTGTCAGCACATGCGCGACGCCCGTATCACCACGATCTACGAAGGCACCACCGCCATTCAGGCCAATGACTTGATCGGCCGCAAGACCGCCAAGGAAGGTGGCCGCTCCATGAAGGGCTTGCTCGAGGAAATGGCCCAGACCCAGGCCCAGCTTGCGGCCCAGGACAACAGCACCCTCCAGATCATCGCCAAGGGCCTCGGCAACGGGATCGTGGCGCTGAACGACGCCACCGAATGGCTGCTCAAGACCTACGACGGTGAGCCTCAGGCGGCCGCCGCCGGCGCCGTGCCCTTCCTGAAGCTCACCGGCGTGGTGGCCGGGGTGTGGCTGATGGGCCGGGCGGCTCTGGTGTCCGCGGGCCGAGTCACCGCCGATGACGGCGATTTCTACAAGGCGAAGCTGGTCACCGCCCGCTATTTCGCCGAACACGTGGTGCCCGAAGCGGCCTGCTATCGCGACGCGATCCTCAATGGATCGGGTTCGGTGCTGGCCCTCGAAGAGGCGCTGTTCTAAGGCCGCCGGGGCCGGTTCCTCCTGGCATTGGTATGGCGCCTCCCCCTCCAGGGGGAGGAACGGCCTTGTTACGCCCGAACAATGTGGAGATGGTAATGACGCGGGAAGCGATGGAGTATGACGTAGTGATCGTGGGGGCCGGGCCTTCGGGCCTGACCACTGCGATCCGGCTCAAGCAGCGGGCCGAGGAGGCCGGGCGCGAGTTATCCGTTTGCGTGGTCGAGAAGGGCTCGGAAGTCGGCGCTCACATCCTGTCCGGCGCAGTCATCGAGACCCGTTCCCTGGCCGAATTGTTCCCCGACTGGAAGGAGCGCGGTGCGCCCCTCCATACCCCGGTGAAGGAGGACCGCTTCCTGTTCCTCTCCGAACACAAGGCCACCAAGCTTCCCACCCCGCCCCAGATGCACAACGAGGGCAACTACATCGTCAGCCTGGGCAATGTGGTGCGCTGGCTGGGCGAGCAGGCGGAAGGCCTGGGGGTGGAGATTTACCCCGGCTTTGCCGCCTCGGAAGTGCTCTTCCATGAGGATGGCAGCGTCAAGGGCGTGGCCACCGGCGACATGGGCGTCACCCGGGAGGGTGAGCAGGGCCCGAACTACCAGCCGGGGATCGAGTTGCACGCCCGCCAGACGGTGTTCTCCGAGGGCTGCCGCGGGTCGCTGACCAAGGGCTTGATGAGCCGCTTTGATCTGCGCAATGGCGTGGATCCCCAAACCTATGGCTTGGGGATCAAGGAGCTGTGGGAGGTGGATCCCGCCGTTCATCAGCCGGGCCTCACCATTCACACCGTCGGTTGGCCGCTCCAGTCCGATACCTACGGCGGTTCCTTCTTGTACCACCTGGAGAACAACCAGGTCGCAGTGGGTTTTGTCGTCGGCCTCGATTACTCGAATCCCTATTTGTCGCCCTACGAGGAATTCCAGCGCTTCAAGACCCATCCGGAAATCCGCAAGTTCTTCGAGGGCGGTCGGCGGGTGGCCTACGGCGCCCGGGCGCTGTCGGAAGGCGGTTTCCAATCTCTGCCCAAGCTGATCTTCCCGGGCGGGCTCCTGATCGGTGACACCGCGGGCTTCCTCAACGTGCCCAAGATCAAGGGCACCCACATGGCCATGAAGTCCGGGATCGAGGCGGCCGAGGCCCTCTTCGCCCACCTCACCGCCGAAGGCGAGCAGGGTACCGAAGTCACGGCCTATCCCGAGCGCTTGAAGGCGAGTTGGTTGTGGGACGAGCTCTACACCGTCCGTAACATCCGCCCGTCCTTCCGCTGGGGCCTGTGGGGTGGTATCGCCTACAGCGCCCTGGATACCTACGTGTTCCGCGGCAAGGCGCCCTGGACGCTGCGGAACCACGCGGACCACACCAGCCTGAAGAAGGCCTCGGAATGCACGCCCATCGCCTACCCGAAACCGGATGGCAAGATCAGCTTCGACCGTCTGTCGTCGGTGTTCATCTCGGCCACCAACCACGTGGAGGATCAGCCCAGCCACCTGACT
>JAEUNX010000171.1 GCA_016791025.1 Zoogloeaceae bacterium | reverse complement strand
TCGGGGGCGAAGTGGGCATGCCTTGTCTCCGTGGTGGCGGTGCTTGGTGGCACCTTGATGTTCTGGATGGTAGGCGGCCCAACCGCCCCCGCCAAGCGAGGAGATTTCAGGCGGGGGATGAAGGGAATTAACGGCCCGACTCGGCGGGCAAGCGGCGCCAACCGCAAGTTCGTCCTGACCTGCCTGCGGCGACCACGCGACTCCCCCGGTTAGCTGTCCGGATTAGACGCTGCGGCATGTCCTTTCGCCCGACCGATCATTGCTTTGACCGCGGGCGTCATGTTGGCCGGAATCATTTGGGTTCCGGGATGGGCTGTCTGAAACACCCGGAAAACCTCGTCCGCAAAGGCCTGGCCAATTTCTTCCACCCCTCCGAAATCGAGGACGACAGTTTTGAACCGCTCGAAGCGCAGGGTCAGCCGTTTGGCCTGGGAGCGGGAAACCAATTTTTCGCCCTCGTACTGGGCCAACCTGACCGGGACAATCGTTTTGGCGAAAGAGTATTCCTCGGGGGCGGCGAACTTATCGAAGACTCCCTTGGTGGTTCGAGGGCTGTCGTTGTTGAGACGCATCAGCACGATCGTCCCCGGGGCGTCCTTGGGGCGCTCGATGAGGAGGTCCTCCGTCCCGTCTTCGTGCATGAAGTGGAGGCTGCCCGAGTGGATGTCGAAGAGGTCGAAGACCTTTGATGTGAAGAAGATCCCTTCGCCGGAATGGTTGGCGGGGTCGGTGGTGAATTTGCCTTTGGCAAGTTCCAGGATGGCTTCCCGGGGGTCAAAGAGTTCAAGGGCTTTCTGGATCTTGAGGAAGATCCCTTCGCCGTCATCGGCGATCCATGCCTGGGTGTAGAGGGCATTTCTGGCGATGCCGACGTGCACCTCCTCCGCACTGCTGTGGTCGATCGCGTTATTCACCATCTCGGTGATTCCATAGCGCCAGATGTCCCGGACGTTCTCGGCCAGGTCGGCAACCACCGGCGCGAAGATCTGTCGCCAGACGTGATCCTCGGAAAGCCCTGCGCGCTGGAAGTTTTCGGTGGTCCGAACTTGTTCCGCCATTCGCCAGACCCTGGCCCGCGTGGCCCCGTCGGCGGCAATCAGCCCCTCACCAGCCAGGCGTTTCAGGTGGTTGCTGACGGCTTGCCGGGACAGCCCGAACTCTTTGGCGAGGGTCGGCGCCACGGTGCGCCCGTCTGCCACGACGAGGTGGAGCGCACGCTTCTCCAGGGCGGTTTTGTCAATCATTGCTCGGAAATTTGTCAATCAATTCGGAGTTGATTGTCAATTTCCAGGGTTGGTATTGTCAACAAGCTCCCTGGTCTAAGGAGGCGCCAGCAGCCGCCCTCCGCGGCGCCGAGCTCCGGCCGCGAGCCCGGCGTGGCCCTGGCCGCCGTGGGCGTGGCAGATCGCGCAGGCCAGGGCGTCGGCGGCATCCGGGCCTGGCGCGGCGGGGAGGGCCAAGAGGCGCTGGACCATGTCGCTCACCTGATCCTTGTGGGCCTTGCCGTAGCCCACCACTGCCTGCTTGACCTGGAGTGCGGTGTATTCGAGTACCGGCAGATCGCAGGACACC
>JAEUNX010000159.1 GCA_016791025.1 Zoogloeaceae bacterium | reverse complement strand
CGCGAAGTCGCAGAGGATCAGGCGCTCGTACATCGGCTTGTGAATCACGCCGCCGGTCAGTTCCTCGTCGGCCCGCAGGGGCTCCATGCCTGCCGCCTCCACGCCGGGCTGGATCACCGAGGCATACACGGCGTCGAAATCGACGGTGAGCCCCGAAGGCACCGCTTTCTTGCCAAAAGGCATGAGGACAAAGCACAGCGGTTTCATGGCGACACTCCAAATTGGCTGGCCAGGGCCTTGCGAATGTTGCCGATGAAGATGCCCTCATTGGCGTCGTAGGTGCCGGGATTGCCATTCAGGCAGGGCAGCCGACCGCCCTTGTGGTGAATGCCCACCACCTTCCAGCTGGCGTTGAAGACCGGGCTGCCGGAACTGCCGGGTTCGGTAGGGGTGCGGTAATGCAGGCGCGGCACTTCGTGATCCAGTAACAGGCTGTCTTGCAGGGAAAAGGCCAGGGCACCGCCGGAGGGGTGGCCAATCACGAACACCCGCTGCTTGCCATCCTTGAGCGGGGGGGACGCGGCGATCGGGTAGGCCGCGGCGTGGGTCACGGGGCGGTCCAGGCGCAGCAAGGTCGCATCCAGGTCGTCGGGTGGCGAGGTCCAGAGCTCCTCGGCCACATGCCAGGTTTCCGCCGGGTCGTGGGCTTCGAAGACGACCACCGCGTCCTCCGCCAGCAGAGCCGGATGGGCATCCGGGTGGCTGCTGATCACGTGGGCATTGGTGAGAAGGAGCATCTCGTCACCAAAACAGGGGTGAAGGTCCCCGCCCCGCACAACGAAGCCGGTGCCCTCACCCCGCGCCGTCTCCCGCCCGATCCGGGCCACCCCCAGGGCGCGAAGCTGGGCCGTACGGACCCAATCCCCGCTGACAAAGCCATCGCTACCGTGCACCTTTTCCAGATTCGCCACCGTCTGGCGGGTATCCGCCGCACCCACCACGATCTGGCCGCCGTCCGCACCCAGCAGGCGAGCTTCGAGGATTGGAATCAAGGTGGCACCCGGCGGGCGATCCCGATCCAGTTGCCACACCTCCACCAACTGGCGCCGGGTGCCGGCAATCTCGAAAAGATCGGCCGCCGGGTCAGCCACGTAACTCTTGAGCCAGTCCGCCGCCTCCGCCTCCCGGCCCAACGCCAGGCAAGCCTCCGCGGCGCTGGCCCGGTCATAAAAAGTCGCCTCCCGGTAGTCGCGGCGCTCACAGATCGCTGCAAGCAGTTCCTCGGCATACGCCGCGGCATCCTCCCGGGGAGCGGGATGATCGGGGAGGTCCACCTGATCCCGCGCCGCCCGGCATAGCAGGGCGACCGCATTGACCCCGTGCCAGACGCGGTGGCGCCGATCCGCCCGATACTCGGTCTCATAAGCCGCCACCGCAGCCGCGAGGTCTTCCCGAGTTCGTTGTGAGGTAGGATTGGCGGCATTGACGTAGCGTTGCTTGAAGGCCCTGCCGAGAAGACCCAGGGCCTCGGTGCGCTCCCGCGAACCCAGGGGCAGGGTCGCCACCAGTCCCTTCAGCTCATCGATGGCGGGACGAAAGTTGCCCAGCTCGATCATGGCCTGGGCATACTGACGGCGGACCTGGGGGTCCTTGGCGCCGGCTTCCAGCAGGGCCTCTGCCACGTCGCGGAGGTCATTGAAATAGCGCTTTCCCCGCAAAAGGGCGAGGACCTGGCGCGCCATCACCTCCGGGCAGTCGCAGCCGCCCAGGCCTCCGATGAACTGCCGGGCTGCAGCGCCCACTCCGCCCTCATCCCGGGCCGTCAGGGCGCCGTGGAGGGCGGCCAGGGCCGCGCCGAAGGGGCTCTCCTCAGACATGGAGCATCTCCGCCAAGGCACGGCGCAACTTGGCGCCCTTGAGGTACTTGGTGGCGGAGTGGCGCCAAAGGCCCCAGTTCTGCTCGTTGATGTCCTCCACCACCGAGCTGCCCTCACGGCGGAAATCGTTCTCCAGGTGCGGGTCGAAGCCCGCCACCGGATCGAGGTGGTCGAACACATTGACCCACCGCCCCGCCACCCGGTCAGAAGGGAAGCCATTTCGCCGCGACCACCCCGGCTGCAGCATGTCCTGAATCTCGTCCAGCCCCAGGGGACTCCCCACTGTCATCAAGGCGGAGACCTTGGTACAGGCATCCACCCGCTTGAGGCAATCGTAGGCGATAACCGTCCCCATGCTGTGGCTCACGACGACATGGGGGCCATCCCCCGCCGCCTCGCTGCCCGCCTTCAGGACGGCGAGCGTGCGCGCTCGGATCTCGTCCTGAACGGCGTAGTTCGTGCCGGTTCGCGGACTGATGGGGCTGTTGAAAAGGTAATGGTGCACGTCTCGCAGCAGCCGCTCCATCATCGGCTTCTTGACTGACCAGGGGAGCGGAATCCGCTCCAGCCCTGGGGCCAATGGCGCATCCACCGGCGACTGGGGCGCCCCGTCCGGCTCGTCGGCGCCCAGCTCCCGCGCGAGGGCCTCCACCTGGGCCCGCTCGCTGGGGCTCAACTCGGCCCGCCAATCGGCGGCCGCCTCCGCCGTCACCCCCTCCTGGCGCAGGGACTCCAGTTCCGGATCAGCGGCGCTTTCGTAGCTCCCATCGTCCGGCATGGGCTTGTCGTACATCACATCCGCCCAATAGATCATGGAGGTCGTCACTCCTTCGGCCCCCAGGTCGAGACCGTCGTTGTGGGCCAACGCCTGGAGCCAGATGCGTAGC
>JAEUNX010000132.1 GCA_016791025.1 Zoogloeaceae bacterium | reverse complement strand
TCGGCGCTGCGCACGAAGCATTCGATACTGCCTAAGGTTTCCATGCGCTTGTCAGATCCAATTCCACCACGCAATTTCAAACCAAATGTTTAAAAACATTATATGAATTGATGGCTTATCACAATGCAATGCTCGGCGGATAGTTTGCTCCATGGTGTAGCGATCGTGCGAAGCCAAGACTCTCAAGGAGAAACATCGTGTCGAACCAAGCCCAAGCCAATCCTCTCACCGGAAAAGTCGCCTTCATCCAGGGCGGGTCTCGCGGCATCGGCGCTGCCATCGCCAAGCGGCTGGCCCATGACGGTGCTGCCGTGGCACTGACCTATGCCAGTTCAGCCGGCCATGCGCAGGCTGTCGTCAAGGAAATCGAGGACGCTGGCGGCCGCGCCATTGCGATCCAAGCCGACAGTGCCGATCCCGCGCAGATCAAGACCGCCGTGCAGCAAGCAGCCGATACCTACGGAAAGATCGACATTCTGGTGAACAACGCCGGCGTCCTGGCCTTGGGCAACGTTGCCGAAGGGGAGATTCCCCTCGACGTCATTGATCGCACCCTGGCCGTGAATGTGCGCAGCGTGATCATCGCCTCCCAGGCGGTGGTCAAGCACATGGACAAGGGCGGCCGCATCATCACCATTGGCAGCACCAACTCCGACCGCATGCCGTTCCAGGGCGGTTCGATCTATGCGATGAGCAAGTCCGCCATCGTCGGTCTGACCAAGGGTCTTGCCCGCGATCTCGGACCACTGGGAATTACGGTCAATAACATTCAGCCCGGCCCGATCGACACCGAGATGAATCCAGATGACGGGGAGTTTGCGCACGCATTGAAGGGCCTGATGGCGCTGCCTCGCTACGGCAAGGTGGAAGAGGTGGCGAGCTTTGCTGCCTATTTGGCCGGCCCCGAGGCGGCCTACATTACCGGCGCCAGTCTGTTGGTGGACGGCGGGTTTTCCGCTTAAGCCTTGTCAGCCACAAAAACGCAGAATCCAGCCTCGGCTGGATTTTTTCTATTGGACAAGTGATTGCCAATTGTCATCGGCATTCGGCCGGTCATTGGTCCATCGAATTGGTGGTGCCAACGCAAACCCGTCCGTCGAGTTTCTCCAAAGCAGCCCGACGTTCAGCTACGGCCTCTTCGTGTTTCGCTTCTACGAAGCAGTAGTTCGTGATCTCGTGCAGTCGGCCAGAAACGGCCATCCCTGGCTATGCCCTGAACCGGACGATCAAGCTTGGTAGCGTATGCGATTTGGGGCTCTGCGGTTGCGCTGCTTCTGAAGGGCGGGTAAGTTCGAGCCTGCCCAGCTTTGAGCGCGTTTAGCTAGATGAGTATCAGAGCTACTACCCCAAATTTTTTGTGGCACAGGCCGTTGAGGCTGTCCCGGATTCGATGTTATCGGGCAGTACCCGGGTTATTGGACGTCTTTTTAACGCCTACTACTAGTTCGCATCTGAAGTAATGCATCTAATTTAACTTGCGATTACGACTTTACTCTCATCGACAGTCTTCCAGTCTCGCTCCGAATGGAAAAACAACGCGCCCCCAGAAATCGAACCCTCACGTGTTCATCAGAGGAGATTGAGTGCCTTTCACAGGGGCTCGCTAAACTCGACAAGCCAACCGCGCCCGGCGATCTCGAAGCCAAGATCATCAACCAAGACATTTTCGAGGCGGCGAGGTATCTCCCAAAAGCCTTTGCCGATTTGATCATTCTCGATCCGCCCTACAACCTTTTCAAGAATTTCCATGGGCACGTCTTCAAGGGGAAGGAGAAGGACGAATATGCTGAGTATTTCGGCATGATCCTCGACGCTGTGCTCCCCACTCTCAAACCAGAGGGCACCGTTTACGTGTGTTCGGATTGGAAGACCTCGATGCGTATTGCCCCGATTCTGGAGGATCGCCTTTGCGTGCGGAATCGGATCACGTGGGAACGGGAAAAGGGTCGTGGGGCGAAAACGAATTGGAAGAACAACACCGAGGACATTTGGTTTTGCACGAAATCTCATGGTGATGACTACGTTTTCAACGTCAATGCCGTGAAACTCAAGCGCAAGGTCATTGCCCCTTACCGCGATACCGAGGGAAAACCAAAGGACTGGGACGAAGGGGAAGACGGCAACTACCGCCTGACGCATCCATCGAATATCTGGACTGACATCACGATTCCATTTTGGTCGATGCCGGAGAACACGGATCACCCGACCCAAAAGCCGGAGAAGCTCATTGCCAAACTCGTGCTGGCGAGTTCACACGCGGGCGGTTTCGTTTTCGATCCGTTCATCGGAAGTGGTACCACGGCTGTCGTTTGCAAAAAGCTGGGACGCCGATTCGTCGGTGTCGAGCAAAATACCGAGTATTGCTGCTGGGTCATGAAGCGCCTTGGGATGACCGATCAAGACCCGTCCATACAAGGCTACGCGGATGGTGTCTTTTGGGAGCGTAACTCGCTTGCCGATCAAAAGTCTGAAGCGACCAAAGCGGCGCCTTTACCAGCTCACGTCTCAACGCCCGAGATCGAGACTGTCAATGGCCACTCCGAGCCACCCGCTGTGGCACCCCGCCGCCGGGGCCGTCCACGCCTCGTCAAATCGCAACCTGCCGACGCGAATTTGAGCCTGCTCTAAATGAGTCAAATCTCCGAACTCCTAGACTTTGTTTCGACCCACCATGGTATCAACGATAAAGAAAAACTCACCAAGCTGATCGTTGAGAAATTTTGCCTCACACAGGATCGAAAAGTCTTCTACTGCAGCGACTTCGCCATCCGGTTTTCCAAGGGCGCAGGTCCGAGCTTTGCGAACACGGTTCTATCTCTTTCGAGCTTAAAGAAGGTCGATCATCTCCCCTTCCTTGTGTGTCTGGTGACGCCGACGGAGAACCACGTCTTCCTTGCCAACTCCACCCTCCTACGGAAGATCAGCCATTCGAGCCATGAGCTTCGTATCGATAACATCAAAGGGAGCTTCAACGGCTCAGACATCTTCCGAGAATTGGACGGTATTTCGAATGAGCCCAAGAACATCCAACGTCTCTTCGAAATTCACCGCGAAATCGGCTTCGAGGAGAACCTTCCCCGGCTGGTCGAGGCGACAAACAACATCGCCCCCACCGGACACAAGTTCGTTGTCCTTTCGGATGCCGAAGGTCGGATCATGGACGCCCCGGCGCGTGCAGCCAGGTTCGTGGCTTCGGCGGATGCGGTGACTTTGAAACGGGAACTCGACGAACAGGTCGAGCGGTTCAAAAACGAAATCCTCATTGCCGCGATGATCGAGAACGTGAACGTGCGTGGTCGCATCATCGAGTATTTGATTGCTGGCGAAGACGAAGCCCTGCGGCAACAGCTCATTGCAGCATTGCAGAATCGGAACACCGCCACGGGTATCCCGGCCTTCAAAACAGATAACACGCTCGGCGACTATCAACGCATTTTTGACGAATACTTCACTGAAACGGACGTCAAGACGAAAATCATGGTGCTGGCGTCGAATCCGAAGGCATACAACCTCGACAAAATCTTGGAGTTCCTGGCCACCGAAAAGAGCGTATTCATGTTCTATTTCGTAGGTGTTGATCCAGCCCGGATCGTGAATACGGTTTTGGTGTCAATGTTCCAAACTGATCTGCTCAATTCCACCATCTTGCTCAAGCACTGGAGCGGTCGCAACTCACGGGGCGTCTCGCAGTTCGAAGGCAAGACCATTGAGGCACTTATTCGAAAACCGAGGACCGACATTGACACAGATAAAGCAAAGAAATTCTTGATGAACTTGGTTGCGCTCTAATTAGATAAAACCAAAAAGATTAGTGCGAGCCATGTGGTGCAGCCAAAGTGCTATCGCGCGTGGCTAGCCTTGATCGATCCTGAACGTCCGGTCTTCCTACCGCCAATTTCGGCTTAGGGTCGAGGCTGTGTGAAAACACTGTGAACGATCTCGACGGTCTCCTGTCCATGCATAAGGCATGAACGGGGGCGGCGATGAAGGGATACATCGAGGGGAAGAGTCGGGCGCAGTTGGTGTTGATGCCCGAATCGCTGGATGACTTCATTGGTGACGACAATCCGGTGCGGGTGATCGACCTGTTTGTCGATGAACTGGATTTGCAGGGCCTGGGGTTCGCGGCTGCGCAGCCGGCCGTTACTGGACGGCCGGGTTACCACCCGGGCTTGCTGCTCAAACTCTACATCTACGGTTATCTGAATCGGGTTCAGTCCAGCCGCCGACTTGAGCGGGAGGCGCAGCGCAACGTTGAAGTCATGTGGCTCACGGGGCACTTGTCGCCCGACTTCAAGACTATCGCCGATTTCCGTCGCGACAATGGCGCCGGCATTCGTAACGCCTGCAAGCAGTTCATCGCGATATGCCGCGAACTGAACCTGTTCAGCCATGCGGTGGTGGCCATCGATGGCAGCAAATTCAAGGCCGTGAATAACCGGGACAAGAACTTCACCACACACAAACTCGAGCAGCGTATCAAGCAGATCGAGGAAAGCATCGACCGCTACATGCACGCTCTGGATACCGCCGATCGCACGCAGCCAGCGGAGACGGAAGCCAAGACGAAGAACCTGAAGGAAAAACTCGTCCGGCTCAGAAAGCAGATGCGTTACCTGCAGGAGATGGGCGAGCAGCTGCGCCAGGCGCCCGATGAGCAGGTCTCGCTGACCGATCCGGACGCCCGCTCCATGGCGACCAGCGGTCGCGGCACCGGAATGGTCGGCTACAACGTGCAGGTCGCCGTCGATACCGAGCATCACCTGATCGTCGCGAACGATGTCGTGAATGTCGGCCATGACCGTACGCAACTCGCCTCGATGGCCATGCAGGCGAAGGCGGCGGTGGATGAAGAAACCCTGGAGGCACTTGCCGATCGCGGGTACTACAAGGGACCGGAAATTTTGACCTGCGAGCAGTCAGGCATTACGCCCTTCGTGCCGATGACGATGACCAGCGACAACAAGGCGCGCGGCCTGTTCGACAAGCGCGACTTCGTCTATCAGCCCGATCAGGATGCGTACCGCTGCCCCAGCGGTCAGGTGTTGCCCCGCCATCATCAGTCGGTCGAGCAGGGGTTGGTCATCCACACCTATTACAGCCTGAGCGCATGCATGCAGTGCCCCATCAAGGCGCAGTGCACGACCGCGGAAAAGGAGCGCCGAGTCCGGCGCTGGGAGCATGAGGCCGTATTGGAATCCATGCAGCGTCGCCTGGATGCCTGCCCCGGCAAGATGCGACAGCGGCGCAGCACAGTTGAGCATGTGTTCGGGACACTGAAGTCCTGGATGGGCGCCACGCACTTCCTCACGAAAACCCGACCACGTGTGCAGACCGAGATGAGCTTGCACGTGTTAGCGTACAACCTACGCCGGATCATCAGCCTGTACGGCCCCAAAGGCGCAATGGATGTGGTGCGGCGGGCCGCAGCTTGATCTAGAACCGCGCAATTCCCTGCCCGAATTGCACTGCCGGAGGCCCTGAAGACGCAGATCACGCCCATTCGGCCGGATAACCGCGCGCCTATCGCAATCGACGGAACTCTACCTGCCTGCGTTCATTGCGATTGCGTTTCCACACAGCCTCGGTCGGGAAGCGACCGACAACTCTTCAAATTCATCAGCGGAAAGCCGACGCTGAAAGTTGGTCACCCAAAAGCTTCCACTCGCTAATGAGTCATTGCGACCCTAAGCCCTCCTTGGTCCTTTTCGAAAGCGGACCCTTCAACGGCCAAGCTGTGTGGCGCAAACGAAGCGTAGCGTAGTTTGCGTCCGAACGAGCGAATTGTTAGTTGCTTTTTCTTTCGACGTGCTTTTTGAAGTTGTTGAGAATGCTTTGCCAACCTTGTTTTTGTCGTTCGGCTGAATTTTCGTCTTCTGCCTCAAAGGTTTCGAGAACCTTGACCCCTTCGGCTGTTTCTAAAAATTCGACTGTTACAACCCGGTTGTCTTCCAGCTCAAAATGAATGGACTTCTTTGGCTCTACCTTGGTGAAGG
>JAEUNX010000045.1 GCA_016791025.1 Zoogloeaceae bacterium | reverse complement strand
GTTCCATCCGCGGCATGGAGAACTGCCACATCCTGCGCCCCGGCTACGCCATCGAGTACGACTACTACGATCCCCGGGGGCTGAAGTCCTCCCTGGAGAGCAAGGCCATCAACGGCCTTTTCTTCGCCGGCCAGATCAACGGCACCACCGGCTACGAGGAGGCGGCGGCCCAGGGCCTGCTGGCGGGCGTCAACGCCGCCCTGCAGGTGCAGGAGAAGGAAGCCTGGTGCCCGCGCCGGGACGAGGCCTACCTGGGCGTGCTGGTGGACGACCTCATCACCCGGGGCGTGTCCGACCCCTACCGCATGTTCACTTCCCGAGCCGAGTACCGTCTGCAACTGCGGGAAGACAACGCCGACCTGCGCCTCACCGAAAAGGGCCGCGAACTGGGCTTGGTGGATGACGTTCGCTGGGCGGCCTTCTGCGCCAAGCGTGAAGCCATCGAGCGCGGCACGGCCGCCCTCAAGGCCGCCTGGGCGCGACCGGCCGCACTGTCGGACGAGCTGGCCGAGCCAGTGCTGGGCAAGGGCATCGAGCGCGAATATACCTTCTTCGATCTCCTGCGCCGGCCCAACGTGGCCTATGGCGCGCTCGTGAGCCTGCCGGGGGCGCCGTCCCCCGAGGTTGACCCGTTGGTGGTGGAGCAGATCGAGATCGCCGCCAAGTACCAGGGGTACATCGACCGTCAGCAGGAGGAAGTGGCGCGCCAGGCCGATTCCGAAGCGACCCGCCTGCCTGCCGACCTGGATTACGCGACAGTGCGTGGGCTCTCGAAGGAAGTGCAGCTCAAGCTCAATCAGCACAAGCCGGAGACGATCGGCCAGGCAAGCCGCATCCAGGGCATCACCCCGGCGGCCATCTCGCTGCTGTTGATCTGGCTGAAGCGGGGCGAGTTGGCCCGGGCTGCCGAGGACCGGCGTTCCGCATGAGCCTGGAGGCCCGGCTGGAGCGGGGGCTTGCCGCCCTCGGCGTGGGAGTGCCGGCGTCCGTGCGGGCCCGACTGTTGGACTACGCGGCCCTGCTGCTGAAGTGGAACCGCACCTACAACCTCACCGCAATCCGGGATCCAGAGCAGATCGTGACCCACCACCTTCTCGATTCCCTGGCGGTGCTGCCCCATCTGGCTGGGGTCGCAACCCTGGCGGACGTGGGGTCCGGCGCAGGGCTGCCCGGGATACCGCTGGCCCTGGTGCGGCCGGATCTGACGGTGACCTCCATCGAGACCGTGAGCAAGAAGGCGAGTTTCCAGCAGCAGGCCAAGATCGAACTCGGTCTGGCCAATTTCACGCCGCGCGGTGTCCGGGTGGAACAATTCCAGCCGGATTCGCCCTTCGACGGGGTGATCTCCCGCGCCTTTTCGGACCTCGCGGAGTTTGTCCGCCTGGCGGGTCACCTCGCCGGGCCGGATGGGCGCCTCTTTGCCATGAAGGGCCTCCTGCCCGCGGCGGAAATCGCCGCTTTGCCATCGACCTGGGAAGTGGCGCGTAGTGAAGTGCTAGCGGTGCCGGATCTCGATGCCGAGCGCCACCTGATCGTATTGAAACGGAAGAATTGATGGCCCGAATTTTCTGCATCGCCAACCAGAAGGGCGGCGTGGGCAAGACTACCACCAGCGTCAACCTGGCCGCCGCCCTGGCCGCCGCCGGGCAGCGGGTGCTCCTGGTGGACCTCGATCCCCAGGGCAACGCTACCATGGGCAGCGGCATCAACAAGCAGGGCCTGGAGAAGTCGGTCTATCACGTCCTGGTCGGGCTCGCTCCCCTGGCGGAGGCCCGGGTGGGTTCGGAGGCGGGGCGCTACGACCTGCTCCCCGCCAATCGTGATCTGGCGGGAGCGGAGATCGACCTGGTGGAACTGCCCCGGCGGGAGAACCGCCTGCGGGACGCCATCAAGGCGGTGGTGGCGGATTACGATTTCATCCTCATCGATTGCCCACCGTCCCTCTCGCTGCTTACCCTCAACGGCCTGTGCTCCGCCCATGGGGTGATCATCCCCATGCAGTGCGAGTACTATGCCCTCGAAGGGCTGTCGGACCTGGTGAACACCATCAAGAAGGTGCACGCCAATCTCAACCGGGATCTCAAGATCATCGGCCTCTTGCGGGTCATGTTCGATCCCCGCATGACCTTGCAGCAGCAGGTTTCCGCCCAGCTCGAAAGCCACTTCGGCGACAAGGTGTTCAAGGCCATCGTGCCCCGCAATGTGCGTCTTGCCGAGGCCCCCAGCCACGGCCTGCCCGGCGTGGTGTTCGACAAGGCTGCGAAGGGTGCCCAGGCTTATCTGGCCTTCGCCAAGGAAATGATCGAACGCGTGCAGACCCTGTGAGGCGATCGCCATGACTCCACCCAAACTCAAGGGCCTCGGCCGGGGCCTGGATGCCCTGCTTTCCGGTAACCGGGAGGACGACACCGGCCAGGGCGATTTGCGCCAGCTCCCCGTGGACGAGTTGCGGCCGGGCAAGTACCAGCCCCGCACCCGCATGGATCCGGGGTCCCTGGAAGAGCTGGCCGCCTCGGTCAAGACCCAGGGCGTGATGCAGCCGATTCTGGTCCGGCCCCTAGGCCTCGACGGTTACGAGATCATCGCGGGGGAACGCCGCTGGCGGGCGGCCAGGATCGCCGAACTGGTGGAGGTGCCCTGCCTGGTGCGGGAGATCCCCGACGAGGCGGCGCTGGCCATGTCCCTCATCGAGAACATCCAGCGGGAAGATCTCAATCCCCTGGAAGAGGCGGCTGGCATCCAGCGCCTCATCGACGAATTCGCCATGACCCACCAGCAGGCTGCCGATGCGGTGGGCCGTTCCCGTCCCGCCGCCTCCAACCTCCTGCGTCTGCTGCAGCTCGCCAGGCCGGTGCAGGAGCTGCTCATGGCCGGGGACATCGACATGGGCCATGCCCGTGCGCTACTGCCCCTGGACGGGGCGGGTCAGGTGCAACTGGCCAATCTAGTGGCGGCCCGGGGGTACTCGGTGCGCGAGACCGAGCGCCTGGTGGCCCACGCCCTCAATCCGCGCCAGAAGAAGACGCCGGCGCCGAGCCGCGATCTGCTCCGTCTCGAAGAGGAGATTGCGGATCGGCTTGGGGCCACGGTCAAGATCAAGGCCAACCAGAAGGGCGCCGGCACCATCACTCTGCATTTCGGCAATCTGGACCAGCTGGACGGGCTGCTCGGCCGTTTTCGTGACGAGGAGTGAGCGCGCCCAGGATGCTCCCGGGTCAATCGCTGGCCTTTGATTTCCGGACTTGCGCGGCGCCTCAAATAGGCGTTAATGCTGGGTTGCACGAAGGATCAAGGAGAAGTCATGCGCAGTCCCGTTTCCCACCTGCTGACCGAAAGGGAACTCGTTGCCCGGATCGACCACAAGCTCGCGTTGCATGGGCAGGCGCTCTACCGCAAGCCGGAGTCTGGCGCCGAGGGTCCGGGCCGTTACGATGTGATTGAAATGGCCACCAACCACCTGGTGCGGGCGGACGTCGCCCTGGAGGGCCTGGCCCGCGAGATCGGCGCCCTGGCCGACGGCGAGAGCGTCCAGGCCTGACGTCCCCGCCGCCCGGTCCGGGCGGTTTCAGGGGGGTCGGCCCTTGTCTTGGCGATTCTCGCGCAGCAGTTTTGCGGCCATGGTGGCGAGGACGGCCACCCCGACGATGAGGAGCCCCCAGAGCATCAGGTTGCGGGAGTCCCGCCAGGCCGGGGCATCCCTCGCCACCGCAGGCGCCGGCGATGTCGCTGCCCGAACTCTTCCTTCCGCGAGTTCGGGTGCGTGCTCCGTCCCCCAGCCTGGGACGAGGGATTCCACGGGCAGCCAGGCCCCAGACAGGTGGCCCTGCCCGACGGCGAGCACGAAAGGCGGCGCCCCACGGGCGGCGAAGACCAGGGATTCCGGCACCCAGCCAAGGGCGAGCTTCGGCCCGGTGCCGGGGGGCGGTTGAAGCGCCAATTCCCACAGCGGGTCCCGCCGGGT
>JAEUNX010000003.1 GCA_016791025.1 Zoogloeaceae bacterium | reverse complement strand
CTGAAGCCCCCGATCTCAGGGCTTGCGCGGCCGACGCCGAGTACCTGCCCGTTGCCGATACCACCTTCGACCGGGTCCTGAAGGGGCTGGGCCTCTTTGCCGGCCCCAAACCCCAGGTGGCGATGGGGGGGAAATGCGCCGCACTACTGGCAGGCGTTCCTCGATCTGACGGGCGGCGTCTCGGAATCCCTCGCCAGGCAGCCCGGAGCGACACGCGAGCACCTCGCCCAAGCGGTGGCGGAAGACCCGGCCCCCTTTCGAAAAGGCAACGGCTTTCGCCTGCCTTCCCTGACGCTGATCGCAACCGCCCTGGCCTGCGCGCTCCCGGCATACGCGGGACTGGCGAAAACTTCAGTAGAATGCTGGGTTTATCGCCCACCGCCACGCCGATGTTCGTGCTGTTTGAAGAGGATGGGGCCTTCAAGGCCGGTACCGTCCTGACGGAAACTGACGCTTCACTCCAGGTGGAGACCTCCCACGGGAAGCGCATCAAGCTCAAATCCGTGCAAGTCCTTCTTCGCTTTCAGGCCCCAGCCCCGGGTGTACTGCTGGACGAGGCGGAGCGGGAGGCGGAACGGCTCGACACCGAGTTCCTGTGGGAAGTGTGTGGCGATGACGAGTTTGGTTTTGCCGACCTGGCAGCCGATTACTTCGGCCATGCGCCCGGACCGATCGAAGCGAGCGCCCTCCTTTTCCGCCTTCACAGCGCTCCGGTCTGGTTTCACCGCAAAGGTCGTGGCCGATTCCGGAAGGCCCCTCCCGAGATTCTTCAGGCTGCGTTAGCCGGCCAAGAGAAGAAGCGCCAGCAGGCTGAGATTGTCGACCGAATGCGAACGCAGCTCGTGGCGGGAGAGCTCCCCGCCGAGATTGCCGCCATGCTCGATCTGATCCTTTATCGCCCCGACCGTAACCGGCTCGAGGTTAAGGCGGTAGAGGCTGCCAGCGCGGAGACCGGTCTCTCGGCCCCCCGATTGCTGCTGCGCTGCGGCGCCCTGGCATCCACTTACGACTTTCACTACAAGCGCTTCCTGTTCGAGTATTTTCCTGAAGGCACGGCGTTTCCTCCCGTGTCTGACCCGAAGGTGGACGCCAACCTCCCCGTGGCCGATGTCGCCGCGTTTTCCATCGACGACGCACAGACCACCGAGATCGACGACGCGTTTTCCCTCACGCCGAAGACCGACGGTGGCTGGCGGGTGGGCATCCACATCGCGGCGCCGGGACTGGGTATACGCCGGGGAGACGCCCTCGACAAAATAGCCCGCCGCAGGCTATCCACCGTCTATATGCCGGGCAACAAGATCACCATGCTGCCGGATGCGGCCGTCGAACAATTCACGCTCGCCGCCGGCCGCACCTGCCCGGCGCTGTGTCTTTACCTGGACGTGAATCCGGACTACTCGATAGCCGGCCATGAGTCCCGGATCGAGGCGGTGCCCATCGCGGCGAACCTGCGCCACCACGACATCGAGCCCCTGTTCAATACCACCACGCTGGCGGAGGGTGGGCCCGATTTTCGCTGGAAGCGGGAACTCACCGTCCTTTGGGAGCTGGCGACGGTCCTGGAGGCGGGGCGCGGCAAAGTGTCGGCAAACCAGAACCAACAGGACTTCAATTACCTCGTGGACTGGTCGGTCGAGACGGCCGACGGGCCCGGCGAAGTGAGCATCACCCGGCGTCCCCGCGGCTCGCCCCTGGACACCCTGGTGGCGGAACTGATGATCGTCGCCAACTCTACTTGGGGCGCCATGCTGGAAACGGCGGGGATTCCCGGTCTCTACCGGGTTCAGTCAGCTGGCAAGGTGCGAATGAGTACGGTCGCCGGCCCGCACGAAGGGCTTGGCGTTCCCTGTTACGCCTGGAGCAGTTCCCCCCTGCGCCGCTACGTCGATCTGGTCAATCAGTGGCAGATCGTGGCGGTCCTGCGGGGCGAAGACCCGCCCTTCGCACCGAAATCCCAGGACCTCGTCGCTGCGATGCGGGATTTCGAACTGACCTACGCCGCCTATGCCGATTTTCAACGCAACATGGAGCGGTACTGGTGCCTACGCTGGCTACGCCGGACCGGACTCGCCGAGGTGAGCGGGCGGGTCTTGCGGGAGAATCTGATTCGCCTGGACACGGTGCCGATGGTGGTCAAGGTGCCATCCCTGCCAACGCTCGATTCTGGTACGCCAGTGCGCCTCGCCGTCGAGCGCACCGACCTCTTGGACTTGGAGCTTCACCTGCGCCACCTGTCAGCCAGTGCAGACGCTCCCCTCGGTGCGGTCGAAGTCCCAGCCCAGTCGGAGTAACATGCCGGCGATGTCTGCGCCCGCTCCCACCCTGTCGGCATTTTCGGCTCCCGCCAGCGGGCAGGTTCGCCTGCGGCGACGACCCGATCAGATTCTCGGGCTGGCCGTCCTCATTTCACTGGCGTTCCACGCGATCCTGCTTACCGTCCACTTCCGCTTTCCGGATGCACTGGGCCCCCGGCGAGCCGACCAGAACCTCGAAGTCACGCTCGTCAATGCCCGCCACACCAAGGCCCCCGAGGACGCGGACGCGCTGGCCCAAGCCAATCTGGAAGGCGGGGGCGAGGTCGAAGGCAAGACCCGCCCTAGCACGCCCCTGCCGCCCCAAGATCGGCGCCGCGAGGGTGACGCGCTCCAGGAGGCCCGCAAGCGGGCGGTGGTCGCCGACACCAAGGCGCAACAGGTGCTCACTCGCCCCGCCGCCGCCGCATCCCTGCGCAGCGAATCCCGCCCCAATGACCTCCCGGCCGAAGCCCCCCGCCAACTCTCGGGCTATGACCTGCTTGACAGCGCGGCGGCGATGGTCCGCATGGACGCATCCATCGACAAAAGCCTGAATGAAATGGCCCAACGGCCACGCCGAGCCATCGTCGGGGCGCGAACCCAGGAGTATCGCTTTGCCCGCTACGTGGAGGACTGGCGCCAGAAAATCGAGCGCATTGGCACCCTGAATTACCCGGATTCGGCCCGGGGCAGGATTTACGGCAGTCTCGTACTGTCTGTGTCGATCAAATCCGACGGAAGCGTCGATCGGGTCGAGATCAACCGCTCTTCAGGACACAAAGTGCTCGATGAGGCGGCCCAGCGCATCGTGCTCCTCGCGGCCCCCTTTGCGGCCTTTCCCCCCGATATCCGGCGGGACACTGACGTCATAGAGATCGTTCGCACCTGGACATTCACCCAGGGCGACCAGATCCAGACGGCCCGTTGACCCCCTATTGCTAGAGGAGTCCTGAACGTGGATCGCTATGCCGTGGTGGGTCACCCCATTTCCCACAGCAAGTCCCCCCAGATCCACGCTGCCTTTGCCCGCCAAACCCGGCAGGCCATGACCTACGAGGCCCTGCTGGCACCCCTGGATGGCTTTGCAACGACAGTGCACGCCTTTCGCCATGCATTGGGCCGTGGGATGAACGTGACCGTCCCCTTCAAGCTGGAAGCCCACGACATTGCGACGGAGCTGACCGGGCGAGCTCGGTCGGCCGGGGCGGTGAATACCCTGGTTTTCGGACCCCAGGACACCATTCTGGGCGACAACACCGATGGCGCCGGCCTGGTGCGAGACGTCACCAACAACCTTGGCTACCCCCTCGGGGACCGACGCGTGTTGCTTCTGGGGGCGGGTGGTGCGGCGCGCGGGACGATTCTCCCGATTCTCGGTGAACATCCGGCTTGCTTGGTGATCGCCAATCGCACGGTTGCCCGGGCCGAGGCGCTCGTCGATCAGTTTGCCTCCAGCCTCCCGGCCGCGCCCGTGACCGCAAGTCCCTTCGGCAGCCTTGCAGGCCACAAGTTTGATGTCGTGATCAATGCGACGGCCGCCAGCCTGACCGACCAGGCCCCCGATCTGCCCCCCGAGCTTTACGCCCCGGGTGCCCTCGCCTACGACATGATGTACGGTAAGGGCGACACGCCATTTCTCGCGGCGGCACGTCGAGACGGCGCCACGGGATTGGCCGACGGACTCGGCATGTTGGTGGAGCAGGCCGCCGAAAGCTTCTGGCTGTGGCGCGGTGTTCGACCGCAAACCAAGCCAGTCCTGGAGGCCCTGCGCGCCGGCCGGGCACCGTGACTGGGGCTGCGCGGTGGCTCTTGCGGGGCACGGCCATTGCGCTACTCGTGCTGGTCGCCTGGCACGCCTGGATATTCGCGCGCGTCATCTGGTGGAGTTGGGCCAACCCCGGGGAAACCAGCTTCATGGCCCTTCGGCTAGACGAACTGCGGGAAAACGAGCCCAACGCTCGGCTACGTCAGCAATGGGTGCCTTACGAACGCATCTCGATCCACCTCAAGCGGGCGGTCGTGGCCGCCGAGGATGACGGGTTCGTCGATCATGACGGTTTCGACTGGGAGGCCATCCAGAAGGCCCTGGAAAAGAACGAGCGCCGCGGGCGGCCGGTAGTCGGGGGCTCCACCATCAGTCAGCAATTGGCGAAGAACCTCTTCCTTTCCCCCAGTCGCAGCTACCTTCGCAAGGCCGAAGAGGCCCTGATCACGCTCATGATCGAGGCGGTGTGGTCCAAGCGCCGCATTCTGGAAGTCTATCTTAACGTCGTCGAATGGGGATCCGGGATCTTCGGTTGCGAATCCGCCGCCCAGCGCTATTACGGCATCTCGGCCGCGCAGCTTGGCCCGGCCCAGGCAGCGCGTCTGGCCGTCATGCTGCCCAATCCGCGGCGCTACGAACGTCAGTTCGGTCCGCGTCTCGCCGCCCACGCGGTTCGTATCCAGGCCCGTATGGCGCGCGCAGAAGTGCCCTAACCCGTCGTTTCCACGAACCCTTCTACCCAGCTGACTGCCCAACCGGAAGATGTTTGCCGAGGTCGCTCCGGTCACACTGGAACCCGTAGAATGGACCCTTTTGCGCCCTCCCCTGCCCCGCCATGACTCCGGACGAGGATCTCCACCCTGACGACGTGCAGCAGCATCTGCGCGAAGTCCAGGCCCTGCTCAGCCGCCAACGGCTGGTGGAGAACCTCGTCCATCGCCAGGACATGCCCCGCCACGATCTGGTGGAGAACCTGGTTCATAAGCAGCATACGGCGGAGCTGCGCCACAAGCTTGATGCCCTCCACCCGGCGGACATCGCCTACATTCTCGAAGCCCTGCCCCTTGAGGAACGGCGCTTCGTCTGGGACTTGGTCAAGGCGGAGCGTGACGGTGAGATCCTGCTGGAAGTCACCGACGCGGTGCGGGAAACCCTCATCGAGGCGATGGCGCCGGAGGAACTCAAGGCCGCCGCAGAAAGCCTCGACGCCGACGAGCTGGCAGACCTCGCCCCTGACCTGCCGGCCGAGGTCATCCAGGACGTCTTCCAGTCTCTGCCCAGCGAGGAACGGGAGCAACTTCGCGCGGCGATGTCCTACCCGGAGGATTCGGTGGGCGCCCTCATGGATTTCGACATGGTCACCGTCCGTGAGGACGTTCGCCTGGAGGTCGTGCTGCGCTACCTGCGCCTGTTCGATGACCTTCCCGACCACACCGACAAGCTCTTCGTGGTTGATCGCGAAGAGCACCTGAAGGGGATCCTCACCCTCGAAACCCTGCTCATCAACGACCCCGAGAAAGAGGTCTCGGAGTTGATGCGGACCGAGATCGTGAGCTTTGAACCGGAAGACGACGCCGACGAGGCGGCCCAGGCCTTTGAGCGCTATGACCTGATATCCGCGCCGGTCGTCGATAAGGAAAAACGCGTCATTGGACGCTTGACGGTGGTGGACGTGGTGGACTACATCCGCGAGGAATCGGACGCCGAGATCCTAAGCCATGCCGGTCTGCGCGAGGAAGAAGACATCTTCGCCTCGGTCTGGGATTCAGTGAAGAACCGTTGGTCCTGGCTCGCCATCAATCTGGTCACGGCATTCGTTGCATCACGAGTCATCGGGCTTTTCGAAGGGTCCATCGAGAGGTTGGTGGCCCTTGCGGCCCTGATGCCCATCGTGGCCGGCATCGGAGGCAATTCCGGCAACCAGACCATTACGATGATCGTTCGCGCCATCGCCACCGGACAGGTGCAACCCGACGCTCTCCAAAGACTATTGCGCAAGGAATTGGGGGTCGCCCTCATCAATGGGCTGGTTTGGGGAGGCCTCCTGGGCCTCCTCGCCTGCTGGCTCTACCGGAGCGCATCCCTCGGCGCCGTAATGACCGCCGCCATGACCCTCAACCTGCTCCTAGCGGCCACCGCCGGCGTCATCATTCCCATGATTCGATCGCGGCTCGGCGCAGACCCGGCCGTTGGCAGCTCGGTCCTGATTACCGCGCTCACTGACTCAGGGGGATTCTTTATCTTCCTCGGACTGGCCACTCTCATCCTGCTTTGAGAAAGGCCGGCTCTGCGAAGAGCCCCAGGCCCGGCACACGTTTGAAAACCTGTTCGGATCCGCGCCAGATCACGGTTTTCGGGGGTTTACACCCTCTTTGGCGTGATTCACACCACAGAACGCTAGGCGTAGATGGCAACCGCTCCGCGCCGATGCCAATTAGTTCCTCTTAAACCCGCGGTCCCACGGCTGTAATGGCGCCACCCGCCCACCGGTGGCGTCTCCCTCAACTTGCCGTGGTCATAAACATGCTGAAAACTCTCCGCCGCCCCCTCGCCGTACTCGGCCTTGCATGTTGTGGCGCGCTAATTCCGCTAGCGCAAGCAGGTGCGACGACCATCGAAAGCAATTTCGTCGAATCTGGGGGCGTCGTCGAGATCAAGCCGCCCAATCCTGCGATTATCGGCACCTTCGACTTTGGCGGCACCGGCGGCACTCTCGGAAGCCTCTCAGCCCTTTCCCTAACGCTTACGCTGACCGACGGCGACAGTGGTGCGGGCGACTTCGACGAGGGGGATCTGTTTTTGCTGCTGGATGGGATCGATACCGGTCTGGCCTTGGATGGCTTTGGCGGCGGCGCCACCACCACCCAGACTTTCGGCCTCTCATTATTGGGCAATTCCAACCTGGCGAACGCCCTCCTCGCTGCCCTGCTCGATGACGGCAAACTGATCGCCGGGATTCTAGACACCGATAGTGACAACCTCAGCGGCCACCGAGATGGTCCGAACGGCAAGAACGTCATCACGCTGACATCTGGCCACGACGCCCACCTGGTCCTTACGGGGCAAGCCACCCGGCTGGCACCCGCCACCGTGCCGGAGCCCAGTTCCCTCGCCTTGGCAGCACTGGGTTTGGTGGGCGCGTTTCTTGGGCGGCGCAAGCTCAGCGTCTGATCCCACCGCCTTGATGAGGCGCAGGCAGCACCGCCCGAGCTGGTAGGGCCAAGTATCCAATTGGGCCCAAGGGGGACTGCCTGCTGTGGCCCTCGGTCATCGCCTGCTGCAAACATCCAACGACGGGGCTCCCATTGCGCGGCGAAGCGCCGCCCAGTAGTAAGTCACCCACCCTCGCAGGTCACTCTACCGTCGGCGCACTCCGATCAGACCGCCGTTTCGCTCTCCTGATCTGGACGGGTCGCCGCTCGTACCACAGGCTCTTTCAATGTTGGCGCGCATAGCTCAATGAACCGGTAGGCAAAGCCTCGGAGGTAATGCCCCTTTCGCACGGCAATCCGAGTGGTATTCGGTGCAAACAGATGATCGCTGGCGAGTTGCCGCAGGGCCAGATCCCGCGTCGGGCTAAACGCTACCGAGGCGATGATTCCGATCCCGAGCCCCAACTCGACGTATGTCTTTATAACATCCGCATCGAGCGCCGACATCACGATATCCGGAGCCAGGCCGGCGTTAGCGAAAGTCCGGTCCAAGTAGGCCCGACCGGTAAATCCATCGTGATACGTGATGATGGGGTAATCGGCGATGGCTTCCAGAGTGAGGGGCTGCGTCGCTTCCAAGGGATGGCCCGCGGGAACGACGACCGAATGATGCCAAGCGTAATAAGCAAACGATGCCAGATCGGCGGCCTCAGCCAAGGATTCCGTGGCCACGCCAATGTCCGCCTGCCCGTCCTGAACCATGGCTGCGATTTCTCCTGGACTTGCCTGGTGCAGGACCAGATGGACCCGTGGAAACGCCTGTTTGAACTGCGCCACGACACCGGGGAGGGCGTAACGAGCCTGGGTGTGGGTGGTAGCGACAGTCAGCCGACCCTGGTCGGCCTGACTGTATTGGTCGGCAAGGGATTTGATGTTGCGGGCGTCCAGGAGCATGCGATCCACGATTGCCACCAGCCCCTTGCCGGGGTCGGTTAATCCGAGAAGGCGCTTCCCCCGTCGAACGAACAGCTCAACGCCTAATTCATCCTCAAGATCCTTGATGTGCTTGGAGACCCCGGACTGGGAAGTGAATAGGGCGTTGGCCACCTCGGTGAGATTGAAGCCCTGGCGGACCGTTTCGCGAATGATCCTCAGCTGTTGAAAATTCATGGCGCAAGTCCCCTTCGCCACCGCCGAATTCCCGGTTTTGGCGTCCTCTTGACCGCGCCGGCCACAGCATGACCGCTCGCCGTCTGACCTTGCTCGCCTGGCGACCTTCCGAACTGCGCGCCAGCCCCACCAACAGCCACACTCATAAAGACCGAGGGAACCGAGTAGTCATCCGAGCGGAAAGCCGCAGACGAAGGTCGGGTCAGCATGGAGCCATCGACGGGACTGAATGCGGGAAGCAGTCGGCGCAAATGGGTTGTTGGCCGATCCTGGCCTAAGACGCCAGAGGTCCAGGAACTTAACGGCCTTGAGAGGAAACGTTGGCTTACTGCCGGGTCAGGTGCCATGCCATACATCCGATTGCGTTGATGGCGCCAGTCTAAGAGCCCTTAGCAAGAACAATAAATAATATTAACTACGTTTCATATGCCCAGAATTGATAAAGAAAAAGGCGGCGGGAGGCCCGCCGCCTGTCGTCATGCCACAAAATCGATTCGTGTTGACGCCATCAAGTCGTCTGCTGCACCCCGGCCACGACCCAGCCTTGGTTGCCCTGAACGGACTTAACCAGATGCCAAACCTCGTCGAAATCGACGGGAGGAGCGCCGGCCTCCTCGCGCAGCAAGCCATGAAAGCGCACACTAACGATATATTTCCCCCTCTCCTCGACGCAAGCCAGCACAGTTGCATGAAGATCCATGACTTCTGTGTTCTGGCTTGCCCCTCGGCGCTCGCGGATTTCCATTTGCAGTTCGGCAAACATTTCTGGCGTGGTGAATTCCCGCAGATCGTTAAGGTTGCCTGCATCGTTGGCCGCCTGCAGGCGCAGGAAATTCACTTTCGCCTGGCGCGCAAACCCATCCGCATCAAAACCCGCTGGAAACTGCGACGCCCCACCCGCAGCTGGACCAGCTACCCCCCCAGCCCCACCAAAGGCCGCTTCGGGCACCCCCGTTCTGGCCATACCCACATCAGGGGCCGGTCCAGCAGGACCCGCACCCGCATAGTTCAGACCACCATTGGCGGGAGCTCGCCGCCGGGCCAGCATGCGGAAGAGCATGATGGCGGCGATCACCACCAGCGCAATCAACATCACATTGCCGAACTCCTCGCCGAACCCAAGATGGGATGCCAGCGCCGCCAAACCGAGACCCGCGGCCAAACCAGCCACGGGACCCAACCAGCTGTTTCGGCGGGGCTGGGCGGCTGCCCCTGCCGCCGCGCCCGGGGCAGCAGCGGCAGCAGTGGGCGGCGTGGCGGGCGTGTTCGTCGTGGTGCTTCGCTGCATACCAATCGAGTTGCCGCCTCCAATACGCTTGGCTTCAGCGTCTGCAACGCCCAGGCCCAGGCCAACAATGACCGCAAAAACGGTCAGGAATAGATTTTTCATCCGATCTCATCTCCTTGAAGACGGTAAAAGGCCCTGAGGCGACCGTCTGTCCCACGATCGCCACTGGCAGGGTGACGGTGTGACTGTAGCTTGCCAACCTATTCGGTTGAAGCTGAATTTCTCGTATATTGACTTCTGATTATTCGAAATGTGACCCCGCGAACCAACCATGCAGACTCTCAACTATCGCCACCTCTACTACTTCTGGGTGGCCGCCAAGGAAGGCGGAATCGCTCGCGCGGCCGAAAGACTCGACATGGCGATTCAGACCATCAGCACGCAGGTACGGGAACTGGAGCGCCAATTGGGCTACGCCTTGCTCAGACCTGCAGGCCGCAGTGTCGAACTCACGGAGGCTGGGGCGGCGGCCTTCCGCCTGGCCGAACAGATCTTTCAACTGGGGGAGCAGATTCCCGCAGCCGTCCAGAACGCCGCCCAGGACCAGGGACAGCGTCTGGCGGTGGGCATTGCGGACAGCCTGCCCAAACTGGTGGTCCGCCACCTCCTCCAGCCAGCGGTTGATACGCCCCACCTCCGCCTGCTCTGCCACGAAGATGAATTCGATGATCTGCTGGCGGACTTGGCGCTGCACCGCTTGGATCTGATCCTGGCCGACCGTCCCGCCCCCGCCAACCCGAATCTGCGGGTATTCAGCCATCCCATGGGCAGCGCCTCCCTGGCCTGGTACGCACCCGCAAATATTCTGCCCCTGGCTGTGGGCCCGTTTCCAGCCTGCTTGGCCCATTTGCCCTTGCTCCTGCCCACCGCCCATTCCGCAGTGCGTGCCCGCCTGGACGATTGGTTCGCCCGCCAGGGCCTACGTCCCAATGTGGTCGGGGAGTTCGAAGATAGTGCCCTTCTGGCCACCTTTGGTCAGAGCGGCCTTGGAGCATTTCCGGCGCCAGAATGGTCGGCAGCGGAGCTGACAGAGCGCTTGGGCCTCACAATGTTGGGCCGAAGTCCGGAGGTTGTGGAGCACTTTTATGGTATCTCGGCCCACCGGCGGGTCGAGCACCCGGTGGTGCAGCGCCTGCTGAGCGCGACGATCCGGGAAGCGCCTCAAGGCACGGGGCCCGAGGCCTAATCCTCCTCGATCAACCGCTCGACGAAGGCCTGGGTGGCCGCAATCACCGCTTCGGCCTGATCCTTGTGGGGGCTGTGCCGACAGTCGGCCAACTTGACCAGATCGACGTCTTCAGCCCCTTGGGCGATACGCTCAATCTGGTCCAGCGTCCCGTATTCGTCGTCCTCGCCTTGAATCGCCAGGACCGGGCAGCGGATCGTCGGAAGGTAAGACTCGATATTCCAGTCCCGGAACGCTGGGTCCAGCCAGATCTGATACCAGGCCTGGAACACGCGATTCACATCCCGGTGATGGCGACCGAGGCGGTGGGGGAGATCAGTCTGGGCATAGGCGATGCCTGCCTCTCGAATCCCGGCGAGGGTGATCTCCTCGACCCGAACATGGGGGGCCACAACCACGATGCCCGTCAGAGGCGTCGGCGTTCCGCCAGCGCAAATCAGTGCAATTGAGCCGCCGTCGCTGTGACCAAAAAGAATGGGCCGAACCAAGTCCAGGGCTTCAAGGAAGGCTGGCAGCACCTGCAGTCCCTGCGTGTGCATGTAATCCACCCCACGGGAACCCAGCTCGGGATCCGAGCGACCATAGCCAGCGCGGGAAAACACGACTGCCTCGCAACCCGTCGCATCGGACAGGCGCTGGGGGAAATCCCGCCAAAGCGAGATCGACCCCAGCCCCTCGTGGAGAAACACCAGAGGCGGCGCGCCCTCGCGTGGGTGGGCAGATGGCAAGCGGACATACTCGAGCGCCTTGCCGTCGATCACGACTGTCTTCATCTGATTGGGGTCCCGTGAACAGCCGGCCCGGATCGACAAATCGCTGGGCCGTGAGAGTGCGAGTTTGCCGACAATCGCGCCTATCGGGCAAGGCAAGAGCCTACTCCTAGAATGCCCTCTCCCGCCGAGGAAAGGGCGCGATCCGCGTACCTGCCGCCGCGACGTCGGCAAGAAACTGCGGTGACGCCAGATAGGCGAACTCCACCTCCCGCGGCGCCGTCAGGCCATCGCGGCGCCGTAAGACATCATCGACCCGACCAGGATGCACATGGATCAGGGGCTGCAGCCCGGGATCGCGAAGGAAGGCCCGCATCAACTCGCCAAAGGGATGACGGCCGGAAAAGTCGTGCAGACCGGCAAAGCCCTGGTTGAGCGGCACCCCCGCTCGGCGGGCTCGTCGCGCGAAACCAGCCCCAAGGGCATTAAGAAAAAGGGCCTTGGGAACTGCCACCCGCCGCCGCAGAATCGTCACCAGTCGCTCCTGGCAATCGCGCGCATAGACTTGTCCCGGCGGATACCGCCGCACGAGTTCATCGAGCAGTGCATCCCTAACCGTCGGAAGGAGATGCATATGCTGGTGGCCGTCCACATAATCCGGCGGGCCGCCCCAGCCGTCCTCGAAAGCATCAAGCTGGGCCCGGATCTCACTCCGGACTTCATCGACAGGCAACTGGCGAGCCAGCCCCCGGCGCAGCATGACCGCCAACCTGGGGAAACGACCGTCGGGAGCCAGGACCGAACTCCCCCCCAGAGCGGGCTGGTCTGTCAAGGTCAGGTGCAGGCCCACGTCCGCGGGAAACGCCGCGACCGCCGCCTTGAGCATGGCCACTCCGCCACGCCAATCCGGCCACGCCACCATGCAACTGGTGGCGGACAGGCGGCCGGCCGCTATCAACTCGGCGATCGCGGCGTTCACGCCCGGCGCGAGACCGAAGTCATCGGCACAGACAACGCTTGTAGCAAATTGATCTTCCACGCTTTTTGCGCTCCGGTAGAATGCGCGCTCCTTTCCCTCGGGACCTGCATCGTGCCTATCGACCGGGACGCCGCCGTCGCGTCCCTCTCTGTGGTGATACCGCTCTACAACGAGTCGGCCGGGGTTGCCCTGCTCCACGCCCGCCTTCATGCCGTGCTGGCGCAATTACCGGTGGCGCGCAGCGAGATTGTATTTGTGGATGATGGCAGCCGGGATGCCACCTTCGCCGCCGTCCGGCTATTGGCCGCCGACGACCCCAGCATCAAGGCGATCCGCTTCGCACGAAATTTCGGCAAGGAGGCCGCCATGGCAGCCGGGTTGCGAGCGGCCACCGGCCAGGTGGTGGTCCTGATGGACGGAGATCTTCAGCACCCGCCCGAACTGATTCCCAGCATGCTCGAGTCCTGGCGGGGTGGCGCCCGGATGGTGACCGCGGTCCGTCAGTCTCGTGACACGGACCCATGGTTGCGTCGCCAGCTCAGCCGGGCCTTTTACGCCACCTTTGCCAAGGTATCCGAAGTCACCCTGGAGGCTGGGGGAGGGGATTTCCGTCTGTTCGATCGCGCCGTAGTAGATGCCATCAACAGCCTTCCCGAGCGCACCCGTTTCATGAAGGGCATCACCAGTTGGGTCGGGTTTCGCCAGACCACAGTGGATTTCGAACCCGAGGAGCGCGCGGCCGGCACCTCCGCCTGGTCCCTCTGGCGCCTGCTCCGTTACGCCGTGGATGGCCTGTCGGCCTTTTCCACCCTCCCGCTGCGAGTGTGGTCGGTCGTCGGCCTCCTGATGGCGGCGATGTCCGGCCTTTACGGCAGTTTCCTCGTCCTGCGCACGATCGTGATGGGCCGTGACGTCCCAGGTTACGCCTCCATCATGGTCGCGATCCTGTTCCTCTCTGGCATCCAGCTCATCAGCCTGGGCGTCCTCGGGGAATACATCGGGCGCATCTTCACGGAGGTCAAGGGGCGTCCCCTGTTTCTGGTGGCCGAACGGGTCGGCTTCGGCATGGAAGAACCCGGACCCACCCGATGACCCATCATCACCGGGACCTCATCGCGCGCAGACTGGCCCTGCTGGTGTTCGCCGCCCTTTGCCTCTACATCGTGCTTGGCTGGGATCAGCACGGCATCAGCAA
>JAEUNX010000188.1 GCA_016791025.1 Zoogloeaceae bacterium | reverse complement strand
TAAAGGCGCCGGAGGTCGGGGCTGCCGCTTTCGTTGGCCAGCGCTTCGGCGACACGCCGAACTTCCTCTCGTTCCCGCTCGTCCTTGGCACCGTCAGCAAAGGCCGCATGGATGGCAATGGCAAGAATGGCATTTTGCGTCTTAGGTTCCAAATCGGCTTTCTCCCAAATGGGACCATTATGGTCATCGTCTTGATTCGAACCAAACAGACAATACCTTTCTCTAAGTTCCGAAATTTCGAAGCCAAGTATCGACCTGTCGTTGATGTCTGCCGCCGTGCGACACCGATGGAGGCAGATCCGGAAGGCCAATCGCTGCCGACCGACAGGTCCCTTCACCACGGGACTGGGCGGCAAGCCCCGGGCAGATGCGGCGCTTCGACCCCCCCGCCAGTTCGCTCCGATGGACCGCGAGGCGGTCATTGCGAAGCCCCCTCGACTCGGACCCAGCCTCCGCCGCAAAAAGGCGAGCATGGAATGCCTTTCGGCTAGAAGCCCAGGTTTCCGGTGATTTTCAGATTCGCTGGTCCTGCGGGATGCAGCCTGGGATTCGTTGTCTGTCACCCTGCCACGCGCTCGTTCGGTCTCCGAGCGCTACAATCCAATGCAACGCCAGCCTTTCTGGCCACGCCTTCGAGGTTTTCATGTCCGTCGCATCCGCCGCCAATCCCCTCCTCAGCTTCACCGGGCTGCCACCCTTCGATGCCATTCAGCCAGAGCATGTCGCGCCGGCCATTACGCAATTGCTGGAGGACAACCGGGCCTTGATCGCCCGGTTGCAGGACGATCCCGCCGCGCCTACCTGGGACACCTTCGTCGTGCCGATGACCGAAGCAGGGGAAAACCTGGGGCGGGCCTGGGGAGTGGTGGGGCATCTGCACAGCGTGCTGGACGTGCCCGCCTGGCGCGAGGCCTACAACCAGATGCTGCCGGAGGTGTCGCGCTTCTGGGCAGAGATTGGGCAGAACCTCAAGCTCTTCCAGAAATACAAGGCCCTGAGCGAAAGCGCCGAATACGCCACCTTGAGCCCGGCGCGGCAGCGCATCCTGGATCACGAGGTACGGGATTTCCGTCTGTCTGGCGCGGAATTGCCGGACGAGCTCAAGCCCCGCTTCCAGGCCATTCAGGAGGAACTGGCGAGCCTGTCTGCCAAGTTCTCCGAGAACCTGCTGGACGCCACCAACGCTTTCTCGGCCTTGGTCACCGACGAGGCCGATCTGGCCGGCCTGCCCGAGGACGCCAAGGCTGCTGCCCGGGCTGCCGCCGAGGCCGCCGGCCAGCCCGGGTGGAAATTCACCCTGCACATGCCCTCCTACCTGCCGGTACTTCAATATGCCGACAGCCGCGGTTTGCGGGAGCGGCTATACCGCGCCTATGGCACCCGTGCTTCGGAAGTTCTCGGCGAATCCGGCAAGACCGAGTGGGACAATGGCCCTTTGATCGGCCGCATCCTGGCGCTCCGCGCCGAAGAATCAAAGATGCTGGGCTATGGGAGCTTCGCGGAAGTTTCGCTGGTGCCCAAGATGGCCGATTCTCCGGCCGAAGTGCTGGCCTTCCTGCGGGATCTGGGCGCCAAGGCCAAGCCCTTCGCTGAGCGTGACGTGGAGGAGTTGCGCAGGTTCGCGCGGTCGGAACTGGGTCTCGACCCGCTCCAACCCTGGGATGTGGCCTACGCGTCCGAGAAGCTGCGTCAGGCCCGCTATGCCTTTTCAGAGCAAGAGGTGAAGCAATATCTGCCCGAACCAAAGGTACTTGCCGGCCTCTTCGACGTCATCCAGAAGCTCTATGGCGTGGTGATCCTGCCCGATGAAGGACCCACCTGGGATTCCACAGTACGGTTCTTCCGCATCGAGCGGGATGGCGACCTCGTCGGCCAGTTCTATCTTGATTTGTACGCGCGCCCGACCAAAAAGGGGGGCGCGTGGATGGACTCTGCCCGCAGCCGTCACCAAACGGTCCAGGGGCTGCAATCTCCGGTCGCCTACCTGGTGTGCAACTTCCCGGGGCCGGTGGGCGGCAAACCGGCCACCTTCAGCCACGACGACGTCCAGACCCTGTTCCACGAATGCGGCCATGGCCTCCATCACCTCCTCACCCGGGTGGACGAATTGGCGGTGTCCGGCATCCACGGCGTGGAATGGGACGCCGTGGAACTCCCCAGCCAGTTCATGGAAAACTTTTGCTGGGAGTGGGATGTGCTTTCCGGCATGACGGCCCATGTGGACACCGGCGAGGCCCTGCCGCGAGCCCTCTTCGACAAGATGATCGCCGCCAAGAACTTCCAGTCCGGCATGCAGACAGTGCGCCAGCTGGAGTTCTCACTCTTCGACCTGCGCCTGCACCACGACGTCGATGCCAGCGCGGCGACGGTACCCATGGCGACGGTGCTAGGTCTCCTTGATGAAGTGCGCCGGGAGGTGGCCGTGCTCGTGCCGCCCACCTGGCACCGCTTCCCCAACAGCTTCAGCCACATCTTCGCCGGGGGGTACGCGGCGGGGTATTACAGCTACAAATGGGCGGAAGTGCTTTCAGCGGACGCCTTTGCGGCCTTTGAGGAAGTCGGCGGCGGCCAGGGCAGTCTGCTCGACCCGGCCACCGGAGAGCGCTTCTGGCGTGAGATTCTGGCGGTGGGAGGCAGCCGCCCCGCCATCGACTCCTTCAAGGCCTTCCGGGGACGGGAACCCAAAGTGGATGCTCTGCTCCGTCATAGCGGCATGGTGGAAGCGACCTGATGCGGGTCATCCTCCTTCTGATCGTCGTGGCGGTGATCGGTGTGGCGGCGAAGCAGCTGCTGCAATCCAGCGTACCCGCCGTTGCACCCCAGGCGGGCAACCCTGGGGCTGTTCCCGCCAGCCGGGAGGCACTGGGCCAGTTCAGCCGGGACGTGGAAAAGCTAACCCGGGACGGGGCAGCGGCACGTGCCCCGCAAACTGAAGAAGCCAGCCGCTAAGTCACCAGGGCCGCAAGCCGAGCCAAGGCTGCCTCGCCGGCCCCCACGATGCGGACCCGTTTCGCCCGGGCGGTATCGCCGCTCACCAGCGCCACCGCGCTCTTGGGAACGTCGCAAAACTCTGCCAGAAATGCACAAAGCGCTGCATTGGCCCGCCCCTCCACCGGCGGCGCGGCCAGGCGAAGTTTGAGGGACTCGCCGTGACGCCCGGCAAACTCTGTGCGCTTAGCGCCAGGCTGCACATACAAGGACACCACGACGTCCCCGGATGGCTCCCGCCGCAACCACCAATCCCCTGGACTCATCGACCCACAATCAGCCCGACAAAACCCCCGGCCGCCGAGGCCAGGACCATCAGCAAGATCTGAAGCGCCAGGATCAGGACCAGCGGCGAGAGGTCCACGTTGGCCACCGAGGGAATGACACGTCGAATGGGCCGCAGGAATGGGTCTGCGAGCCCGAAGAAGACCGGCGCTGCCGGCGCGTAGGGGTTGACCCACGAAAGGACGGCCGAGATGAGCACCACCCCCATGAGAAGGTAGATGGCCAGCTTGAAGACCGCCAGCAGTCCCAGGCCGACGACGCCAAGCACCAGGCCGAGGGGATTGCCCATGCCGGCAAGGCCCTGGAGCGTGATTTCAATGGCAGCGAACAAGATCTGCGTGAGCCACGCTGGCACCAGGCTGGCCAGATCAAGCCCGAAGAGGCCAGGCAGCACCCGTCGCATGGGGCGCACCGCCCAATCGGTGGTGGCCACGACGAACTGACCCAGCTGGTTGCGAAAGGACACCCGCGCCCACTGCATCAGGAATCGAGCGAGGAACATCATGGTCAGAAGCCCGCAAGCGGTTTCGATCACGAGAAGCAAAATGCCGATCAACATGGACCGTCCTCGCCGTCAGGCCGCGCCATCGCGACCGAGTTGATCGCCCAGTTCCCGGCCACGGGCTTCGGCGGCCTTGAGCGCCCGACTGACCAAGGGCAGGAACCCATCGGCCGCCATCTGCTGGAGCGCCGCCGCCGTCGTGCCGCCTTTCGACGTCACCCGCTCCCGCAGCACCGCCGGACCGTCTTCGCTGGCCGAGGCAAGGCGGGCGGCGCCCAGCACGGTGCCAATGGCAAGACGGCGGGCGATCGCCGATTCGAAGCCGAGCTCGACGCCGGCGGCTTCCAGCGCTTCGATGAAGTGGAAGACATAGGCAGGCCCGCTTCCCGACAAAGCCGTTACCGCGTCCATCTGTCCCTCGTGGGCAACCCAAACCGTGTCACCCACCGCCGCCAACACCGTCTGCGCCGCCGCTCTCCCGGGCTCATCGACGCTCGGATCGGCATAGAGGCCAGTCATCCCGGCGCCGATGAGCGCCGGGGTGTTGGGCATGCAGCGCACGAGACGCCGATGACCGCCCAGCCAGCGGGACAAATCATCGACGCGCAGTCCCGCCGCAATACTCACCACGACCTGACGGGACAACTTTCCGGCCAGGGCAGCCAGGGCTTCCCGCATCTGTTGTGGCTTCACCGCCAGGACCAGCAGATCACAAGCGAGGGCCGCTTCATCAAGCGCCGGTACCGCCCGCACGGAAAAACGTTCCTCGAGACTCGCTCGCCCGGCCTCGCTGAGTTCCGCCACTTGCAGATCCGCGGCCGGGAATCCCTTGGCCAACAGGCCACCAATAAGGGCGGCGGCCATATTGCCCCCGCCAAGAAAGCTGATCTTCATCCACACCTTCCAAATCTGCCCTAGGGGCTTTGAGAGGCGCCCCGGGCGCCGAAAATTGCCGTGCCGACTCGAACGATCGTCGCCCCTTCGGCGATGGCCACCTCCAGGTCGTCAGACATGCCCATCGACAGCGTATCCAAGGCGATCCCGTCCGCCTCCAGGGCTTCGCGCAGATGGCGAACCACCGCAAACCGAGCCGCCAATAAGGTCCGATCCGGCGACGGCTCCGGAATCGCCATCAGCCCGCGCAAGGTAATCTGCGGCAAGCCGGCGACCTGCCGGGCGAGGCTGGGAATCTCCTCCGGCGCAGCCCCGCTCTTGCTCGCCTCCCCGCTCACATTCACCTGCAGGCAGATGTTGAGTGGCGGGAGATGGGGGTCACGCTGGCTGGCCAGCCGCTCGGCGATCCTGAGGCGATCCACCGAGTGGACCCAATCGAAATGGTTAGCCACCAGCCGGGTCTTATTGCTTTGCAATGGGCCAATGAAATGCCACGCCAGGCTCAGTGCGCCCAAGGCCTGAACTTTCGCGACACCCTCCTGGACGTAATTTTCGCCAAAGGCACGTTGGCCGGCACCCGCCGCATCGGCAACACAGGCCGCTGGCCAGGTCTTGCTCACTGCCAACAGAGCCACCTCCGACTGGCCCCGTCCGCAGGCCGCGCAGGCTGCCGCGATGCGAGCCCGAACGCCTTGCAAGTTGGCTCCGATTGATGTCATATGCCCTAAAGTTTCCGCCCGGAAAGCCGCTCAGAGTATAGCACTGCGACCCCAGGCCCCCGCCGGCCATCACCCTGCGCAAGCCCTTCCGATCGCGACTCCTGGAGCATCATGGACATCACTGAACTGCTCGCCTTCGCTGTAAAAAACAAGGCTTCAGATCTCCACCTTTCTTCCGGCCTCCCCCCAATGATCCGGGTGCATGGCGACGTGCGCCGCATCAACCTCCCCCCCTTGGAGCACAAGGACGTGCACGGCATGGTGTATGACATCATGAACGATGCCCAGCGCAAGGCGTACGAGGAATTCCTGGAGTGCGACTTTTCCTTTGCCGTGCCCAATCTGGCGCGATTCCGGGTCAATGCCTTCAACCAGTTGCGAGGCGCCGGCGCCGTGTTCCGTACGATTCCGTCCAAGGTGCTGTCCCTGGAGGAATTACACGCCCCCAAGATTTTCAAGGACATTTCGCAACAGCCACGGGGAATCGTTCTGGTGACGGGCCCCACCGGTTCCGGAAAGTCCACTACCCTCGCAGCCATGGTGGACTTCGTCAATGAGAACGAATACGGCCACATCCTCACCGTGGAAGACCCCATCGAATTCGTCCACGAACCCAAGCGCTGCCTGATCAACCAACGGGAAGTCGGCCGCGACACCCAGAGTTTCAATGCCGCCCTGCGCTCCGCCCTGCGGGAAGACCCGGATGTGATCCTGGTGGGCGAAATGCGGGACCTGGAAACCATCCGCCTCGCCCTGACCGCGGCAGAAACCGGCCACCTGGTCTTCGGCACCCTGCACACCTCCAGCGCCGCCAAGACCATTGACCGGATCGTGGACGTCTTCCCCGCCGCGGAGAAGGATATGGTCCGGGCCATGTTGTCGGAATCCCTACGGGCGGTCATTGCGCAGACGCTGCTCAAGACCAAGGACGGGGCCGGCCGGGTCGCCGCCCACGAGATCATGATCGGCACCCCCGCCATCCGGAACCTGATCCGTGAAAACAAGATTGCGCAGATGTACTCGGCGATCCAAACCGGCCAGAACTTCGGCATGCAAACCCTCGACCAATGCCTGGCCGATCTGGTGCGCCGCAACATCGTTTCCTCCGCCGAGGCCAAGGTTCGCGCCCAGAACAAGGACAGTTTTGCCTGAGCCGACTGGCCAGACCTTTGGACCACCGAGCGCCGGCTCCGCCCCGACGGCCCCCCGCGCCTCGACCCCCCACCCCTACCTGCCCGGCATGACCGGCATTCGGAGAACACCATGGAGCGCGACCAGGCCCTGAAGTTCATGCACGATCTGCTCCGGCTGATGGTGCAGAAAAAAGGCTCGGACCTCTTCATCACCGCTGGCTATCCACCCGCCATCAAGGTCGACGGAAAGATCACCCCGCAATCGAATCAACCGCTCACCCCGGCCCACACCGCCGAGTTGGCCCGGGCAGTCATGAATGACAAGCAATCGGCGGAGTTCGAGGCCACCAAGGAGTGCAACTTCGCCATCTCCCCCGCCGGCATCGGGCGGTTCCGGGCCAATGCCTTTGTCCAGCAGAGCCGGGTGGGTCTCGTATTGCGGACCATTCCCGCCAAGATCCCGACCTTTGACGAGTTGGGCCTTCCTCAGGTGCTCAAGGAAGTAGCCATGGCAAAGCGCGGCCTGGTGATCTTCGTCGGCGGCACCGGCACCGGCAAAACCACGTCGCTGGCCGCAATGGTGGACCACCGCAACGAGAACAGCTACGGCCACATCATCACCGTGGAAGACCCGATCGAATTCGTCCATCCCCACAAGAACTGCATCGTGACCCAGCGGGAGCTTGGCATCGACACCGAGGGCTGGGAGATTGCACTGAAGAACACCCTGCGCCAGGCGCCCGACGTAATTCTGATGGGCGAAATCCGCGACCGGGAAACCATGGACTACGCCATCGCCTTCGCCGAAACCGGCCATCTGTGTCTGGCCACCTTGCACGCCAACAGCGCCAACCAGGCCATCGACCGGATCATTAACTTCTTCCCGGAAGACCGGCGCCCCCAGTTGCTGATGGACCTCTCGCTCAACCTGAAGGCCATGATTTCCCAACGCCTGATTCCGCTCGCCAATCGCAAAGGTCGCGCGCCGGCCGTGGAGATCATGCTGAATTCGCCTTTGATCGCCGACCTCATCTTCAAAGGCGAGGTGGCCGAGATCAAGGAAATCATGAAGCGCTCAGGCGAACTCGGCATGCAGACCTTCGATCAGAGCCTATTCCGTCTCCATGAAGACGAGCTGATCACCTACGAAGACGCCCTGCGCAACGCCGACTCGGTAAATGACCTACGGCTGCAGATTAAGCTGAACAGCCGGCACGGCGACAAGGACCTCACCGCCGGAATCAAGCACCTGGACATCATCTAGCTCAGTATCGCTTCGCTGGCTCAGACGTCCTCCGTCCGTGGTCGCCGCAGGCTTCCGGCCAGCATCTTGTATTCAAACAGGCGACACTCCAGCGCCCCATTGAACACCGGAGTCCGGCGGCTTGCCTTCAGGCCAATTAGTTTGGGCAGTTGAGCATCGGCGGACAAGAGATAACAGTTCCACCCAGTCCACCGGGCCTTCAACGCATCCCCAAGGCGGGGGTAGAACGCGGCTAGGGCTTCGGCGTCGCCAATCCGCACGCCATAGGGGGGATTGGCAATCATTACGCCCGCTTCGGACGGCGCCGCCCGATCGAGCAGATCCACCTCCTCCAGCGTCACGGCCTCCGCAAGCCCCGCCGCACGCAGGTTGATCAGACTGCGTCGGACCTGATCGGCCTCCCGATCGGAACCGTAAATGGTCAAGCCTTGGATGGGCCGGCGACGGGTCTCAGCGGCCCGGCGCAGAGCAGCCCAACGGTCGGCCTCGAAGACTTTCAACTTCTCGAAGGCGAAACTGCGGCCAAGGCCGGGGGCCACGTCGAGAGCCATCTGGGCAGCCTCGATGAGAAAAGTTCCGCTTCCACACATCGGGTCAACCAGCGGCTGATCGGGCTGCCAGCCGGCAATCCGCAACAAGCCGGCGGCGAGGTTCTCCTTCAGTGGCGCTTCAACGGCTGCATGCTTGAAGCCGCGTTTGGACAGGGGCTCCCCAGACAGGTCGACGTACAGGGTGGCCTGATCCGCCGAAAGAAAAGCATGGATCCTTACGTCTGGTCGGGTGGTATCAACATTGGGACGCCGGCCTGTCACGGTGCGGAAATGGTCACAAACGGCATCCTTGATCCGCAGGGTGATGAACTCCAGGCTCTTGAGGGGCGACTTCTGCGCCGTCACCTGGACCCGGATCGATTGGTCCGGCGTCCACCACTTGGCCCAGGTGGCCGAATAGGCCAATCGGTAAATCTCCTCCTCACCCCGATACCGCCCCAGGGCCACTCGCCAAAGCACCCGGGTGGCTAGCCGACTCTCGAGATTTGCCCGATAGCCGACCGACCAATCGCCCTCAAAGGCAACGCCGCCGGGCAGCGCCCGGGGTTGGCGTGCGCCGAGTTCCGTCAGTTCGGCGGCAAGAAAGGATTCGAGACCCCGCGGGCAGGGCGAAAAATAGTGATGAGTCATGACTAGACCAACTAAAAAGGCTTCAGGACAACCAGAAACACCACCACCGCCAAAACCAGCACGGGTACTTCGTTAAACATCCGAAACCACACGTGACTGCGCCGACTGCGCCCGGCCGCCAACTCCCGCATCAAATGCCCGCAGTAAAGGTGATAGATGATGAGGAAAGTGACCAGCGCGGTCTTGGCGTGGAGCCAACCGCCGGAAAAGCCATAGCCAAACCACAGCCAGAAGCCCAGCCCCACCGCCAGGACGCCCAGCGGCGTCATGAAGCGGTAAAGCTTTCCTTCCATCAGGGCAAGGCGTTCCAAGGCCCTGGGGTCCGTTTCCATGGCGTGATTGACGAAGATCCTCGGTAGATAGAACAAGCCGGCAAACCAGCTGACTACAAAGATGATGTGCAAGGACTTGATTGTGAGCATGACGGCAAAACCATGGAAAACCGGTCAAGGCAAGTGGGGGTCTGTGGCAATCGCCCTCAGGCCATCCGCGATCGTGGGGAAAATCAGGCGATGGCGCAATTCGTCGTGGATGCGTCGATTGCGAATCCGGCGAGATTCACCCAGGAACGATAGCGCCATCGGCGAAAGGCGCGAGGCGATTTCCACCCGGGATACCCGCGGCGGTCGTGGCATACCAAGGGTATCCGCCACGAGATCGAAGTAAGCGCCCATCGGCAAGGCGCTTGAATCCACCGCGTTGTAGCATCGACCGGCGCGGCCGCGAAACAGGGCCAGGCATGTGAGCCGGGCGAGGTCTTCGGCGTGGATGTGATTGGTAAAGACATCTTCGTCAGGAACAAGCACAGGATCGGCGCGCCGCAGCCGCTCGGTAGGCAGGCGATCCGCCGCGTAGATACCCGGCGCACGCAGGATTGCCACTCGCACGCCGCATTCCCGGGCCAGACCCCGCAATACCCGCTCCGCATCGACCCGGCGAACGGCCCGCGGCGTCGTCGGCGCCACCGGCTGGCTCTCGTCGAGCCAACGTCCGCTATGGTCTCCATAGACGCCCGTCGTCCCGATGTAGGTCATGGCCTGTGGTAGACTTTTCCCACACCGCAATGCGGCGATCAAATGACGAGTACGTAAGTCGAAGAGGCCATTTGCGGCAGGAGGGGCAGCGTGGATCACGTAGTCAGCCAAGCCCGCCAGACGACGCAAAGACCGGCGATCATCGAGGTCGCCAATCAGGGGACAAACCCCCATGGCCCGAAGCTGCGCGCGATCCTGCTCCCGCCGGATCAGGGCAAACACCCTGAATCGCCGGACCAGCCACGGAATCATCCTCCGTGCCACGTCGCCGCACCCGACGATCAAGACTGCTTTTTTCATCATTTCATTATCTCACGGCGAATTCCATGTCGTACCAAGTGACCTTTCAACCCAGTGGCCACACCATCAGCGCCGAACCTGACCAATCGGTACTCGAGTCTGCGATCCAGGCAGGGCTCTTGGTCCCATATGGCTGCCGGGATGGCGCCTGCGGCGCCTGCAAAGCGACCCTCAACGCCGGCCATGTGATGCTCGACCAATTTTCGCCCACCGCCCTGACCCCGGACGACATCGCCGCGGGCATGACCTTGCTGTGCCGAGCCCATCCGACCGGCGATCTGGTTTTGACGGTACGAAACGTCCAGCGCGCTGGCGACATTCCGATCAAGAAGCTGCCGTGTCGCGTCCAGCGACTGCAGCGCCTGGCGCCGGACGTCATGCGACTCGAAGTCAAGCTGCCGGCCAGCGAACAGTTCCGCTTCCTGGCTGGGCAGTACGTCGACTTCCTCCTCTCCGGCGGCCGACGCCGCAGCTTCTCCATCGCCAATCGGCCCGAAGGGGCCGTCACCCTGGAGTTCCACATTCGCCGCATCGACGGGGGCGAATTCACTGGTCACGTTTTCAACAGCATGAAGGAAAAGGAAATCCTCCGCTTTGAAGGCCCCCTGGGCAGCTTTTTCCTGCGGGAGGATTCGCAAGCCCCCATCATTCTCCTGGCCGGCGGCACCGGATTCGCGCCGATCAAGGGCCTCGTCGAACATGCCATCGAGGCCGGCATTACCCGCCCGATGACGCTCTACTGGGGCGCACGCAACCGTGCCGGCCTTTACTTGGCCGATCTCGCCGAATCGTGGACACGGGCCCTGCCTGGATTCAAGTTCGTCCCCGTGCTGTCCGATAGCAGCGAAGAGGACGCCTGGACCGGGCGCACCGGGATGGTTCACCACGCCGTCATGGCCGATTTTCCGGATCTCTCGGGCCACCAGGTGTACGCATGCGGAGCACCGCCCATGATCGACGCCGCTCGCCAAGACTTCCAGACCCGCTGCGGTCTCGCAGACGACGCCTTTTTTGCGGATGCCTTCACCTACTCGACCGACAGCCCGGCCTGAATCGATGTCCCAACCCGTTTTCTTCACCCGCGAACCCGTCGTCAACAAATCACGCGCAATCACCGCGAACCGTCTCGTCGCCCATGGGCCGAACATCGCCGCCATCGTCGAAACCTTGAAATCGCTGGACGAGGTCTGGCCAGATCGCCATACGGCATTTCTCAGCCTGGGCAAGCTAGTGCCAACGCCGGACCTCCTGGAGTGGGTAGTCCCGGAAAACACGCTGATCGAAATTCCAGCGCCGACCCTTGGCCACCCCCAAACCCAGGCCTTGCTCCCCCGCTTGAAGGAGGCAGGCATCAGCGTGTGCCTGTCCTGGTACGGGGCAGGTACTGCCTTGCCCCCCGATTTGGACTGGCGCTTCGTCATCGTCGACGCTCGCCGACAGCAGGCCCCGTCCGGCCTTCCTGGCCTCGGCCTGGCTTGGGGACTCACGGACACCGAGGCCTTCTTGCAAGCGGTCCAGGGCGGATTCGATGGGGCTTCTGGCTGGTTCTTCCTCAAGGGCGCCCCGGCCGCCAAACAACTTGCGCCAGCCTACGCTCAGATCGTCCGCCTCCTGAACCTGGTCCGCAACAATGCCGAGATCAAAGAAATAGAGGCGGTCCTAAAGCAGGACGTCGCCCTCTCCTACAAATTACTACGCTACATCAATTCGGCCGGCTTCGGCCTGATGTGCGAGATCCAGTCGTTCCGCCACGCGGTCAGCATCCTTGGCTACAACAACCTCAACAAATGGCTGTCGCTGCTCCTCGTCACCGCCAGTCGCGACCCCTCGGCCCCATCGCTGATGCAGGCCGCCATCGCTCGGGGGCGCTTCATGGAAGAGATCGGCGCCAGCTTTTTTGACCGCACGGGCCAGGACAACCTCTTCATCACCGGCGCGTTTTCACTCCTGCACACCTTACTGGGCACAAGCATGGAAGCGCTGCTGGAGGAAATGCATCTACCGAGCATGATTTCCGATGCCTTGATCCGCGGCGAAGGCGAATTTGGCCCCTTTTTGGCTCTGGCTCGCCACTGCGAGGGTTTTGACGCCACGGCGTTGACAGCGCTGGCAGCGCAACTCCATCTGGATCCCACCCAGGTCAATCGCGCCCTGCTCTCTGGCGTGAATTTTGCCGACAATCTGCAAAACTGATCACGACGGGCCAAAAGCCCGGTCGACTAGATCACGAGGAAAGCCCCGCCCAGTCGCTAGAATCCGACCGTCCTCCATCCACCGGTACGGTCGGCGCCATGCTCCCAGTGCTCAACAGCACGACCCGTCTGATGCGTTTTGCTCCCACTGCGCAGAGCATTCAGACGGGACTGGGCCTGGTCAATGCCAACAACATCGACTGGGATGCCCTCGCCGAGATTGCGGTGAAAGATGCGGCCCTCGCCCACGCAATCTTCACCGCCTTGCCCCTGCAGCATGATGAGGATTTACCAGACCTCGCTTCCGTCATAGCCAGGCGCCTCAAGCGGATCGGAGGGGACCTCCTGCAGGCCTGGCTACTGCAAGCAAACCGGCCACACTCGCCGTCGACTATTGACCACGAAATTTCCACCGCCAGTCTGTTTGTAGCCGAATGCGCGCACCACCTGGCCCTCGAAACCCACTATCGACGCCCCCGTGATGCCTATCTGGCCGGTCTTTGGCATGAGCTCGGCCGACTCTGGCTTGCCGCCGAGGTACCGGCATACCACGACCTTTCCGCCGGGCTTGGCAACGGCGATGAGCTGTTCGCAGCCGAGCAGCAACGCTATGGGCAGAACCACGCCGCCCTCGGTGCGGATTTGGTTCGCCAGTGCGGGGCGCCGCCCCCCATTCAGGATGCCATCGCGCTCCACCATGCGCTGGAGGAACAGATCCGCACCGCCCATCCGCTCGTGCGGCTGGTGTGGTGCGCGGTGCGCCTGGGCGCGGAAGATCCGGGACCAGCCCTGGCAGCCATCAGCCGGGTGACGGGATTGGCGGAAACCGCCCTCCTGAGCTTACGCACCGATGTTGCGTACCTGGCCGGAACCCCGAACATTAGCGCCGACACCCTCCATTCGCACGCATTCCCGCTTGCGCCGAGCATCGACACCTTGGAGCCAAGCGTTAGCGGCCCCGACGATCCGCACGAACGAGGCCAACCAATCCGGGCCCCAGCCTCCGCTACGGTGACGCTGCACCTTCATTCCCTGGCCCTCCAGGGACTGGTCCGCAAGGCCTTCGCCGATGGCCCGATCGCAGAGATGGGTTCTCGTCTTGAGGCGGGATGCCGCCTCCTGTTCGGCCGCGGGATGCCCCTCGCGGTCAGCGTCGAAACCAGTGGTCTGCTCCAAGCCATCCCCATGAAGGGGCCGGATGCCGTCGTCCGCAATTTCGATGAATTGCAAATGGCTTTGGACGACGAAGCGAGCGTACTCGCCCTGGCTGCCAGAACCGGAGCCACGACAAGTCAATTCCCTGGTGGGGACTTTCCGGGGCGAAGTACGGCTGATTGGCAAATTACCCGCTGGTTTGGTTCCCGTGGCCTCCTTTGCCTCCCCTGGTCATCGCCCCAGGGGCAGTTTGTCGCGGTCTTTGCAATCGACGCACCCTTGGAAAGAACCGCAGAGGACCAATCCCTGATGGTGGCCGTTGTCGGCGCAGCAGCTGGTCAGGTCTATGCGCACGCGGCTCAGGTTGCCCAAGATACCGCGCTGCGTGCCAGCGTCGAGGGCCGTTTTCGAGAACACATCCGAAGGGTGGTGCATGAAGTCAACAACCCGCTCACTGTCATCCGCAGCTATCTCGATTTGATGGGCCAAAAGCTGGATGGCCCCCTACGCAGCGCTGACGAATTCACCGTGGTAAACAAGGAGTTGGACCGGGTGGGCAAACTGCTCCAGACCATGGCCCGCGGGCCAGTGGAAGTTGCCGAGGCCCCTCGCTGCCACGTCGCCGAACTGCTGCTTGAAATGCGGACACTGTATGGTGAGCCCTGGTTCGGCCGACGCCAGATTGAACTCGATCTCCGCGTCGCGTCCGGACTGCCTCCGACCCACATTCCGCCATCGGTACTCAAGCAGGTGTTGATCAATCTTCTCCGTAATGCGTCCGAGGCATTGGGCAAAGGCCACAAGTTGGCAGTCTCCACCGCCGGTGTCGTCATCGCCGATGGTCTTCCGAGCCTGGAGATTCGCCTGATCGACAACGGACCAGGAATAGCGAGTGATCGACTGCCGGAAATCTTCAAACCCCACCGGAGCCAAAAACCCGGCCATCAAGGTGTTGGGCTGTCCATTTGCCGCGAATTGCTGCATCAATGGCATGGTTCAATCCTCTGCCGCAGCCAACCAGGTTCAGGAACAAGCTTCCAGATATTTATTCCTCTGGATCCCGTGACATAACTTGTTGCATTATTGCTTTAGTGCTAACAATTCACGAATCACGACCGGGTGTTAGGGGAGGTCATGGTCATACCGGGTGAGGGTCCGTTCCTGGGCCCACAACCACTCGAGACAGCCACGCAAGCTGAGCTGGCGTGCCGTATTCTCATCGTGGACGACGATGTTCCCCTGCGCCAGACCCTTCCCCGGGTGCTTGCCTTGGCGGGACGAACCTTCGACGAATCCGGTTCGGTTGGGGAAGCCATCCAGTGCCTCGAGCACCAGATCTATGATCTGGTCTTGTTGGACTACCGTTTGCCCGACGCCACCGGCCTCGCCCTCCTGGACTGGCTGCAAAGTCAGCACCGTGAGGAAGCGGTGGTGATGATCAGCGGGGAAGACGGTATTGATGCCGCCATTGGTGCCCTGCGTCGGGGAGCGGACGATTTTGTTCGCAAGCCCTACCATGTTGCGCAATTGCAACGTGCCGTGCAGAGCGCCCTCCACAAGGCCGCTTTGGAGCGGGCAAACCGGGCCATGGGCGAGCGCCTTCGAGCCTCAGAACGGCTTCATCGATATCTAGTGGAAAGCTCGCCGGATCTGGTGTTTACGCTGGACCCTCAGGCCCGGTTCACCTTCATCAATCCGCGTATCGAGTCCCTGCTCGGGTACGAGCGCAATCAATTGCTGAACCGTCCTTTCGCCACCATTCTCTTGCCCGACGATGTCCCGCGGGTCGAAATGCTGACCAGCAATCCCGACAACGCCCCCGCCAGTGGTTACAACCTCGAGCTACGCTTGTGCCGCAATCGCGCATCTTGGCCACGGGCGAGCATGGGGCACATCACCGTGGCCCTGAATGCCATGCCCATGTACGCCAGGAGCGAGGGCGATTCGAATCAGAAACATCTTGGGACCTACGGCGTGGCCCGGGACATTTCGGAGCGAAAACGGGCCGAAGAAATCATCAGCTTCCAGGCCTATCACGACCAGCTGACCCACTTGCCCAATCGCGTCCTCTTCAAGGATCGCCTCGAGGTCGCCATCGCCCAGGCCCAACGGCGCAGTGGCACCCTCGCGGTGATGTTCGTGGACATCGATCGCTTCAAGCTGGTGAATGACACTTACGGACACTCCGAGGGAGATTTGCTGCTGCGTGGCGTCGCCACCCGACTGAAGGAAACCCTACGGCGGGGGGACACCCTGGCGCGCCTGGGTGGCGACGAGTTCACGATTCTGCTGCCGGACATCAACCAGCCGGAAGATGCAGAGATCATCGCCCGCAAGGTGCTCGACCTGATGCAGGTGCCGTTCCAGCTTTCGCGCGGCGATTTTCGCGTTTCGGCCAGTATCGGCATTGCCCTATTTCCCCGCGATGGCGACTCGGCGGAGTCACTAACCCAGCACGCGGACGTCGCGATGTACCAGGTCAAGCGAAGCGGACGCAATGGTTTCCGCTTTTTCGACACTGAGCTCAACGCGCATTACCGTCAGCGCATCGAACTTGAGAACGACCTTCGCACCGCCCTGGAGCGGGACGAATTCGAGTTGTTCTTCCAGCCCCAGATCAGCGTCTCGCAGCGGCGGGTAATCGCTGTCGAGGCGCTGATTCGCTGGCACCACCCGATCCATGGCCTCCTGAGCCCGGCCTCTTTCATCCAGGTCGCCGAGGAAGTGGGCCTGATCAGCGGCATCAGCCGCTGGGTCATTGATCGCGCGGCTCAGCAATTGGCGCACTGGCGCGCCTCAGGCTACCCTGACCTGCGCATGTCGTTCAACCTGAGCCCACACGATTTCGACCGCGAAGGCATCGTCGAGTGCATCCGCGACACCCTCGCCCGCCATCGTTTGCCACCAGACGCCATGGATGTGGAAATCACCGAAAGCGTGATGATGCAGGATACCGCCGCGGTAACGGCCAAGGTGAAGCAACTGCGGGAAGTCGGCGTCGGGATCTCGATCGACGATTTTGGCACCGGCTATTCCGCACTGGCCTACCTGCAGAAATTCCCCATTAGCGCACTGAAGATCGACCGCAGTTTCGTCCGCGATCTGGACTCCCCGGGTACCCATCCGATCATTTCCGCCATTACCGGTATCGCCCGCGGCTTCGGCCTCCACCTCGTCGCCGAAGGCGTCGAGACGGCGGCCCAGGCCAAAATGCTGCGCAATCTCGGCTGTGACTGCATGCAGGGTTACTTCTTCTCGCGGCCCGTGGATAGCGTCGCGACGTCTAAGCTTCTGGAGCTCCTGCCTGATCAGTTGTTTGCCTGACGACCTTCTACGCAACAAAAAGCCAGCCCGAAGGCTGGCTTTTTGTTGCGTAGAAGCCGATTACTTCTGGGACAGCACCCACTCGGCCAGCTTCTTGGCCTCGTCAGCGTTGACCTGGGTATTGGGAGGCATCGGGATCTGACCCCATGCACCCACTCCACCCTTCTGGATCTTTTCAGCGAGTTTGGCAGCAGCGCCCTTGTCGCCGGCGTATTTGGCGGCGATATCCTTGTAAGCGGGGCCCACCACCTTCTTGTCCACTGCATGGCAAGCCAGGCAGTTCTTGGCTTTGGCCAGGTCCATTCCAGCGTCGGCAAACGCGGGGGCAGCCAGCAAGACACCCAGGGCAGATGCAGCAGCGAAGACGATTTTCATTTTCCTTCCTCTCGATCATTTGTGGGGAACGGTACGGCAGCGGCCGATACTAAACCAACACCCCCGCTTTGCCTATCGCGGTATCGCGACTTTGGGGCGAAGCCGTAACCGACCGCCTGCATTCAATACCGAATGGGGATTCCCCGGGGCAATCGGTTTGTAAGGATTTGTCCCCCGGCCGAGTGGCGCCGCCGGCTGGATGCGCACCCGACCGGAACATCCGACAGGTCACACGATCCCGGTCAGGTAATACACGGTAATGATCACGAACACCGCCAGTGTCTTGATGACCGTGATGGTGAAAATGTCCTTGTAGGACTGGCGATGGGTCAGACCCGTGACGGCCAGCAAGGTGATCACCGCGCCGTTGTGCGGCAACGTGTCCATGCCTCCGGAAGCCATGGAAGCCACCCGGTGGAGCACCTCGAAGGGAATCCCCGCCGCCTCGGCGTTCTGCTTGAAGGCGTCGGCCATCGCGGCCAGGGCAATACTCATGCCGCCGGACGCCGATCCAGTGATCCCGGCCAGGGACGTCACGGTGATCGCCTCATTCACCAGTGGATTCGGGATCGCGCGTAGCGCATCGGCCACCAGCAGAAAGCCGGGTAGCGCTGCGATCACCGCCCCAAAGCCATATTCGGAAGCCGTGTTCATGGAGGCCAGCAAGGCGCCGCCCACCGCAGCCTTGGAGCCCTCGGCGAAACGGGTGGAAACAGTCTTCCAGGCGAACACCAACACCGTCACGATCCCTACCAAGAGCGCCCCTTCCACTGCCCAGATCGCCGCGATCTTTGAAACATCCTGCACCACCGGGGCCGCCTTGCCGATCACCGCCGGAATGAAAGAGTGAGACTTGCCATAGAACTCCGGAATAAGGAGCGTGAAGACCTTGTTCATCACTCCCACCATCACCAGAGGCAGGATCGCGATGAACGGATTGGGCAGGTTGTCGTGCTCGAAGGCTTCCGGCTCATTCACGAGGTTGGTGCCGTAGCCCTCGCCGGCGTGGGCAGCGCGACGACGCTGCCATTCCAGATAAGACAGGCCACACACCAGGATGAACGCCGCGCCAATCACACCCAGCCAGGGCGCAGCCCAGGTGTCGGTGTTGAAGAACGTGGTGGGGATGATGTTCTGGATCTGCGGCGTACCAGGGAGCGAATCCATGGTGAAAGTGAAAGCGCCCAGCGCGATGGTGCCTGGAATCAGCCGCTTCGGAATGCCGCTTTGGCGAAACATCTCAGCCGCAAACGGATAGACCGCGAACACCACGACGAAGAGCGACACGCCGCCGTAGGTCAGGATCGCGCAGACCACGACGATGGAAAGCATGGCCCGCTCCGCGCCAAGGAGCTTGATGACCGAGGCCACAATGGCCTTGGAAAAGCCCGAAAGTTCAATCACCTTGCCAAAGACCGCGCCAAGGAGAAAGACCGGAAAATAAAGCTTCACGAAGCCCACCATCTTGTCCATGAAGAGGCCAGTGAACATGGGGGGTACGAGAGAAGGATCGGTGAGGAGCACGGCGGCCAGAGCGGCGACGGGTGCGAAGAGGATGACGCTGTAGCCACGGTAGGCAATGAACATCAAAAATACGAGGGCGCCAAGCACGATGGCGAATTCCATGGGAATCTCCTGATGGGATTGAGGTTGGGGGTGTTGGCTTAGGCAGCCCGCGATGGCGGACCGGATTCCGGGTCGGCAGCGTCCTGCAGCCTGGACAGGGCAGCGTCAGAATCCGGAAAGAGGTTGGGTTGGATTTCCTGCTGATTCAGGGCATCACCCAGACGGGCCCGTAAGAAGGCACTCGCGGTGTAACGGGTCACGTGGAGATAAAACTGATCCACCAGCCCCCGCACCATCGCACTGTAGGCGTCCATCAGTTCGGGAGTGATGGAGAAGTTGTCGTAGTTCACCACGGTCATGACCTTGTGGCCCAGGGGTGCCAGACGCTCCCGAACCAGATCGGCAATGCGGTCGATCTGCTGCGGACTACGAATGGCAAGGCCTTCGAAATTCACGAAGAACAGGTTCTTTTCCGGGTCGTAGGACAAACGCTGATCGAGGGGCAGGGAGAGCAGGGTCTCGCGCAATGCCATGGGCTCGTCGCGGAAGATCCGCGCATCCATCAAGGCGAGGCGGGGACTGACGATGGGCCGGAAATCCATGTGGGCGAGGATGTCGCGCTCGAGATCGATCCCGGGGGCAATCTCCACCAGGACCAAGCCCTCCTCCTCCAGGCGAAAGACACAGCGCTCGGTCACGTAAAGCACGGGCTGCCCCCGGCGGCGGGCATACTCTCCGCTGAAGGTGCGGTGCTCGACTTCGGTGACGAATTTGCGCGACCGCCCCTCCCGGACGATCTTCAGTTGGCCGTCTGCGACCGCCACCTCCAGGCCACCAGCCGTGAAAGTACCCACGAACACCACCTTCTTGGCGTTCTGGCTGATGTTGATGAACCCGCCGGCACCCGCCAGACGCGGCCCGAACTTGCTCACGTTGAGGTTGCCCTCCCGGTCCGCCTGGGCCAAGCCCAAGAAAGCCAGGTCGAGCCCGCCGCCATCGTAGAAATCGAACTGGCTGGGCTGGTCGATAATGGCGTCCGTGTTGATCGCCGCGCCAAAATTCAAGCCAGAGGCCGGAATACCCCCGATCACGCCTGGCTCCGCGGTCAGGGTCAGAAGATCGATGACCCGTTCTTCGTTGGCGACCCCGGCAACGCCCTCAGGCATGCCAATCCCAAGATTCACCACGCTGTTGGCAGCCAGTTCCAGAGACGCCCGGCGGGCGATGAGCTTGCGCTCGTCCAGGGGAAGCGGTTCGATACCGCTCACTGGGACCCGAAGCTCGCCGGCGAAGGCGGCGCTGTAGGGTTCGATGAAGGTCTGCATGTGATGTTCGGGCTTCTCCGCCACCACGACGCAATCCACCAGTACCCCGGGAATCTTGACCTGGCGGGGGTTCAGGGTGCCCCGCTCGGCGATGCGTTCGACCTGGACGATCACAAGTCCCCCGGAGTTGTGGGCGGCCATGGCGATGGCCTGGGCCTCCAGGGTGAGGGCCTCCTTCTCCA